>JAFAXZ010000184.1 GCA_019240665.1 Pseudonocardiales bacterium | reverse complement strand
GGCGAGATGTGTTGATCATGCTGGACGACGCCGCGTCGGTGGGGCAGGTGCGCGCATTGATGCCGGGGTCGTCCCGATGCACGGTGATTGTCACTGGTTCGCATGCGAGCCTGCATGTACTGGCGACCACCTCGGTTCGGGTCGGCCCCCTGGATCTACCCGATGCGCTGGCGATACTCGCCCAGTTCATCGGACCGGATCGAGTGCGGCGAGAGCGGGTGGCCGCAGAAGAACTGTGCCGGCTCTGTGGCGGGCTACCGCTGGCGTTGCGCTGCGCGGGCGCGAAGTTGATGGCATCTCCGGCATGGCCGATGAGCAGTTTCGTGCAGCTGCTCGCCGAGGAGAACGGCAGGCTGAGCGAGCTCAGCCACGGTGACATCGACTTGTTCCGGCGGATCGATGCGCCCTACCAACGCCTGGATGAGCAGGAGAAGAGTACGCTCCGGTTGGCCAGTATGTTCCTGGGGGAGACGGTAACGGTCGAGCAGTTGGCTGACCTGATGGGAACCGGCCGGCACCTGGCCGAGCGCACCATCCGTTCCCTGGTGTCCCATCAGCTTGCAGAGGACACCGTGGACGAGTCATCCACCGTAACGGGGTTCAAGCTACCGGAGCTGGTGAAGGTCTACGCGCGAAACCGGTTGAACGAGACGCTTTCCAACTGCGTGCCGCCTCAGGTGCAACGAGCGATCCATCCGATCACGTCCATATCCGCCTGAACCTGAGTCCGCATCCTGCACCCCACGCACCGCACTCCGCGTGCGCAACCACCACATCGCCGACTACCTCAGCAGGGTCCGCAAGCACACGTGAAAAGCCAGCGCGTCGCTCAGTGATCATCATCCTCAGGTGCTCCTGCCAGGTGTCGGTGAGCCCGGCCGGCAACGAGACCCGCGGTCGCCAGTCGACGATGCGTGCGGCGCGACAGATGTCCAGCCACACGTCCCGGCGATCGAACACGCGAGCGGCCTGCCTTTGCACCTCGATGTCGTAGCAGACGGTGCGTTCGAAGAAGTGCAACAGCTCTTCCAGCGACGTGGGGACACCGGAGCCGATATTCAGTACGACGGACGCGGTGCTGTGGCGTAGCCGGTCGGCGTTGCGATACACGGCGAACATAGCTGAGGCCACGTCGGCGACGTGGACGTAGTCGCGGCGCGAGCGGGGGTCGCCCATGATCTTCAGCGGCTGGCCGGCCAGCAGCGCCTCCATCCAGTGCCCGACCACGCCGTAACCGGAGACCGTGCGTTGGCCGGGACCGTAGACGTTGGCGAGCCGCAGGATCACTGGAGTGATCCAGCTCGAGGAGGCGATCAGATCCTGTTCCTGGAACAGCTTCGCCGCGCCGTAGCCGGCGACCGCACGAGTCGGCGAGTCCTCTGTATACGGTGGTTCGAAAGCCGGGTCGTAGACCGTTCCGCCGGAACTGGCGAGTACCACGAGAGGCCGGTGCCCGCTGCCGCGCAATCCGTCCAGCAGAACCCGAAAACTGTGTTGGTCTTCGAATCCCTGCTGTGGTTCGCGTGCCGCCACCGCCGGGGTGATGTTGCTGGCCAGGTAGAAGATCACGTCCGAGTGACGCAGTGCCGCGTGGAGCCGGCCCTGGTGATGGAACGGTTTCTCCCTCGTGAAGGTCATCGGTTGGACGTCGGCGAGCCGCATGGTACTGAGCAGGTGCTGGCCGACGAAACCCGCCGATCCGATGATGGACACGACCGGTCGGCCCTCATGGGACTGCGTCAAATATGATTTCTGCGTCACCGTCGCCCTCCGGCCTCCACCCGTTCCCCTCCGCTGATGCTATTACTCGGTACACGACTTCTGATCCAGGAGTTCTCGAGTCGTGCTCCAGCAGCTGATTCAGAAGCTCTCGAGTCGTGCTCCAACCGCTGCCGCAAGTATCGTCTCCGCAACGAGATTCCTGCCGGACTCGGAGAATTGAGCAAGAGAGATTGCGTCGGGTGCGTGCAGTGCTGGAGAATTCCGGTTGCCAACCGATGGGCATCTCTATTGCTGGCTCACGACTTGGCGAGAAGAGTGAGAGTGTTATGACTGCTGCCGTCTCCCGGGACTGGGTCCGCTGCGTGAAATGCGGTGCGATCGCGTATGGAAAGCGCTACCGGCGGGACCTCAGGACCTGCGCCAGCTGTCGGCACAACGGTCTGATGACCGCTCCGGAGCGGATCGAATCCCTCGCGGACGAGGGCAGTGTTCGCGAATTCGAGGCTCCGTCGATCACCGACGACCCGCTGCATTTTACAGACACGAAGTCCTATCTGCGTCGGTTGCACGAGGCTCGTGAGGAAAGCGGCCTGGATGAGGCGGTCGTCTGCGCACACGCGGCAATTGGCGGATTTCCCGTCGTGCTGGCCGTGATGGATTTCCGCTTCATGGGTGGGAGCCTTGGGCGTGGCGTCGGTGAGCGGGTGACACGAGCAGCCGAAGCCGCGGTGCAGGAGCGGGTGCCGCTGGTGATTGTCACGTCCTCGGGCGGTGCCCGGATGCAGGAGGGCAATCTCGCGCTGATGCAGATGGTCAAGACGAGTCAGGCGCTGGCCGAGTTGGACGCCGGCGGGGTGCTGACTATCTCTGTGCTTACCGATCCGACTTACGGGGGAGTGGCCGCGTCATTTGCGACCTTGCCGGATATCATCCTCGCGGAGGAGGGTGCGCGCACCGGATTCGCCGGGCCGAGAGTCGTCGAGCAAATCACTGGTGAGCGTTTGCCGGAGTCCTTTCAGAAGGCGGAGTCGCTGTTCCGGCACGGTTTCGTCGACGCGGTGCTGGCGAGGAGGTCCATCAGGTCCAGGATCGCGGCGATCGTGCGCACTGTCCAAGCCCCGAGCGAGACCGGTGCGTGTGGTCCGTCCAACTGGCTGGTGACCGACTCCGAACGGCTGCCGGAGACGCCGGCCTGGGACGTGGTGAGAATGGCCAGGAAGGCAGGTAGGCCGACCACCCTGGACTACGCGAACATGTTGCTGGACGACTTCACCGAACTGCACGGCGATCGCCTGGGCACCGACTGCGTTGCGCTGGTCGGTGGCATTGGGCGACTCGACGGTAGACCCGTGATGATGATTGGCCACCAGAAAGGCAGGGATACCGCGGAGCGCGTGGCGCGAAATTTTGGAATGGCCTCTCCCGGTGGTTACCGCAAGGCCGCCCGGCTGATGCGTCTGGCGGAAAAGTGGCGCCTACCGGTGATCACCTTGATCGACACTCCCGGAGCCGATCCAGGGATCGATGCCGAAGAACAGGGCCAGGCTTGGGCGATTGCTGACAATTTGCGCCTTATGTCCGGTTTATCAGTGCCGATTGTCAGTGTCGTGACCGGCGAAGGCGGCAGCGGTGGTGCGCTCGCACTAGGTGTCGCCGACCGGGTGTATGCATTGTCCAACGCGGTCTATTCGGTGATCAGTCCGGAGGGTTGTGCGTCGATCTTGTGGAAGCGCGCGGAAGCCGCACCGCGCGCCGCGGAGGCCCTGCGCCTGCACGCGCCGGAGTTGCTCCGGATGGGAATTATCGACGCCGTGATTGAAGAACCGGGAAACGGTGCTCATGACGCACCGCTGGCGACCGCGCAGTTGTTGCGGGCCGTGCTCAGCGACGCGATCGACGACCTGCGCAGGCATGAGGTCGATGAGTTGTTGAAGGCGCGCCGGAATCGTTTCCGCTCCTACTGACGACGAGAAGAAATCAAGATGGTTGAACGCATGGTGGGCTCTGACGCGCATCTGCTGGAGGAAATGTGCAACCAAGCGCTTCGGCTGCAGAACTCGACGGGCAGGCAGTTGCTGCGCGTCCGGATACGCCACGGGGAGAGCGCCTTCGAGGCAGAGTGGTCCGGACTGCCGATCACCGAGCCCAAAGGGCACGTAGTCGCCGATGCCGGCGAATCCACGGCATCAGGTGCGCCGGATGACAACATCCGGGTCTGCGCACCGCTGCTCGGGACCTTCTACCGCAGCCCGGAGCAGGGTGCTTCCTCGTTCATCGAGAAGGGGGATCTTGTCCAGAAGGGTCAGCAACTTGCCATTATCGAGGCAATGAAGTTGATGAATGCCGTCACGGCGCCGTGTTCAGGTCGGATACTGGACATCCTGGTGGACGACGCCAGCCCGGTGGAGTACCAGCAGCCGCTGCTCGTGTTAGAGCCGTTGGTGGCACCGCGACACGGCACCACCGAGTTCGCCACCGCGACAGTCTGACTGCTTCGTAAGGACATCGAGGGTCACTTTGTTTTCCACAGTTCTAGTCGCTAATCGCGGTGAGATTGCTTTGCGAATCCTGCGCACCTGCCGGGAAATGGGCATACGCGGAGTACTGGCACACTCGACGGCGGACGCTGGATCACCGGCGGCACGGTTTGCCGACCAGACGATCCAGATAGGGCCGACTGAGGCGCAGCGCAGCTATCTCAATCATGCGGCGATCGTGCAAGCGGCGCTCAGCACGGGCGCCGACGCGGTACATCCAGGTTACGGTTTCCTCTCGGAGGATTCCGACCTTGCCGGGGCGTGTGCGCTGCACGGTCTCACGTTTGTGGGCCCGTCCGCTGGCGTGCTCGCCAGGCTCGGGCACAAGGCAACAGCACGTGATGCGGCCGTCGAGGTTCGCGTCCCCGTGCTACCGGGCAATGTCACGCCTGTGCGCGAGGCTGCGGACGCGCTCGCCGTCGCCGACGAGATCGGCTACCCAGTCATTGTCAAGGCGGTCGCGGGAGGTGGCGGTCGCGGGATGGCCGTGGTGCACGAACGCGACCGGTTGATTGCGGAGTTCGAGCGGACCGTATTCACGGCTGCCACGTTGTTTGGCGACAGCACCGTATACGTCGAGAAGTACCTTCATCCCGCTCGGCACGTCGAGGTCCAGGTCCTGGCCGACAACCAGGGCAACATCGTGACCCTAGGCGCCCGGGACTGCTCGGTACAACGGCGGAGGCAGAAGCTGATCGAGGAGACGCCACCGCCCGGGCTCTCCGCCGAAGTGCTGGCAAGGATGTACGACTCCGCCGTCACGTTGGCGTGCGCCGTGGGCTACACCGGCGCTGGGACGTTCGAGTTCTTGGTCGGCGACGACGGCCGGTTCCACTTCCTCGAGGCGAACTGCCGTATCCAGGTCGAGCATCCGGTCACTGAAGCGGTGACCGGGATCGACCTGGTACGCCAGCAGTTGCTCATCGCAGGGGGCGAGCCGATGGAGGTCTTGCCGGGGATTCCCCTCAACGGCGCGGCCATTGAATGCCGGATCAATGCCGAAGACCCGATGCGGGGGTTCCTGCCCACCGCCGGGCCGATCCATCGGGCGGTCTTCCCCGCGGGCCCGTTCGTCCGGGTGGACAGCGCAGTATGCGATGGCGCGGTCGTCTCGGCGGCGTATGACTCGTTGCTGGCCAAGGTGATCGTGTGGGCGCCCACTCGCGAGCAGGCGATAGCGCGGATGTGCCGGGCGCTTTCTGAGGTGGAGGTACGCGGGGACCAGATCGTCACGACGACGGAGTTCCTGGCCGAGGTACTGCGCCACGCCCTGTTCGCGGCGGGTGCGGTGCACACGGGTCTCGTCGAGGAGATCCTCGCTACCAGGGAGGCCGCCGCGCTCCGGTGACCGGTGCAGCGAGCGTTCAGGATGGGGGCGTTCTCGACGGGCCGTGTGGTCACCTTCGAGGATTTCGCGCTGACGATCACGCTTCCGGACAGCCGGGCATTGACCCCGGCTGGGACGAAGATGGTGACCGTGTCGAGGATGGCGGTCGCCTCGATGGTAGCGATCTGGTGCCGCGGCTTAGCGTGCTGCACCTCAATGTGGCAGTCGCCGAGTACGGATTCGGTGACCACGCGGATGATGCAGACGTGAACCTGACTCACCTATCCACCAGCGAACTAACCCGGCACCGGGACGACCTGCGCCGCGAGTACGAAGCGCTGCAAGCGCGGGAGTTCGCCCTCGACCTGACCAGGGGCAAGCCCTCAGCTGAGCAGCTGGATCTGTCCGAGCCGCTGTTGGAGCTGCCAGGCGCCGGCAGACACCGGGCCGGGGATGGCACCGACACCCGCAACTACGGAGGCCTGCGCGGGCTGCTGGAGCTGCGTAAGATCTTCGGCGAACTGCTTCAGGTGCCCGCCGAGCAGCTGGTCGCATTCGGTAACTCCAGCCTGGAGCTGATGCATGAGTGTCTGGTGCACGCCGTGCTGTTCGGCGTGCCCGGGTTGGCGCGGCCGTGGGGCCTGGGCACCGGGACGGCGTTCCTGTGTCCGGTGCCCGGCTACGACCGGCACTTTGCGCTGTGCGAGAAGCTGGGCATCGAGATGATCACTGTGCCGATGAATGCAGCTGGCCCGGACATGGACGAGGTCGAGCGGCTGGTCGCAGCGGACGCCAGGATCAAGGGGATCTGGTGCGTGCCCAAGTACAGCAACCCCTCCGGCATCCGGTACTCTGAGAAGACCGTCGGTCGGTTGGCCCGGATGCACACTGCCGCTGCCGACTTCCGGATCTTCTGGGACAACGCCTACGCTGTACACCACCTGACCGAGGTCCGGCATGGGCTCACCGACATCCTGCGGCTGGCCACCGCCGCAGGTCACGCCGACCGGCCGTTCGTGTTCGGCTCCACGTCGAAGATCACACTGGCTGGCAGTGGGGTGGCTTTCTACGGCGCGTCCCCGGCCAACGTGGACTGGCTGACCGGGCACCTGGCCAAGCGCACGATTGGTCCGGACAAGGTCAACCAGTTGCGGCACGCGCTGTTTCTTCAGACCGCGGCCGGTGTGCACGCCCACCTGGACCGGCACCGGGTACTGCTCAAGCCGAAGTTCGATCTCGTCCAGCGCGTACTGACCGACCAGCTCGGCGACAGCGGAGTGGCGACCTGGACCGTGCCCGAGGGCGGTTATTTCGTCACCCTCGACGTACTGGACGGCTGCGCCAGTCGAGTCGTCGACCTGGCCGCTGGCGCCGGTATCGCGCTGACTGCGGCAGGCGCACCGTTTCCGTATGGCAAGGACCCCGACGACCGGGTGATCCGGCTTGCCCCCACCTACCCGCCCCTCGCGGAGCTAGCCGAGGCGTTGAACGGGCTAGTCGTGTGCATCAAGCTGGCGGCCATCGAGCGCCTGCTCGACGCACCGGTCACGAGGTGACCGTCCGGTGCGGACCGGGGCTGGTCGTCGGGGATTTCGACGCCGGGATTTCGGCGCCGCAGTGGGTGCAGCCGGTGGGTGGGTCTTGGTCGGCGAGTCGGCCGCAGGAAGGGCAGACTCGGGGTAGCCAGCAGACAGGGTCGCCGCCTTCGTCGGGTCCGGGTATGGTCATCGGGATTCCTGCAGTACTTCGGCGAGCACTGTGGCCTGGCTGTGGTCGAGGTCTTTGCTCGCGGTGAGCAGGGTCAGTCGCCGATCGGTTGCCAGCTCGCGCAGATGCGCCACCGCCTGCCGGCTGACCGGTGCTTCGAGCTCAGCGCGATAGCGGCTGCGAAACTGCGGGAACTTGGCTGGATCGTGGGCGTACCACTTGCGGAGCTCGGTGGACGGGGCGACGTCTTTGACCCAGTCGTCCAGGTTGGCGGCCTCCTTGGCTAGCCCTCGCGGCCATATCCGGTCAACAAGCACCCGCGTCCCATCCTCGGAGGTTGGCTCGTCGTAGACCCGGCGGATCCAAATTCCTTCGTTGGTCATGAGGACGGGTTGCCCGCTTACCGGGCAGCTCAAACGATCTTCACCACGGGAGTGAGCGTGGGCCTGGGTTATCGAGTTGATCTTTCCCGTGCTTCCTGGGAGTACCAGCCAGGCCAACAGTGCCGTCTGAGCCCACCGCGGTGGTGGGCTTCGCCCCGGCCGTCCGGCGCTGGGCCACCGCCACAGGCCGACCGTCGCTTGAGGTGGCGAACGCCGTGTGTAGCGGATACAAAGGCATCGCTGGGTGGTGGTGTCGTACCGTGCGCAGGAGTATGGGTCTGGGAGGGTGTGTGGATATTTGGCCTGGTTCGTCTTATCCGTTGGGTGCGACGTATGACGGTGGTGGCACCAACTTCTCGATCTTTTCCGAGGCTGCGGAGCGGATCGAGCTGTGCTTGTTCACCCGCGCTGGCGGGGAAACGCGGGTCATGTTGCCGGAACGCGATGGTCTGGTCTGGCATGGTTACCTGCCGCGGGTTGGCCCAGGTCAGCGCTACGGCTATCGGGTGTACGGCCCGTATGATCCGGCGGCGGGGCTGCGGTGTAACCCGGGCAAGCTGCTGCTCGACCCGTACGCCAAGGCGATCGATGGTCGCATCGAGTGGAATGAGGCGTTATTTGCCTACTGGTTTGGTGATCCGGACTCCTACAATGACGCCGATTCCGCGCCGTATGCGATGACCTCGGTGGTGATCAGCCCATTCTTCGACTGGTCCGATGACCGGCCGCTGCGGATTCCCTATCACGAGACGGTGATCTACGAGGCGCACGTCAAGGGTATGACGATGCGTCATCCTCAGATCCCCGATGACGTCCGTGGCAGCTACTCTGGTCTGGCCCACCCCGTCATGATCAAACACTTCCGAGACCTCGGCGTGACAGCGGTCGAGCTGATGCCCGTGCACCAGTTCGTGCACGACTCCATGCTCGCTGAGCGTGGGTTGTCTAATTATTGGGGTTACAATACCATCGGGTTTTTCGCCCCGCATAACGACTATGCCTGCTTCGGCACTCGGGGTGAGCAGGTGCAGGAATTTAAGGCCATGGTCCGTTCGCTACACCGGGCGGGCATCGAGGTGATCCTCGACGTGGTATACAACCATACCGCTGAGGGTAATCATCTCGGGCCGACGCTGTCGTTTCGGGGTATCGACAATCCGGCCTACTACCGGCTTGTTGAGGGCGACCTGAAGCACTACTACGACACCACCGGCACCGGCAACAGTCTCAACGTCCGTCACCACGAGTCGCTGCGGTTGATCATGGATTCACTGCGGTATTGGGTGCTCGACATGCACGTCGATGGTTTCCGTTTCGATCTTGCGGCCACCCTGGCCCGGGAGTTCCATGAGGTGGACCGGCTTTCGGCGTTCTTCGATCTGGTCAACCAGGACCCGGTAGTCAGCCAGGTCAAGCTGATCGCTGAACCGTGGGACGTGGGCGAGGGCGGCTACCAGGTCGGTGGTTTCCCTCCGCTGTGGACGGAGTGGAACGGCAAGTACCGCGACACGGTACGCGACTTCTGGCGTGGTGAACCGGCCACGCTGGCCGAGTTCGCCTCTCGATTCACTGGCTCGTCGGACCTATATGAAGCCGACGGCCGCCGTCCCATTGCCTCGATTAACTTTGTGACCGCGCACGACGGGTTCACGTTAAACGATCTGGTGTCCTACAACCACAAACACAATGAGGACAACGGTGAGGAAAATCGCGATGGGGAGAGCCACAACCGTTCGTGGAACTGCGGCACCGAGGGCCCTACGGAAGACGGCAAGATCATCGCGTTGCGGGAACGGCAGAAACGCAATCTGTTGACTACCCTGTTGCTGTCTCAAGGCGTTCCGATGCTCGCGCACGGGGACGAGCTAGGCCGCACCCAGCACGGCAACAACAACGTCTACTGCCAGGACGGCAAGGTCAGCTGGGTGGACTGGGACGACGCACGACAGAACTCGGTCCTCACCGAGTTCACCGCCCGGCTCACCCGGCTACGCGCGGCTCACCCGGTGTTCCGCCGCCGCCGGTTCTTCCAGGGCCGTCCGATCCGCGGCTCCAACATCGAAGACATCGCCTGGCTACGCCCTGACGGGCAGCAGATGAGCGAGGAGGACTGGAACGTCGGGTTCACCCAAACCGTCGTGATCTTCCTTAACGGCCGGGGCATTCCCGACCGCGACGATCTCGGCGAACGGATCATCGACGATTCCTTCCTGCTTCTCATCAATGCCCACCACCGGCCGATCACCTTCACCTTGCCCGACTCCACGTACGGCCGGAGTTGGGAGATCGTCGTGGATACTGCTGACCCGCTGCTAGCCAACGCCCGACGCAAGCAACGCGACACCGTGTCCGGGGGCAGGCTGCGGGTACCAGCAAGAGCGATGCTCGTGCTCCGCTGTCAATACTGAGCACTGTGCGGTGGGGGATTAATAGGATCCTCCGGCGCCTCGATGACCAGTGTGGGCGTGCGCACGCCCGGAGCTCGGCGGCGCGGTTCAAGCCAGCTAGTAGTTCCTTCTCGCGGCTGCGGGGGTCAGCGCCTGTGGGATGTGACCGCCGGTTCGAACCCCTGAGTGGCCCAACGGCAGAATGGCGGACGTGAGTACAAGATCATTTATCGAGTACTTGTCCGGTCTGGGCGAGGTGTCGTTGACCGCGCTGCTCCACGCGCGGCCGGATGTCCTGGTGCAGCCGGTTCCGCGTGGCTTCAGTCAGCTCGCGCAGCGGCTGGGAGGTGCGGAATCGCTGGGTGCCGCGTTACGCACGGCGAACCGGGACATGGTTATCGTCGGGCAGGCCATCGTCGCGCTTGGTGCGTCGGCGACGGTTCCGGGTCTCGTCCGGCTGCTTAGCGCCTCGGAGCAGGCGGTGCGTGACGCAGTGGCCGAGCTGTGCGGGCGAGGGTTGGCCTGGGACAGCTCCGGGATCCTCTGCCTGCCGGAACGGTTGGAGGCGTACTGGTTGGCGGAGATCGGTGGCGGGCGGCCGGTGGCGAAGATCGTGGGATCGGTCCTCGCTGACAACCTGCGCGCGGCGGTCGGCGCGTTCGGTGCGGCCACGGACGGCCTGCGCAAGCCGGAACTGACAGCGCGGCTGTCCGAGTGCATGGCGGACCTACCTCTGCTGACCAAGGTGATCACTGAGCTGCCGAAACCGGCCAAGGACCGGCTCAGCGAGTTCCGGCACGGCTATCACGACTACTACTCGGGATTCGGTCGCCCCCGGCCTCGCGTGACCGGTGATCGTGACCCGATCGAGCTGCTGATCGCGGCCGGCCTGCTGCTGCCCACCAACTATGGGCTTGAACTGCCCAGGGAAGTGGCGATCGCCGGTTGGCTGACCGAACGCGAACTCACGCTCACCGGGCGTCCGGGTATCCCGCTAGCCGGCGCCGACGAGGCAGCGGTGCGCCGGGCTGCCCAGGCCGCCGCCCAGGAGGCACTTCGGGGAGTGACGATCCTGCTCGACGAGGCAGGTGCAGCCCCGATCGCGGCGCTGAAGAAGGGTGGAGTCGGGCCTCGGGAACGGGCCCGGTTGGCCAGGCGATTGTCGATCCCCGAGGATGTCCTCGTATTGTGGATCGACCTGGCCTACGCCGCTGGCCTGCTGGGCCAAGCCGACGCCGGGTATGCACCGACGCACTCCTATGCCCCATGGCGCGCCGTGGAGCCAGCCCGGCAGTGGGCGGTGCTGGTCGACGCCTGGTTCGCGCTTGAGCACGCGCCGACCAGCCGGGAAATTCAGGGCGACAAGGAGCTTCCGCCGCCCTTGCCCCTGGCGTCGGCCGCTGGACTGTTGCGGCGCGCGCTGCTGTCGGCCGCCCGCTCGGGGGCGTCGGTGTGTGCGGCGAGCAAGGAGGTCGACTGGTTCTTCCCGCTGCACGGCTACGACGCAGGGCAACGGGTGGACAAGGTGGCCGCCGCCATCCGCGAAGCCGAGTTGCTCGGGGTGATCGCTACGGACGGGGTGTCGGAACTCGGAGAGCATCTGTTGGCCGTGGCTGGGTCCGTGTCGGAGGACGCGGTGGAGGAGCTGGCTCGGCGGTGCGCCGCGCTGCTCCCCGAAACCCCGTGCAGCGTGATCCTGCAGTCGGACCTCACGGCCGTGGTCTCCGGACAGCCGAGCACGGCCGTGTCACGGCTGCTGAACGACTCGGCCGTCGCCGAGACCCACGGGGCCGCGAGAACGTGGCGGTTCACCCCGGCCAGCGTCCGGGCTGCGCTCGATACCGGGTGGACTGCCCAGGACCTGCTCACTGAGCTGGCCACCATCTCGGCCCGCCCGGTTCCCCAGCCACTGGAGTATCTGATCACCGATGCGTCCCGCCGGCATGGGCAGGTTCGGGTGCGTGGTATGCGCTCCTGCATTATCGCCGACGAAACCCTGATCACCGAGATCCTGCACACTCGATCTCTCAACAAGTTGCACCTCAGCCGGCTCGCCCCTACTGTCCTGTCCAGCCCGTCCAGTCTTGACGACGTTCTGGCGCGCCTGCGTGAGGTCGGCCTGTCCCCGATGGCGGAAGATGCCCAGGGCACGGTGATTGTCGAAGTCCGTCCCGACCACCAGGCATCGGTACCCGATCGCGCGATCATCACGACACCGCGATCTGCACTGTCCGCCACCGAGCTAGCCCGGCGGCTCGCGGCCGATCCACAGGGCGCGGCCGTAGGGTCCGCCGCGGACTCGAACACCTTCGAGCTGTTGGCACAGCTCAACTGTCACCTCGACGACGCTGAGCTGGAACTCCTGTCCGACGCCGTGGACCACCACAACGACGTGCGCATCGTCTACCGCGACTAGAACGGCAGCCGCAGCACCCGGGCAATCCGGCCACAACAGCTCTACGGCAAATGGCTCGACTCCTGGTGCCACCTCCGCAATGCCCAACGCGACTTCGCCATCGCCAACATCGAAGCGGTCGGCCCCGCCCGTTGATCACCTGCTAGTCCGACAGGTTTTCCGACCCTCCGGAATTCGTGGTGAGCAGCGCGGTGATCTGTGCCATGCCGGTGGCCAGTGTGGCGAAGCCCTGGCGCATCTCTCGGCCCTGCTCGTCGATCTTCCGGCCCTGCTCGAGCTGGGTTTCTCGCAGGGCGTTGAGGGCTTGGGTGTGGGCGCGCAGCTCAGCGCGGACCTCGGAGACGTCATGGTCAGCGCCGGCGGCCAGCATGCGGGCAGCGGCAGCGTCGGAGCTGGTGATGGCGAGTTGTTCGCGAAGCTCGGTGACGCCGCGCTCGACGGTGGCCAGGCGAGTCTCGATGTCATCGTCGGCAGGTGGCATGGGGGCGATCGTAGGGCGCCGTGGTGGGCGGCTGGTGGTGACCTCGCGATGGGATGCGCTCCCGGCTCCGACTACCCTTCGCTAACGGGTCAGCCGCAGCTACGGATCAGCTGGTATGCGGTGGCAGGTTGCCCATGACGGCCTCCGCGAGCGCCCTCGCCGGCCCGCACGGCTCCTCCAGCCCCTGCCGCAGCGAGGTAAACCGGACGTTGAGCGTCTGTTTCTCGGCGGCGGCGACGACGAAGTGGCAGCTGGTGCCGTTCACGAGGTTCTTGGTGCGGATCGCCGGGTGTCCCGCTACCTGGGTGATTTCAAAGACGGGGTAGGTGTCCCGCTGCGCGTAGTTGTTGTGCAGGACGTCCGGCCCGATGTCCGCCCACATCGAGATTTCCCGGGTGTACGCCCGGTCGCTCCACTCGCAACCGGGGGCACCGACAATATCTTTAGGCCGGCCGGACTGGTCGATCCGGTTGGCCGTGAGCTGCGCCGGGGTGAGCAGCGCACAGGGCGGCGTGCCGACCAGGTTTTTCGGGTCACGCACCGGGGGGATCGGGTCGGCCGATGCGCTGGCCGACGATGCCGGCGCCGCACCCGCACCGGCCGAGCGCGCACTACCCGCCGAGCAGCCAGCCAACGCGGCGGCGAGTGCCACCACGATCGGGATCGAGCGTCTCATCTACAGTTCTCGCGAACGCAGGTGAGTGGCGTTGACCTCGTCGGTCTGCTGATGGGTCTGCAGCGACCGTTCCAGCGCGTCGGCTGCCTTATCCAGTTGGGTTGCCCCGGATTCCAGCGCTGCTTGCAGCGATCCCGGCTCCTCGCTGACTGCCCATTTGCTGATTTCTTTCGCCGCGTTGATGCTGACCGCGTCAAGGCCTGGTGGCTTAACGTTGCCCAGCTGGCGGACCTCGTCCATCAGTGCCCGCAGTTCGTGGGCGACCTGCCGGAAGGTGGAGATTGCCTGCGGGGCCTGGTCCACGTCAAGCCGGAAGTGTTGGGTCGAGTCGAGCAGGATCGACGCCATGTCCTGCATCGGTCCTTGCCCCGACGTCGGCGGGGCGAGCAGCGCGTTGAGATTGTCGGCCGCCCCACCCGCCGATGGCGGCAACGGCACCCCAGACTCGCCGTGCTCACTCATACTGCCGCTCCTCTCCAGGCTCTCGTGACGGCTCTGCTCCCCTGAGCGGTCTGTCATTCCAGGTCAACCGCGCTTTAGGTGGTCAGCTCGGTCGTTGGGGGGGTGCAAGGCTACCCGCCGAACACCCATCAGCGTCAGTCGGTAGGCAGCCGCATACAGACTGTTCGAGAAAAGGCGGCCAGCCTCGATGTCAAGATGGGCCTGGTGGCAGCCGTAAGAAGGCTGGGCTGCGGAGCCTCGGGCATTACTCTCCGGTTGCGATGCGGGATTGATTACCCCAGTGAGCGGATCGGGACCGGCCGCCCGCTGGCAAGCGCCGGGCCAACGTGGAGCATCCGGTCCCTGACTTTCCTGGTTCAGAAGAGCTTGTCGGCGCGCAGCGCGGTGGCGAAGGCGGTCCAGGCACGCGAGGAGACGGCCAGCAACCCGCCGGCCGGGTGCTTGGAGTCGCGCACGGCAACGGTGCCGGCGGTAACGGCGACTTCGACGCAGTTCGCAATGTCGGTGCTGCGGCTGCTCTTGCGCCAGCGGGCGGTGCTGAGGTCCAGCGCAGGCATCCTGGACTCCTCTCCAGTGCTCGTACAGCCCTGCGCGGCCCGCGTGTTCAGCCGAGCTCAGCGGCTATTTGGACGATCAGCTCGGTCGTTGCAGCGGGTGCAAGGGCTGCATGCAGGATATTCCCCAGCGCCACCCGGTAGGCGGCTAGGTCGGCGTCCTCCTCCAGAATCAGCCCGGTGGTCTGGTTCTCGACGAAGACCAGCGCCGGCTCCTCGGCGAACTCCAGGATCACGAACGGCCCGCGCAGCCCAGCGTGTGCGCCGACACTCAGTGGCACAACCCGCAGCGTCACGTGCGGTTGCTCCGCCACGCTGAGCAGGTGGCGTAGTTGCCGATGCATCACCCCATGCTCGCCAATCGGGCGGCGCAGCGCCCCCTCGTCTACCACCGCAAAAAACTGCAGGGCACTGGCTCGGGTCAGCACTGCTTGGCGGGCCATGCGGGCAGCCACCAGATTGTTTAGCTCAACCTCAGAGACCGTGGGCGCTATGCCCTGGATGATCGCCCGCGCGTACTCCGCGGTCTGTAGCAGCCCAGGCACCACCAGAGCCTCGTAGTTCTGCACGCGGGTGGCCTTGGCCTCGAAGTCGATCAGGCTGCGCCACAGCTGGGGCAGCCCGGGCTGACGGGTCCACCAGCCGCGTTCTTCGGAGCGGCGCACCAGGTCGAGCAGCTCGTCACGGGTGGCGGCGGGCACCTGGTACAGGCCCAGCAGCGCGGCGACGTCCTCGATCTGCAGGCCGCTGTTGCCGGTCTCGATCCGGCTGATCTTGCTGGGCGACATGCCCAGCCGCTTGGCCACCTCCGCGCCGGACAGGCCTGCCTGCTCGCGTAGTATGCGCAGCTCGGCGGCGACCTGCCGGGACCGGATCGAGGTGTGCGGGTTGCCTGGCATGGTGTGCACTATGCCCCGAGCAGGGTACTGATCCAATCACTCGACTAGGTTATTGCTTGCAGTACTTGCAACGCTCGATCGTCTTGCGAATGAATCGAGTGGAGATTGAGCGCAAGGTTATGAGCGAGACCGTGGTCGAGAAGACCTGGGAAATCCCGGCACATGGCGGCAAGGGGCCGCTCACCATCGCCCTGCGGTTGCCGGAGGTGACGATCACCGACTCGCAGGGCAGGCACATCGTGATCTCACCCG
>JAFAXZ010000042.1 GCA_019240665.1 Pseudonocardiales bacterium | reverse complement strand
CATGCTCCAGCGCAAGCTCAGGGTGGGTTTCGCAAAAGCGGGCCGGCTGATGGACTTGCTGGAGAGCCGGGGGGTGGTGGGTCCCTCAGAGGGATCGAAGGCCCGTGAGGTCCTGGCCAAGCCCGAGGAGCTTGACGGGCTGCTGTGCTCGATTCGTGGTGTTGACGTCGGCGCAGGCGAGGACGATTGAGCCGGCCACTAAGGAACCGGCAACTCAAGGAGCATGCGGGTGTTGCCCAGGGTGTTGGGTTTGACGTAGGGCAGGTCGAGAAACTCCGCGACGCCCTCGTCATGCGAGCGGCGTATCTCGTCGTAGACCTCCGCGGTCACTGGAGTGCCTTGGATGGGCTGGAACCCGTGCCGGGAGAAAAAGCGCTCCTCGAAGGTCAGCACGAACAGGCGGCGCAACCCCAGTACCCGTCCCTGCTCCACCAGTTGTGCGACCAGAGCGTGTCCTACCCCCTGACCTAGGGCGTCCGGGTGCACAGCCAGGGTACGGATCTCGGCCAGGTCTTCCCAGAGCACATGCAGCGCGCCGCAGCCCAGCACCGCGCCGTCTCGTTCGGCCACCCAGAACTCCTGGACGTCCTCGTAGAGAGTCACGAGCTGTTTGGTCAGCAGCACCGCGCCGGCATAGCAATCCACCAGATCCTTGATCCGGCGGACGTCCCCCACCCGCGCCCGCCGCACAGTCACCGGTGCAGGCACAGGCCAGAACTTATCGGCCGGGTCCTCGGGGTGCTGTGGCGGCGGACTGGACGCACCGATCAAAGACGAGAAGCGGCTCAACGGCACTTTGCTCGACGTGCTGCGCCAGCTCGACGAGGTGCTCGAGTTCAACCGCCGCCTGACACTCGCATCGGGGTTGGGGCGATTTTGCCATGCGGGCGGTGCCGTCTCGTGCGAACATCGGCCGGAATGGGTAGTGCTCTGTCCTGTACAGACGCCGCCGGGCTGAGTAAGGAGGTCATCATGCTTGCCATCATCGCTGCCGTCCTGTTCGCCATCGCCCTGGTGTTCGACCTGGCCGGAGTCGTGTTCGGCCGGCTAGACGCGGTTGCCTTCCTGGCGGCCGGGCTCCTGTGCCTCGCACTGGAGCTCGCCGGGATAGGGGCTGGTTCCACGAGGAGCTGGCGGCGCAGCCGCCTGTAGAGACGCAAGGCGCAATCATCCGTGAGGAGTGCAGTCAGGTCGGCAACCGCCACCTCACCATCCTCCGGTGCCGCGATCCCAATCTGCCCCGGCTGCACGCCATCTAATATTGTGACCCAGGGCGTGGACGTCATGTGGGGACTCCGCGTCTGCTATGGCAACCGCTATGCACGGCCATCCTGGGAACGTCATTACGACTTTCTGTTTCCCGCGGTACTTGACGCGAACGTGGACCAGCTCATTCGGGAGTTTGCCCGCAAGGGCTACGAGGACCTGGAGGTGATCCAACGGTCGGGGTGGGACCGGGCGCTGACACACCTTTCCCGCCGATAAGTTGATCATCAACACGGACTGTGGGCTGCGTCACCTTCCCGCTCATGTCGCCAAATCGAAGCTGGCAGCGATGGTAGAAGGAACCGTGGCGGTCCGCCGCACCCTACCCGTTCGATGTGGGCCCACTGAGTGTTGGCCGATTCAGTTGGGATCCAACCAGCTGGCCGAACATAAGGAGCACACAGTGACCTCGCCGGAACCAACCGTCGAGCAAGGAGAATGACCCCGTGACCCAGCTGGAGAGCATTGAGTACCTGTTCACCTCCGAGTCGGTGACCGAAGGCCATCCCGACAAGATGGCCGACCAGATCTCCGACGCGGTGCTGGATGCGGCGCTGACGATGGACCTGAACTCGCGAGTGGCGTGTGAGACCCTGATCACCACCGGGATGGTCGTGCTGGCGGGAGAGATCACCACACCGGAGGTGCTGGACTACACCCAGATCGTGCGCGACACGATCTGCCAGATCGGCTACGACAACGGGAGCTTCGGCTTCGACGGGCACAGCTGCGCGGTGATGATCGCATTGGACAAGCAGTCGCCGGACATCGCTCAGGGTGTTGATATGGCGGCTGAGCGGCGTGGGAATCTCTCCGAGGACGAACTGGACAGTGCCGGTGCGGGTGACCAGGGAATGATGTTCGGGTACGCCACAAACGAGACCCCCGAGCTGATGCCGATGCCGATCGCGCTGGCCCACCGGCTGTCCAAGCGACTGGCGCAGGTGCGCAAGGACGGCACGCTGCCCTACCTAAGGCCCGACGGCAAGACTCAGGTCACCGTCCGCTACCGGGATGGCGTCCCGATCGGAGTAGAAAAGGTACTGATCTCCACCCAGCACGCCGAAGCGGTCACCTCTGAGCAGATCCGGTCCGACCTGTGGGAGCAGGTGGTGCTCGCGGTGCTGCCCGCCGACTTTTACGACGAAGGCGAGCTAGCGCGCAATCTGTTCGTCAACCCGACCGGGCGGTTCGTGATCGGCGGACCGGTCGGTGATGCCGGGCTGACCGGCCGGAAGATCATCGTAGATACCTACGGCGGGTTCGCCCGGCACGGTGGCGGTGCGTTTTCCGGTAAGGATCCGTCCAAGGTGGACCGCTCTGCGGCATACGCGGCTCGTTACGTGGCCAAGAACCTCGTGGCCGCTGGCCTGGCGGATCGGGTCGAGGTGCAGGTGGCCTACGCGATCGGGGTGGCCCGGCCGCTGTCGCTGCTGGTAGAGACCTTCAACACCGAGCAGGTACCCCGCACGACCATCGAGAAGTTGGTGGGTGAGTACTTCGACCTGCGCCCGGCGGCCTTCCGTCGCTATCTGGGGCTGCACCGACCGATCTATGCTAAGACCGCCGTCTACGGCCACTTCGGACGCGACGATCCCGACTTCACCTGGGAGCGGACCGACAAGGCGGTAGAACTGCGCGAGTCCGCCGGGCTGCCCACCAGCGCGCAGCCGGCAAGGGTTTAAGGGTCTTGAAGGGAGGCGTGGTGGGCATCATCGTCACGGGGTCGATCGCCACCGATTACCTGATGGTCTTTCCGGGCCGGTTTGCCGAGCAAATCGTGTCCGATCAGCTGGCGAACCTCTCCCTGTCCTTCCTGGTGGAAGACCTGGCGATTCGTCGCGGCGGCGCGGCCGCCAACATCGCGTTTAACCTGGGCTGCCTCGGGCTGGCGCCGGTGCTGGTGGGCGCGGTCGGTGCCGACTTCGCCGAGTACGGGCGCTGGCTGTCGGCGCACGGGGTGGACATCAGCGCGGTGCACATCTCCCAGACCAAGCACACTGCCCGGTTCCTGTGCACCACCGATTCCGACCAGAACCAGATCGCGTCGTTCTACGCTGGCGCGATGACCGAATCCCGGGACATCGAGCTGACGCCGATCGTGGACCGCTTGGGCGGAACGGACCTCGTGGTGGTGGGCCCGAGCGACCCGGCGGCCATGCTGCGGCACACCCAGGAGTGCCGGGATCTTGGTTACCCGTTCGCCGCGGACCCGTCCCAGCAGCTCTCTACGCTCGACGGCGAGACGATCAAGCAGTTGGTCGAAGGTGCAACCTACCTGTTTACCAACACCTACGAGCGAGGCCTGCTCGAACGCAAGACCGGCTGGGGCGACGAGGACATCCTGGCGCGGGTGGACGTCTCGGTGATGACCCGGGGCGCCAAGGGCGTGACTGTGCAACGGCCGGGCGAACCGGTGATCTCGGTGACACCGCCACAG
>JAFAXZ010000320.1 GCA_019240665.1 Pseudonocardiales bacterium | reverse complement strand
TTCGGCGTGGCGCTGTCGGCAGTGAGCGTGGGTCGGCTGCCACGCACGATCGGTCTGTCGCCACGGCGGCCGCTGTGCTGCGCACGCCCCGGTCTTTATGGTTATCCTGGGACGTAAGGGGGTTGTCTCCAGGCCCGGGTCCTGTTCCCGTGCCTACGGTGTTCACCGTTGACCTGTGACGCGGATGCGGGCCCAGGAGTTGTTGACGTAGCCCTTGGGGTTCCACAGTGGCACGGGTGATTCGGGTTGGGTGGCGCCGGAGGTGTCCCAGGCCCGGGCGGTGATCTCAGTGTCGCCGACTGGCAGCTTTAGGATGGTTCGCCAGTGCTGCCACGCCCACGGGCTGATCTGGTCGTCGAGGTCTGCTGGGCGCCAACTGCGGCCGCCGTCGAGGGACACGTCGACCCGGGTGATGCTGTGGTGATCGCCGGTGAAGGCGTAGCCGGTGATCTGCACAGGTCCGGCGGGCAGCGTGTCGCCGTCGTCGGGGCGCAGGATGTCCGCGTTGACCGCGACGGCTCCCAGCGGCAACCCGTCGGCGGGGCCGGCTGTGGGTGGATCGGTCTTAGCGAGCAGCAGTCGGTAGGCGGTGGCCTGGAAGTAGTTGTCCGACGGGTGCTGCCCGACGGTGATGCGGTGCACCCATTTCACGCTGCGCGCCCCGATGTAACCGGGAACCACGACCCGGACCGGCGCGCCGTGTACCGCTGGTAGCGGTTGCCCGTTCATCGCCCAGGCCAGCAGGACCTCACCGGAGAGGGCCTTTTGAACAGTGATGGATCCACCGTAGGGCTGGGGTGGGTTGGCGAGGGGGGAGACGTCGGGAGCGGCGAAGGCGACGTGCGCGGCGTGCGGACCCAACCCGGCTACAGAGAGCACGTCGGCGAGGCTGGTCCCGGTCCACTCCGCAGTGGAGGTCGCTGCGGACCCCCATGGGATTTCTCCGGGAATGTCCCGGACCTCAATGAACCCGGCCCGCCGATTGCCCGCGCACTGCAGGGTCGCCACCAACGTCCGCGGCGTGAACCGGGCATGCAACTCCTCCAACGACAGCTCCAGCGGTCGATCGACCAGACCACCGACTCGCAGCCGCCAGGCCTGTGGATTCAGCTCGGGGATCGGGCCGTGGTTGCGGCTGTAGAACGACTCCACCGGGGTCAGGACCCGATCGGCGAGCTCACCCCGGGGCGGCTCGGCATTGAACGGCTCCACCTCGTGGACGATCATGTCATCGCGTTTCTCCCACAAGCCCATCGTGTGCTCCTGTTCTACTCACACCCGGCATGAACTTTGGCTCCTCGGCGGGGATCAGTGATACCAACCATCACCCGGACATAACCGCAGAAGCGGATTCATCGTTTCCCGCCGTTCGTCATTGCCGGCCAGTCTTTGATCGGCACTGTTGCATTCGGCGGGAACACTGTTGGGCCAGACTTGCTGGGTGATCGTGATCCGTGGCCTCGCTCCGTCCACTCCGCCATCGGCGTTCGCTGGGTCCCGCTTCCCCTCTGAGGTCGTCGTGCTGGCGGTGCGTTAGTACCTGTGTTAAGGGCTACCGCGACTGTTAAGGGCTACCGCGACGTGGAAGAAACTGCTGATCGGGCACGGCATCGAGGTCGCCCACGTCACCCGTGTACCGCTGGGTGCAGTGGTGCACTCCACCGTTGGTCGACGCAGCGTTGGTACGGCACGCTGGGACCACCGTGGGTCCGCATCACCGACTGCCCTGATCGGAGCCAGTGCGTGCGACGCGGTAATGACGTTGTCGGGCGTCGGCTCACGGCATTGGTCTATCGCATCGCCCGCACCAGCAGCGCCCGGCTCAGACCTGGCAGCGCGACGGCGAGCCGACGGTGGGATGGCACTGCCACCCGACGGGCCAGTACATGGTAACCGGCTGTCTCAATCTCGTCGAGGATGCCGCCGTACAAGCGGAACGCGGTGGCCACGCAGTCCCGGGACACCGGGGCGAGCATTGGGATCCCCGGCGCCGCCCTGCGGTAGATCGCCCGGGTGCGCGCCACCAGGTAGGCCAGCGCGCGGCGCACCCGGGGGTCGGACCGTCCGGTGCTGCGGCACCACCTCAGCAGCTCGCGGTCCACCCCGAATGAAGCCAGCTCGTCGGCGGGTAGGTAAACCCGTCCGCGATCGAGGTCCTCCCCGACGTCGCGGAGGAAGTTGGTGATCTGGAAGGCGACACCCAGCGCGGCGGCGTGTGGCTCAGCCCGCTCCCGGGGGACCACGGTGCCCAGCACCGGCAGCACCTGCAGCCCAATAACCGCCGCCGAGCCGTGCACGTAGCGGCCCAGCTCGTCAAAGGTCCGATAACCGGCTACGCCGCCCTCGTCCACCGGTCGATCCATCCGCATCGAGATCATGAAATCCGCGAAATGCTGCGGATCGATCTGGTAGCGAACCGCCGTGTGCACCGGCGCTGCCAGCACCGGGTGGTCCGAGCGGCTCCGTGCCAGTCCCTCGCGCAGCTGCTGCGCCAGGGTGTCCAACTCCGCGAGCCGCTGCGGCCATGGCCGGGTGTCGCAGAGGTCATCGACGATCTCGTCGGCGTAGCGGGCCAGTCCGTACAGTGCATGGATCGCCGGCCGTTGCCCAGGTGGTAGCAGCCGGGTCGCCAGGAAGTAGGTGCGGCCGTGCGCCGCGTTGAGGTCTCGGCATCGGGTATACGAGGCCCGCAGCGCGGGCTCAGTGATACCTGCGGCGTCGAGCTCGCGATTCATCTTGTGCCTATCGGCGCTGGATCGATGAGGTGTGTGCGCCTCCACAGGCCCAGCGGGTCGCGACGCAGCAGGGCGGTTGCCGCGATCAGCGACACTGCCACCATCCCGAACTGGTAAGGCCACGAGGACAGCGCATCCTCTCCAGTGGGGTAGCTGCACAGCACCAGCCAGGTAGACCCGGCGACGGCCCACGCCAGCGAGCGTGGCGGCCAGGGTAGGGCCGCGCCGAGGACAAGGGCCCAGGTGAGGTACCAGGGCAGGGTGGCCGGCGCCAGCAGCGCCGACCATAGCAGCGCTAGCGCCGCGCGGCGAACAGCCTGCGGCCCGCCGTCTCTCGCCAGCCACCACTGCCAGGCGAAGATGGCGAGGAAGACCCCGGAGCCCAACAGCCGGCAGACCATGATGAACGGGCGGTCGCTTATGTGATCGAACGGGGCGACCAGCGCGTGCGTGAGCTGCCCGGTGGCGGTGGGCAGCGACATCCAGTTGACGATCAGCGATGGCGCATCCAGGGCCGGGATCCAGCCCAAGCCAACGCCGGACACCAACGTGATTCCGGTGAATATCGTGCCGAACACTGCTACGCTGCCCGCTCCGGCTCGCAGCAGTTGTGCGCCCCGGCTACCGGGCAGGCGAGCCGCCCAGATCCAGACCAGGAACGGCAACGCGATCCCGGCCGATGCCTTCACCGCCATTGCCATGGTGACCAGTGCGATCCCAGCAACGTGTCGGTGCACCAGTACCAGCAGTGTGCCCGCCGCCAGCAGGCCAATCATGAGCAGATCGTTGTGCGGTCCACCGACCAGATGCACCACGGCCATCGGGTTGGCGATCACCAGCCATAACGTGACAGTGCGATTGCCGCTGAGCTGATCGGCCAATCGAGGGAGCGCGAAGATGAGCAGAGCCAAGCCGCTCAGCAGCACTAACCGCATGCCGATCACGCCCAGGATGAGGTCCTCGCCGGTCAACCGGTTCATTATCTTGGCGATGAGGATGAACAGCGGGCCGTAGGGTGCCGGGGTGGTTTGCCATACGTAGTGCACGTTGTCCGCGATGGCTCCCGGCGGTAGCTTCGAGGGCCCGACCTGGTAGGGGTCCAGTCCGCGCAAAGCAAGTGCCCCCTGCGCCAGGTAGCTGTAAATGTCCCGGGTGAACAGCGGCGGCGACAGCAGTACGGGCGCCGTCCACACCGCACTGGCGATTTGCACCTGCTGCACGGTCGCGGTGCCGCTCAGCACGTCGCGCCCTAGGCGTACCCAGGCCCACACGATCACCCAGACGCCGACGTAAAGCGCCACGGTGGTCAGGTCGTGCCCGCGCCCGTAGCGAATCCAGGACAGCGGTCCCCCGGTGATCAAGGGGTCGGTGACCAGGATGCCGCCGGCCCCGACCGCCATGGTGGCGACCAGGACCGAACCGACGAATCCGAGCAGCACTGTGCCCGACAGCAGCCGACCCGGACGCAGCCGGTCGAGCAGCAACACGGACTGCACCTGCGCCGTGCCGGGACCACACTGGGGCCCGAGGGGCGCGTAGCCGGAGGTGACTGTCGGAGACCGTGGGGTCGACATCATGGCTGGCCCCGTCTTCGATGACGCGGTGGGTGGTGATGACGCGGTGGGTGGTGATGACACAGTTGGTTCAGCCGCTTACGGTGGTGCTTCGGCGGGCTCCAGCGGCGGTGATCCGGGCAGCGGCGAGCTTGCCGGAGATGAGCGCGGTGGGTACCCCGACCCCAGGCGTCGTGCCGCATCCGGCGAGCACGACATTGGTCCGCCCGCGCACCAGGTTCGATGGACGGAACGGCCCCGTCTGGGCAAAGGTGTGTGCCGCGGAGAACGGGGTTCCGACCGCCAGCCCCTGGGCTGCCCAGTCAGCGGGGGTGATCAGCTGCTCGACTTCGATGGCGTCGCCCAGGTCGGTCAGTCCCCGCTGCTCCAGCGTGCTGACCAGCTCATCGCGGTAAGCCGATCCGAGGGTGGCCCAGTCCAGCGGTGCGGTGTGCAGGTTGGGGCAGGGTGCGAGTATGTAGAGCAGCTCACGGCCGG
Source organism: Pseudonocardiales bacterium (assembly GCA_019240665.1). Taxonomy (GTDB): domain Bacteria; phylum Actinomycetota; class Actinomycetes; order Mycobacteriales; family Pseudonocardiaceae. Next base: position 5,380 of record JAFAXZ010000320.1, on the reverse strand, counting down.
CAGGTGCCAGGCGCGGGTCGGTGGCGGTGGGACGGGTGATGAGCAACGAGGGATCAGTCATGAGCTGTCCGTGGTAGATGATCTCGTCGAAGGTGCGCTCCCACGCCTCGCCGAACATGATCGTATGGTGCGACAGCCCTGTCCAGACCGGCCCGGTGCCCGCCCGGACTCCGGCGTGCAGCACCACCGCCGAAGGCGACCAGCGCAGTGGCACCAGCCGCCGCGGGGCCCGGCCGAGCAGCCGGTGAACCACCGGCAGGTCGGGCGTGAGTACCACCGCATCGGCGCCAACCCGTTCACCGTCGGCGGTATGCACTGCTGTGACGCGTTCCCCGGAGTATTCCAGGGCGGTCACCGTCGTGTTGTAGTGAACTTCGGCGCCGGCATGGGAGGCTGCGTCGACCAGTGCCTGGGGCAGCGCCTGTATTCCCCCACGGGGGAACCAGACCCCGGCCACCGTGTCCATGTAAGCGATCACCGCGTACGCGCCGAGGGCGCGTTGCGGGGGCACTCCGGCGTAGAGCGCCTGGAAGGAGAAGATCCGTTGTAGCCGCTGATCGTGGAGGAAACGGCCGATCTGAGCCCCCAGCCGGCCGAAGCCGCCCAGCGCAGCCAACGTGGCCAGGTCGCGGACGGCATCCCGGCTGGCCATCAGATCCAGTGGAGAGTCAAAGTTGCCACCGATGAACCGACCGATCTCGACCTGGTACAGCCGGGTCAGCCAGTGCCGCAGCCGCCGGTAGCCGTGCGCTTCCGCTGGGCCGGCCACCGCCCGGATTTGCGCCTCCATCGCGTCGGCGTCGGTGTGCACGTCGATCACCGATCCGTCGGCGAAGCGGGCCTGGTAGGCCGGGTGCAGTGCCACCAGATCTAGCCGTGCCGTGAGCGAGTCACCCACTGCGGCCAACGCCTCGTCGACCAGTTCTGGCATGGTGAGCACGGTGGGGCCGGTGTCGAGGCGATAGCCGGCGAGATCCATCCGGCCAGCCCGACCGCCCGGATAGGGCTGGGCTTCGAGGACAGTCACCTGACGACCGGATCCGAGCAGGTGCAGTGCCGCGGACAATCCGGCTAGCCCGGCGCCGACGATGATGATGTGGTCGGTGGGTCCAGGCACGGTGCGCACGGGTGCACGTTACGCGTGGTCGCGTTAGCGAACTCTGCAGGTGGCTAGTGCGGCAAGCTCGGTCAGCCGGGCGCCGGCCGGATCGGCTAAGTCAGCGGCGCGCAGACTACCCAGTGCTGAGTTGGTGAGCGTGGTGATCCGGCGCTCCACCTCGGTCACTGCACCGAGCTCGATCAGTAGCTCGCGGATCTCCGTCACGGTGTTCTCGTCCACTTGCGGGTTTCCGATGACGCGGCGCAGCAGCTCAGCGGCGCCGGTCTGCCGCTTGTCGTCGGCGGCCCGCAGCCCGCAGGCCAGCAGCAGCGTCCGTTTGCCCTCGCGCAGGTCGTCGCCGGCCGGCTTACCGGTGACTCGAGGATCGCCGAACATGCCCAGCAGGTCATCGCGGAGCTGGAAGGCGATACCGATGTCAGCGCCGAACCGGCGGTAGGCGTGCACCAGTGCGGGGCCGGCTCCAGCGATCGCGGCACCGAGGTGCAGCGGGCGCTCAACGGTATAAGCCGCAGTCTTGTACCGATCGATCCGCAGCGCGGTCTCGGGCGCCTCGTCGCCGCTGGCCTGAGTGAGCACGTCGAGGTATTGGCCCGCGAGCACCTCGGTGCGCATCGCTTGCCACACGGCGTGCGCTCTGTGCAGCTGATCAGGCCACAGATCCGACCCGCGCAACATGTCGTCGGCCCAGGCCAGTGCCATGTCCCCGAGCAGGATGGCGGTGGCCGCGCCGAACCGTTCCGGCGTGCCCAGCCATCCGGCCGCGCGGTGCTGGGCCGCGAAATCGACGTGCGTCGTCGGCGCACCGCGCCGGGTGGTGGAACCGTCCATCAGGTCGTCGTGCACCAAAGCGCAGGCGTGGATCAGTTCCAGTGAGCTTACCGCCTGTAGCACGGCCCGAGCCTGTGGGTCAACCGGGGAGCCGCCGGCTCCTCGCCATCCCCACCAGGCGAAAGTCGGGCGCAGTCGCTTGCCAGGGCCTAGCACGACGTCGCTCAGCGAGTCCACCGCGGCGACGAACTGCTGGTCGATGTGCGCCGCCTCGTCGCGCTTGATCTGCAGGAAGGCAGCAAGTTCATGGTGCACCTCGGCGCGAAGATTCTCATCGAGCGCATGCACCTGCTGATCTTCCGCTAACCCGCCTAGAATCCGAGTCCGGGCTCCGCGGGTGGCGTTCCCCTGCGCCATCGAACCTCCTGCGATCATGGTGACGCACCGCGTAGCCGGGCCCGCACCCACTGTGCGTGCCGACCATAGAGGTCATTCGTGTCGACACATGCCCCGGTTCGGTCGTGGCTGGGTCCCGGTTCGGTTTGTAGCTCGCGGCCTGTGGTGCACCCTTGTTGTCGGCACGGCCTAGGGTGTCTGCATGACGGCCGTCATCGACCGGCTCGGCGGTGGCCGCCCGGTGTTCTCAGTAGAATTCTTCCCGCCCCGCGACGACGTCGGAGAGCGCCAGCTGTGGCAAGCGGTGCACGACTTCGAGCCGCTGAACCCGGCCTTTGTCTCGGTGACCTATGGTGCCGGGGGTTCCAGCCGGGACCGGACGGTGCGGATCACGGGGCGGATTGCACAGCAGACCAGCCTGGTCCCGATGGCTCACCTCACTGCGGTGAACCACTCGGTGGCCGAACTGCGACAGGTGATCGGTAGCTACGCCGAGGCCGGGATTCGCAATGTGCTGGCTTTGCGTGGGGATCCGCCCGGTGAGCCGCTTGGGGAGTGGGTGGCGCACCCCCAGGGTGTGCACTACGCAGAGGAGCTGGTTCGTCTCGTCCGCTCGCTCGGCCACTTCTGCATCGGCGTGGCCGCCTTTCCCGAGTGCCACCCCCGCTCGCCCGACGCCGAATCCGACGTCCGGCACCTGATCGCCAAGCTGCGAGCCGGTGCGCAGTTCGCGATCACCCAGATGTTCTTCCGCGCGGAGGACTACCTGCGGCTGCGGGACCGAGTAACCGCGGCGGGCGCAGACATGGCGACGGTGCCCATCCTGCCGGGGGTGATGCCAATCACCACGTTGCGCGGCGTGCAGAAGATGGCCGAGCTATCCGGTTGCACCATCCCGGAGACGGTGCGCAACCGGCTGGTCGCGGTGGGTGACGATCCCGCCGCAGTGCGGCAGGTGGGGGTGGATGTCGCGACTGAGTTGTGCGAGCGGTTGCTCGCCGAGGGCGCGCCGGGGTTGCACTTCTACACGCTCAACCGATCTGGCTCCACTCGGGCCGTGCTGGCCCGCCTGGGCATGGCGCCGGTGCGCTCAGGTCGTTGAGCAAGTCAGCTAGCCGGGACCCCGTTGCGGCTTGGTGGGTGGAGTCGGCGCACGTTGTGACATCCGATCGCCGGTTCCAGTACTAACGTCCCGCACAGCGGATGTTCGACTCATCGACTGGAACTACAGCGGCAACGTGCGGCCCAGTACGGCGAACTCCCGGGAATCCCCGGTGAAGTGGTAGTGACGCAGCAGGTCGGTGAACCCGAGCCGTCGGTAGAGCCGCCATGCCCTGGTGGGGCCTTCGGGTGTGGACAGCAACGCGCGCGGGGCATCCACTTTGGACAGTAGCTCGGTAAGCAGAGCTTTGCCGATGCCCCTACCCTGTGCGTCCGGGTGCACATGCAGTTCGGTGAGCTCGAAGTAGTCGGCGAGCTCGCGTTGTGCCGCAGTGGGGTCGACCAGCATAAGTCCGCGGTGGACCTCGTCGTGCCACCACTGGCCGGGTGCCCCCCGGTAGCCGTAGCCGATACCTACCAGGGTGTCTGCGTCGAAGGCAGCCATGCATAGCCAGCCGACCCGCAGCGTGTGCTCCAGCCACATTGGACTGCGATGCTGCGCCGTGCCGGGTGGGTAGCGCATCGCTGTGACATAGACCCGCAGCGCCTCGTCAAGCCGCCCACGCAGTTGCGCGGCCGTCAGCTCAGCCAGCCGTGCTGGTTCACGGGTGGGCATTGCGGTCACCGCGGGCCTCCGGTATCGGCCGATGCCACTGCGATGCGGGTGGCGTCGACAGAGTGCGTGAGTTTCATGAGAGCACGCCTAAGCATCGGCTTGCGGTGCTGGCGGGAATTGGCACTTGACGGGACGGAGCGTAGAGGGGCATCCTGGAGAAGCATCGAACATATGTTCGAACAAGGACTCGGCGGCGGGGCGGGGGAAGCGCGCCGCCGCCGAGCTCCGCCGGCTTCCCCACGGCGGAGTCGACGCCTTTTGCCCATCACGACTCCCGACCCAGGAGGCCGACGTGGCCGCTGTTGCTGTGCTCACTCCATCCGTCATGCCGCGGTACGACAGCCTGAAAGACGATGGACCGAGTCACTGCCCGCCCAGCGTACGTATCTTGCTCGAGCGGGCGCGTCAGGGACTGCTCGACGCTGAGTACGCCGCACATCCAGTAGATCGTTACGCCCAGGCGCACCGTGCGGCGCTGCGTGCAGCGGCCGCCGTACTGGCGGCACGGGCCCGGCCGCGCAGCCGCGCCCGGCCGATCAGCGCATGGGCGCTGCTCGCCACAGTGGCGCCGGAACTGTCGGAATGGTCGACGTTTTTTGCCACCACATCGGCTACCTGGGCAGCCGCCGAGGCCGGTGCACATCGTCTGGTGACCCACCGCGACGCTGACGACCTGGTTCGTCAGGCTGGTGAGTTCCTTACCCTCGCAAGCGTCGCGGCGGCAAGGACTTCACGATGACGGCTCCACGACCGCTGATCGACTACGGCCGGATGCTGGACGTGATCGGGATCGAGGGCGAGTTGATGCTTAGCATGGCGGACTCAGCGTTGCCGTCCGCGGCGGAAGCCGAAGTACCAGGCTGCCCCAACTTCACCTTGGCAGAGACCTTACGGCATGTGGGTAGCGTGCACCGGGTGACCCGGTTGTGGGTGCGAGACGGGCGTCGACCCGACCGGTGGCAGCGATCACCGTCGGACGAAGATCTGATCGGTTTCGTGCGAAGCGGCCTCAACGAGTTGCTGACGGAGCTGCGCGAGCATGACCCTGCTGAACCGTGCGACACCTGGTGGCCTGCCGATCGGACGCACGGCTTCTGGCGGCGTCGGATGGCTCACGAGACCACCGTGCATCGGGTCGACGTGGAAGCTGCGGCTGGCGGACCGGTGCACGCGGTAGACCCCGAGGTCGCCCTCGATGGCATCGACGAGCTGTTGTTTCTGTGGTTCGGTCATCGCCTCGGTGAGCTAGGGATGTCCTCACCGCAGCAGGGTGCGGTCGCCCTGTCGGCTGCAGATCGGAGTTGGTTGGCCATCCTTGA
>JAFAXZ010000222.1 GCA_019240665.1 Pseudonocardiales bacterium | reverse complement strand
CTCGCCAGATCGGCACGGTGGGTGGGTTGGTGCAGCATGGTCACACTGCCACCGGCCAACCAGACACCCTGCACCGCGGGAGCGATCAGCGCGGGATCACCAGCCAGCATCGCGACCGCGTCACCGTGTTGAACACCGGGAGCGGCGGTGCCCATCAGGCATCCGGCGGCCCGCAGGGCCCTCTCGTACACCTCCGTCCAGGTGGCGCGGCGCGGCTGCGTCAGTCCACCAGTGGTGATGCCACAGTCGGATCGGGTCGGTGAATCCGGCGCGCAGTGTGCTAGAAGGGTGTCAACGAACCTGCTCACAAGCGGCCACCTTATGGGCTGTGGTGGGAAGCACCCGCACCGGTCAACCGGCGGCGTCGGCGACTTCCAGCCAGCGGGTCTGGCAGATCATTCTTCGCAGGAAGTGCCACCCACAGTTCACCATCGAGCTCCCGGAAGGTGGCGGAATCGGCGGCCATCAAGCACGCGCCAGGGGTTCGGAAGGCGGCACGGGGCGCGGATCCTCGACAATCCGGGCGCCGGGCACCGGGCCGCTGGCTACCCGGACCGTACGGCACACCCCGGCACCGGCCAACTCGGCGGCAACCCGGACCGCGGCGTCGGCGTCGGCGCACAGAAACGCGCAGCTCGGTCCAGATCCTGACACGATACCGGCCAGCGCCCCGGCATCGACTCCGGCCCGCAGGGTGCGGCGTAGCGCGGGGCGCAGCGACACCGCGGCCGCCTGCAGATCATTACCGAGCAGCAAGGCGAGCTGCCGGGGATCCCCCGCAGCCAATGCCTCGAGCAACGGCTCAACATCACCGAGCCGCTGGAGCGACGGATCCCGCAGCGGTGACCCCGGTGGCGGGGATGCCAATGACGGACAGCCCGGGGGAGCACCCTGCCGAAGCCGGTCCAACTCCCGGTAGACATCCGGGGTGGGCAGGCCGCGGTGGTCCAGCGCAATCACCCAGTGGAACGTGTGCCGGGTCAGCACCGGCACCAGGGACTCACCACGCCCAGTGCCCAACGCGGTGCCGCCGCACAACGCGAACGGCACATCGCTGCCCAGCCTGGCGGCCAATCCGGCAAGCTCTTCGCGGCTGATATCCAAGCGCCACAGTCCGGCCAACGCAACCAGAGCGCCCGCCGCGTCGGCGCTGCCGCCGGCCATCCCACCAGCCACCGGAATGGTTTTGCGCAGCACCACCCGCACGGCAGGCTGGCGTCCGACGTGCTCGGCGAGCAGGAGCACCGCACGCCACGCGAGGTTGCGGCGGTCGGTGGGCACCGTCCCCGCGCCCTCGCCGTACACCTGCACGCCGGGCTCGTCGGTGGCCGCGATGGTTACCTCGTCAATCATCGACAGCGCCTGGAATACGCTGACCAGCTCGTGATAGCCGTCCCAGCGCAGACTTCCCACGGCCAAGTGCAGGTTGACCTTGGCCGGGACGCGCACGGTAACCGGTTGCGGCACAACGGCAAGCACGGCACCAGGGTACGGGGCGTCTGTGGGCAACCCATGAGTGACGATGCAGAGCTCCGGCTCGCCGGCAACTAGCAGAGCCACTCGCGAGCGATTGTCGCAAAATCGCTGATCGTGAGCTGCTCGCCGCGGGAGCTGGGATCCACCCCCGCCGCGCGCAGCACCTGCTCGGCGGTGGCGGCCGAACCCGCCCAGCTAGCCAAGGCGGCCCGCAGCGTCTTGCGGCGCTGCGCGAACGCGGCATCAACCAGCGCGAAGACCTGTTCTCTCGGCACTGTGGACGGCGCTGGTCGGCAAGTCAGACACACCAGGCCGGAGTCCACATGGGGCACCGGCCAGAACACCGTACGAGGCACCGTTCCAGCGCGGCGGACCTCAGCGAACCAGGCCGCTTTGACGCTGGGTACGCCGTAGCATCGGGTGCCCGGTGGGGCAGCTAGCCGCTCAGCCACCTCAGCCTGCACCATCACCAACCCACGGCGCAGGCTCGGCAACTCGGCCAGCAGGTGCAGCAGCACGGGAACACCGACATTGTAGGGCAGGTTCGCGACCAGCATCGTGGGTTCCAGGCCACCAGCTGCCTCGACGATCTCCGCACGCCGCACCTGCAGCGCGTCGGCGGTCAGGATCCGCAGCGCGTCGGCGCGCTCCCGGGCTCGGTCGGCCACCGTGGCGGGCAACGCACCGGCAAGCAGCGGATCCACCTCTACGGCCAGCACCCGATTCGCCACGCCGAGCAGCGCCAAAGTGAGCGAACCCAGCCCAGGTCCGACCTCCAACACGACATCGTCGGCTGCCAAGCTGGCCACCGCTACGATACGACGCACCGTATTGGCGTCGTGCACAAAGTTCTGGCCGAGCCGCTTGGTCGGTCGCAGCCCAAGTCGATCGGCCAGCGCGCGCAGGTCCGCCAGCCCCAGCAACGCGGGACCGACCGGAGTAGCCGCCACACCGCGGCCCGCCTCCTGGCTCACCCCCCGGTCTTATCAAAGGCCCAGTTGGGCTGAGCAGGTGGGCCAGGCACGGTAGTTGCCCCGGGCGTCGCGGACCCGCTGGGCGATCGCGATCTGCTCCTCACGGCTTGCCTGGTGCGGGTACGGGGCGTACCGGTTACCGCCGTTGGCGCTCCAGGTGGCCTTATCGAACTGCAGACCGCC
>JAFAXZ010000100.1 GCA_019240665.1 Pseudonocardiales bacterium | reverse complement strand
GGTACACCCAGGGTTATGCGTACAACGCAGCTGTTGGTGACCACCTCTGCGTCCACAGGTTTCCCTCACTACACGCTGCTGGTGGCTCAGCAGCAGGCCGACATCCGCGCCGCCCAGCGGCTTCGGCACCGCGTGTTCGCCGACGAGATGGGCGCTGTGCTGCACACGCCCGAACCCGGCCTGGATATCGACGATTATGACGCACACTGCGACCACCTGGTGGTGCGTGAAGACTCGACCGGTGAGATTGTCGGCACCTACCGAATGCTTTCGCCCGAGGGCGCGCGGCGTGCTGGCGGGCTGTACTGCGAGACCGAGTTTCTGATCCCCACGCTGGCGGGTCTGCGCGAAACCCTGGTGGAGACCGGCCGCTCCTGCGTGCACCCTCACCACCGCACCGGGGCGGTGGTGAATTTGGTCTGGGCGGGGATCGCGCGTTACATGCTGCTTACCGGCTATCAGTGGCTGGTGGGCTGCGCATCGGTGCCGCTGCGCACTCCCGGCGCTCCGGATGGCGCGCTCGCGGTTGGGGTCTGGGACACCGTGCGGATTCGGCACCTCGCACCCGAGCGTTACCGGGTGGCGCCGCGCTGCCCGTGGGATGTCGCGACGGCGCGACGGTCGTGGGACGCTGATCCGGCGTCGACGCCCCAGCGCCCCAGCCTGCCCCCGCTGCTGCGCGGCTACCTGCGGTTGGGTGCCTGGGTGTGCGGGCCGCCGGCGCATGACCCGGACTTCGGGGTGGCCGACTTCTTGATGCTGCTGGGCCTGGACCGGGTGGATCCCCGTTACCTGCGCCACTTCCTGGGCGAAGCGGCATGAACCGCCCGCATCCGTGGATGCCGGTGTCGCCCTGCGGCGAGGGCTGTCTGCCACCGGCCGATGCGGTGCCCGCCGCGGGCTGGGGGCGCCGGCTGATGCGGCTGCTGGCCGTTGCGGCGATGCTGCTGGCGGGAGCGGTGCTGGCGGCCGCGCTCCCCCTGCTTGTTCCAGCGGGCCGGGAACGGACGATGCGGGTCTGGTATCGGGCGCTGCTCCGGGCGCTGCGGATTCAGCTGGAGGTCACCGGCGGTGACCGGTTCGCCGCCCCAGGGGTCGGAGTCTTGGTGGTCAGCAACCACGTGTCCTGGCTGGACATGGTCGCGCTTGGCGCGGTCCAGCCGCTGCGTATGGTGGCTAAGAGCGAAGTTCGAGGGTGGCCGGTGGTCGGGCCGCTGGCTCGCCGGGTGGGTACGGTTTTCGTGGACCGCGAACGGCTGTCGACGCTGCCCCGGACGGTCGAGGCGGTATCCGGTGCGCTGGCCGGTGGGGCGGCCATCGGAGCGTTCCCGGAAGGGACCACCTGGTGTGGGCTCGCTGGCGGACGGTTCAGGCCAGCGGTTTTTCAAGCCGCCGTCGATACCGCAACATCGGTGCGGCCGGTGGCGTTGCGCTACCGCCTGGCCGGTGCCGGTGCCACCACGGTGGCCTCCTTCGTCGGCTCCATCACCCTGTGGGAGGCGGTGATACGCGTGGCCGGAGTGCAGGGCCTGGTGGTGGATGTGCAGTTACTGCCGCTGCTGCCCCCTGCGGGTGTCGACCGTCGTGCGCTGGCGACCCGTGCCGAAGCCGCCGTCACCGTGGTGACCCTGCCGCGGCTTGCGGAACCGGTCGCGGCTGCAGCTGCGTTCCGGGGATGGTGAACGGCCCGCACCGGCCCGCACCGCCGTCACCGGGTGCGCCGTTAGGCTGGTGTCTCGATGACTTACCTTGACCACGCGGCTACGACGCCAATGCTGCCGGAGGCGGTGGCAGCGATGAGCCAGGCATTGTCCACGTTGGGCAATGCGTCGTCGCTGCACGGCTCGGGCCGGCGGGCTCGTCGTACCGTCGAGGAATGCCGGGAGAGCATTGCGGAGGCGCTGGGTGCCCGCCCGTCGGAGGTGGTGTTCACCGGGGGCGGCACGGAGGGCGACAACCTCGCTGTCAAGGGCCTGTTCTGGCAGCGGCGTGCCGCTGACCCGCGCCGCACGCGGGTACTCGCCTCCACCATCGAGCATCACGCGGTGCTCGATGCGGTGTCCTGGCTGGCCGATCACGAGGGCGCCGAGGTGGAGTGGCTCAGGGTGGACGGCTACGGCCGGGTGCATCCCGAGACCCTGCGCGCCGCGCTGGCCCGTGACCCGAACTCGGTGGCCCTGGTGACCGTGATGTGGGCGAACAACGAAGTGGGCACCGTGGCGCCGGTGCGCGAGCTGGCCGAGGTCGCTGCCGGGTACGGGGTGCCGCTGCACACCGACGCGGTCCAGGCGGTGGGTCAGCTCCCGGTGCACTTTGGCCGATCCGGGACCGCGGCGCTCACCCTGACCGGGCATAAGCTGGGCGGCCCTTACGGAGCCGGGGTGCTGCTGCTAGGCCGTGAGGTCGCGGCGACCCCGTTGCTGCACGGCGGCGGCCAGGAGCGCGATGTGCGGTCTGGCACGCTGGATGTTCCGGCGATCGTCGGGTTGGCCACCGCGATCCGGCATGCAGTGGCGTCGCAGCTGCGGAGCACGATCAGGCTCGGGCGGCTGCGAGACGAGCTGGTGGACGGGATCCTGGCCAAGGTGCCCGATGCGGTGTTCAACGGGGATCCGGGCGACAGTGTGATCGACGGCGGTCCCTCGCGGTTACCGAGCAATGCCCATGTGACCTTCCCGGGCTGCGAGGGTGACTCGCTGCTGATGCTGCTCGATGCCCGGGGCATCGAGTGCTCCACGGGCGCGGCGTGCACCGCTGGCGTGGCGCAGCCTTCCCACGTGCTGTTAGCGATGGGCGCCGCGCCGGCCGCGGCTCGCGGCTCGCTGCGCTTCTCTCTCGGGCGCACCTCGATGGCCGCGGATGTGGCTGATGTGCTTGATGCCATCGAACCGGTGGTCTCCCGGGCCCGCGGGGCGGGAATCCGGCGGGTGGCGGCGTCGTAAACGTGCCCCAGAGAAAGGCCCGATGAAAGGCCCGATGAAAGGCCCCTGAGAAAGGCACTGTCCATGAAGGTCTTGGCAGCGATGAGCGGGGGGGTGGATTCTTCGGTGGCGGCCGCCCGGGCGGTGGACGCTGGGCATGAGGTGGTTGGGGTGCACCTGGCGCTGTCAGCGCAGCCCGGCACGCTGCGTACCGGTGCCCGCGGGTGCTGCACGAAAGAGGACGCCGCCGACGCGCGGCGGGTCGCCGACGTCATCGACATCCCGTTCTATGTCTGGGACTTCGCGCAGCAGTTCACCGCCGACGTGGTGGACGACTTCGTCGCGGAGTACGCCGCCGGGCGCACCCCCAACCCGTGCCTGCGGTGCAACGAGCGGATCAAGTTCACCGCGCTCCTGGACCGGGCGTGTGCCCTCGGCTTCGACGCGGTCTGCACGGGTCACTACGCGCGCCTGTGTAACGGCGTATTACGCCGGGCCATGGACGCTGGCAAGGACCAGTCTTACGTGCTCGCCGGGCTCACTGCCGACCAGTTGGCGCATGCGCTGTTTCCCCTCGGCGACACCGCCAAGGCTGAGATCCGGGTCGAGGCGACCCGACGTGGTCTGGCCGTCGCGGACAAGCCGGATAGCCACGACATCTGCTTCATTCCCTCGGGTGACACCCGGGCATTTCTGGCCGACCGGCTGGGGTCCCGGCCCGGAGAACTGGTCGATGAGGAAACCGGTGAGGTCCTTGGACACCATCACGGGGTGCACGGCTTCACGGTCGGCCAGCGCCGCGGGCTGGGGTTGCAGAAGCCGGCACCTGATGGTCGACCGCGGTTCGTCCTGGGGCTCCAGGCGGGCACTGGGACCGTACGGGTGGGACCCGCGCAGCGCCTGGATATTGGCATGATCGAGGCCGATCGTCCGGTATGGACGGCGGGTGCGCCCGATGGCCCGGTCGCGTGCGTCGCGCAGGTCCGGGCGCACGGCGGGTGTGTCAGCGCCGTGGCTGAGGCCGTCAACGGTCGCATGCTGGTGCGGCTGCGAGAGCCGCTGCGCGGAGTGGCACTTGGCCAGGCCGTCGCCCTCTACCGCCCCGACGCCGACGGCGACGTCGTACTCGGCAGCGCCACCATCACCGCCACCCGGTAGCTCCCCCCGATAACTCCGACATGAGCCTTATCGGGACTATCGAACTATGCATAGCTCCCGGATGAGGCTCCATGTCGGGGGCTCAGTCAGTGCCGGAGCTGCCCTCGGCGTCGCCGCCGGGAGTGCCGAAACCGTTACCGCCGCCGGGGATAACGTGGTCTAGGCCGATGAGACCTATGCCGTTGGTGCCGTTGCTGGCGTGACCGCCATCGGTGCCCTGGGCGAACATCGACAGGACGGTGCGGGCCGGCAGCAGCTCCACCTGTTGCCTGTCGAGCTCGGCAAAACTCAGTGCATCAGACATCGAATCCTCCTAGGAAAGGTGACCTGGGTGGCTCCGGGCAGGGAAGGTACCTCATCGGCGGCAGTGCCGGTTCGGCATCACATACCGTGCCCAACAGTGATGTCCGATGGCAATTGGTAGTGGCACGTAATTGCCCCAGAGCTACTACCTAGCGCGGCGCATCGGTCATCCCGCCGATGATCCCGCCAGCTCCGCACCCTCGTCGACAACTTTGACCATCGGCGCGCCACACGTGCAAACGTAGGGTTCGTCGGCGTGCGCACAGCCACATTCTGATTCGACTCGGACGCGACAGCCACATTCGCCGTGACTGCAGGTCAACACGGTGCCGGAAGCATAATTTGCCATCGCCTTGCTCCTCATTGTCAATGGTATCGGTTGTTCGCCAATGGCGTGGGCGGACATAGCGTCCGCAGCCACCGCCAGCCGCAGGCCGGTGAGCCTGTGCGTAGTGGCCCGGCTGGTGCCGAACGATTTCTTCGTTGGTACTCCGCTGGGCCTCGGTACTCCCCTGAATTCATGTTCCGGCCCTAAAACCCATGTCCTGGGATCACTGTCCTGGGATCACTTTCCCCAGCCTATCAGCGCACGCAAGAGCCGTCCGGAAAATCTTAACGTCGAGGATGTGGATTGCTCCACCAGCGGGGTGTACACGCAAAGGTGACGAATACCGCCGGAGGCCCCGCGCTGCGCACCGGCAACCTTGGTAGACATCTCTGGTGACTGACCTACGACCCTGGCCTCCTGGTACCGCGACCGGTATCGGCTCGATGCCCGGCACCGACCCCCTCGAAGCCGCTCGCGCTGTGATCGGCGAGCTACCTCAGCTTCCTCACGTGCCCGAGCTACCCAACCGGGGCGCGGGTGCCGACATGATTGGCCGCACCGCGGCGTTACTCGTCGACCTCGCCGTCGAGCTGGTGCCCTCCGGGTACCGGGTCACCGCCCGGGCCGGTCGCGATCACCGCCGTGGCGTTGACCTGCTGCGTACCGACCTGGACGCGCTCGAGGAGGCGGTGGGCTCCGCCGGGGCCCAACCGGAGGTGATCAAGCTGCAGGCTGCCGGGCCGTGGACGCTGGCCGCTGCGGTGGAGCTGCACAGTGGGCACAAGGTGCTTACCGACCTCGGCGCGTTGCGCGAGTTCACGGCGTCGCTGGCCGAGGGGCTGCGGGTACACGCGGGCGAGGTGTCCCGCCGGCTCGGGGCGAGGGCCATCGTGCAGCTTGACGAACCGGGCCTGCCAGCGGTGCTCGCCGGCAGCGTGCCCACCCCGTCCGGGTTGGGCACTGTGCCTGCGGTACCCGAGAGTGCAGCGGTCGAGCTACTCCACAGCGTGCTCAAGGCGCTGCCGGTACCGCGGATCGTGCACTGTTGCGCGCCGCGGCCACCATTGGCGCTGCTGCGCCGCGCTGGGGTCGACGCGTTGGCCGTCGACGCCGAGTTGCTCATCGGCGCGCCCCGGGCCACCGTCGACGCCCTCGGGGAGGCATGGGACTCCGGGGTGTCGGTGCTGCTCGGGCTGGTGCCGGCAGTGCCGCATTCAGGGCAGCCCCCAGCGCAAGCCGGGGGACCACGTACTCTTGCCGATTTGGCCCGTCCCGCGTTGGATCTCCTCGACCGGCTCGGTTTCGACCGTGCGGTGCTTGCCGAGCGCTGCCTACCCACTCCGTCCTGCGGCCTGGCTGGCGCCACCCCGGCTTGGGCCCGGCGAGCGCTCACCCTGGCCCGGGAACTGGGACAGGCGTTCGTCGACCCGCCCGAGTCCTGGTCGTCGTGACAGTCGATCTGTGAAACACCGACGCTACAGCCCCTCTGACGAGTGTCACGGGCTGGTGGCGGGACCAGGAGGTGATAGCGTGGTACCAGGTTGTGGTCGTGTAGTTCCCCGATCGTTGTGAAGCGTCCATGGAATGTCTGACTACGGGCTTCGCGCTCCCGTTGGGGATATCTCCCGTGAGGCGCGCGTGGTCTGCGCAACCGCGGGCCGGCACGGTGCCGGCCCAAGCCTCAGATTCCACAGGGAGAGCACATGCAACAGGGCGTCGTGAAGTGGTTCAACGCGGAGAAGGGCTTCGGCTTCATCTCCGTCGACGGGGGTGGTCCCGACGTGTTCGTCCACTTCTCCGCCATCCAGGGTGAGGGCTACCGCAGCCTGGACGAGAACCAGCGCGTGGAGTTCGAGTCGAGCCAGGGGCCCAAGGGCCCGCAGGCCGATCTGGTCCGCGCCATCGCCAGCTAGCGCGTTCCACCTGCGGCCCCGCATCAGTCTCGGTGCGGGGCCGCGCGCTGTACGCCCACTGTCAGTGTCCGGAGCTAGTCTCCCTGGGTGGCTACCGAAGACCTGCTTGCAGGGTCGAGCATCATGACCGAACCGGCTGCTGAGGTCCGGTCTGAGTACGGCGAGCTCGTCGAGATCGTGCGCGGGCACCAGTTCCGCTATTACGTGCTGGACGCCCCCACCGTCTCCGACGCTGAGTTCGACCGGCAGTTCCACCGGCTGCGGGAGCTGGAGGAACGCTGGCCGGCGCTGGTGACACCGGACTCTCCGACGCAACTGGTCGGCGGCGGCTTCAGCACAGAGTTCATCGCCCACGACCACCTCGAGCGGATGCTCAGCCTGGACAACGCCTTTGACACCGACGCGCTGCGCGCCTGGGCTGATCGGGTTGTCCGCGAAGTGGGCGACGATGTGCACTACCTGGCCGAGCTGAAGATCGACGGGCTGGCGGTGAACCTGCGCTACGAGAACGGGCGCCTGGTCCGCGGCTTGACTCGCGGCGATGGGCGCACCGGCGAGGATGTCACGCTCAACTTGCGCACCCTGCGTGACATCCCCGACCGCCTGCACAGCTGCGCCGAGTATCCGGTGCCCGAACTGCTCGAGGTGCGCGGCGAGGTATTCTTTCGGCTCGCCGACTTCGCCGAGCTCAACGCGGCGCTCGTGGAGGCGGGCAAGCCGGCCTTCGCCAACCCCCGCAATTCCGCAGCAGGCTCACTGCGGCAGAAGGATCCGCGGGTGACCGCGACCCGCCCGCTGCGGATGCTCTGCCACGGTTTAGGTCGCCGGCGCGGGTTCGAGCCGGCGCTCCAGTCGCATGCCTACCAGGCGCTGGCGGCCTGGGGATTGCCGGTCTCTGAGCACACCCGGCTGCTGTCCACGATCGACGAGCTGATCGAGCACATCGCCTATTGGGGCGAGCACCGCCACAACGTGGAATACGAGATCGACGGCGTGGTGGTGAAGGTCGACGAAGTATCGGCGCAGCGCAGGCTGGGCTCGACCTCCCGGGCGCCGCGCTGGGCGATCGCCTTCAAGTACCCGCCCGAGGAGGCCACTACCAAGCTGGTGGACATCCGGGTCAACGTCGGGCGCACGGGACGGGTCACCCCGTTCGCTTTCATGGAGCCGGTGATCGTCGCGGGGTCAACGGTGTCGTTGGCGACGCTGCACAACGCCGACGAGGTACGCCGCAAGGGGGTACTGATCGGGGACACCGTGACGATCCGCAAGGCCGGCGACGTCATCCCCGAGGTGCTCGGCCCCGTGGTCGACCTGCGCAGCGGTGACGAGCGGGAATTCATCATGCCCACGCAGTGCCCGGAGTGCGGCACGCCATTGCGTCGGGAGCGGGAGAGCGACGTCGACATCCGCTGCCCCAACGCCCGCTCCTGCCCGGCTCAACTCCGGGAGCGGATCTTCCATATGGCCGGGCGCGGTGCTTTCGACATCGAGATGCTCGGTTACGAGGCCGCGGTCGCGCTGCTGGCCGCGGGCGTGGTGCACGACGAGGGAGATCTGTTCACCCTCGACGAGCGCAAGCTGCTGGCGGTGGACCTGTTTCGCACCAAGGCGGGAGAGCTGTCGGCCAACGGGGGCAAGCTGCTGTCCAACCTGGACTCCGCGAAGGATCGGCCACTGTGGCGGGTGCTGGTGGCGCTGTCGATCCGGCACGTCGGACCCACCGCGGCGCAGGCGCTGGCCCGGGAATTCCGCACGTTGCAGGCCATCGAGGCTGCCGACGAGCAGGCGCTGGCCGCCGTCGACGGCGTCGGCCCGACGATCGCCGCGGCCGTGCGCGAGTGGTTCGCGGTGGACTGGCACCGTGAGGTGGTGGCCAAGTGGCGCGCCGCTGGGGTGCGACTGGCTGAACCGGTCAACGACTCGGTGGTGCGCCACCTGGAGGGCCTGTCCATCGTCGTCACCGGCTCGCTGGACGGCTTTTCCCGGGACGAGGCCGCCGAGGCAATCGCCGAGCGGGGAGGCAGAGCGGCCGGGTCGGTGTCGCGCAAAACCGCGTTCGTGGTCGTCGGGCAGGCACCTGGCACCAAGTACGACAAGGCCTTGGCGCTCAAGGTGCCGGTGCTCGACGAGAACGGGTTCCGGGTCCTGCTCCGTGACGGTCCCAACGCCGCCCGCGCCGTGGCGGTGTCACCGACGGAGGAGGAGAGCGCGGGATGAACATGCTGCGTGAGTTCCTCGATGAACTGCGTGCTGTTTCACCCAAGGCCCCGGTGTTGAAAGCTACCAAGCTGAGACTTCTGTCCTTGTGGCCCCTGCTCCGGATGGCGCGTGCGAAAATCCTGAAGCGGTCGTTCTTCACATACCGGTCGCAGGAGATCGCCCAGCGGCCAGGGTCTGAGCCGTCTCCGGTGATCGACGAGCTCGGTTTCTCGCATAGTCAAAGGCGCGAGCGAAGCAGTCCATGTTATCGGTCGCGATGACGATTAATGCCCTGGCTCGAAAGATGCGAAGTAACTTGAAGCAGCGCACAGCTGTGGCCGGGCGGGTACGGGCGTCACCGGGTGAAGCCGATGTTGGCGTAGATCGGGTCGGAGATGCCGAATGCTCCGATGTTTGCGATGCCATTCCGAACCCCCCATACGTCCGGACGCTGGTAGAGCAGCAGCGAGTGCCCGGTCTTCCAGATCTCCCGGTCGATCTGGTTGGCTAGCTCGATCTTGCGGGTCGGGTCGAACTCCTGGCTGGCCCGCGCAAACAGGTTGTTGATGGTGTCGTTGCTGATGCCCCCGAAGTTCTGCTGGACGTCGCCCCTAGTGCCGTAGATAGAGCTGCTTGTCGTGACCGGGAAGGGAACCGTGAACCACGAGAATTGGGCGATATCGAAGTCTGCGGGAGTGATGTACTTCTCGAAGAAGTCGCTCTGTGGCACCGGGGTGATGTCGACCTTAACGCCGATCTCGGCGAGGAATTGCTGGACCTGGCGGGCTGTCTGATCGTTGGACGGGTATTGGGCCTGGATCACATCCCGGATCACCAATTCCCGGCCGTTCTTGCGCCGGGTGCCCTGGCCCTGCCGGGTCCAGCCCAGGGCGTCGAGCATCCTGGACGCCTCAGCCGGATCGTAGGCGACGACCTGGGAATTGTCCTGATAGCCCGGCTCGCCCTGGACGTAGATGTGGTTTCCTAGCGGCCGGGTCCCCGGCACGATCCGGCCGATCAGCGCCTGGGTGATGGCCTGGCGATTGATGCCCTTCTGGATTGCGATGCGCAGATTTTGGTCGGCCAGGATGGCGCCGGGACGACCGTTGAACGTGATGTGACTGAAGTTCGGGGCCAGCGCTTTGCGCACCGTCACCCCGGGGGCGCTCTGTGCCCGGGTGAAGGTATTGACGTCGGTGCCGATTTCCACGAAATCGGACTCGTTGTTGGCCAGCGCATCGAACTGCGCCTCCTGCGGGATAGCGCGGAAGATGATCCGGTCCAACCGGGGTTTGCGACCCCACCACTTCTCATTACGAACCATCGTGATTGTCTTTGCCGTCCGGTCGATCTGCGCTACTCTGAATGGCCCGGCCGTCACCGGGAACCCCTGGGTCCAGCCGGTGTTGAACACTTGCGGATTCGTGTTGGTGGTGGCCGGGTACAGTGGGTCGAAGATGGTCTGCCAGTCGGAAAAAGGAGTCGCGAAGGTCACCACAATTTGCTTGTCGGATGTTCCCCGCTCGACCGACGCGATATCTTTGTAGCCCGTACTGCTGGCGATCTGAAAGGCCTTGTTACGACCGTTGAGGGCTTGCCACTGCGCCCGGAAGTCCTGCCAGGTGATCGGAGTGCCGTCGCTCCAGGTGGCCTGCTCGCGCAGGGTGTAGGTCACCACTTCCGGGTTGGTGCTGGTCAGCGTGGCCGAGGTGAGGTAGTCCTCGTTCATCTTCACCGTGCCGTCGGGCTGGGCGAGCCAGAGGCGCGGGACGACGCTGCTGATCACGCGAGAGTTGTTGAACTCCGCCCCGTCGACCTGGTTGTCGTTAAAGTTGACGGGCAGCAAGTCGAGCGCCCACCGGAAGGTGCCACCATCGCGCAACGCCTGCGCCGGCATTGCCCCGATGTCAATGGTTCCGATCTTCGAAACGGGTCCGGCCGCGCCGCCACCCCCACCGCAGCTCACCAGCATCAGGGTCAGCGCCGTGACCAGCACCCCCGCTAGCCCCGGTAGCAGCCGATGCCTCATCCACACGTCCCCTTCGATGATCGTTTGTGGCCCAGGTCGGTCACCCAGGTTGGTCACAGTACGGCGTGCGCCGCCGCGTAATGGCAGGCCGACTCGTGCTCGGGCTCGCCCCGTTGTTGCCGCGCAGGCTCTTCCTGCTCGCAGCGTGACCGCAGCCCGGGGGGCAGCGCGGCGTAGCGGAAGCAGCGGGTACGAAACCGGCAACCCGAGGGCACGTCGGCCGGGCTGGGCAGATCCCCGGTCAGCAGAATCCGTTCCCGGGCGCTTTCCTTCGCCGGATCGGGGATCGGAATCGCCGAGATCAGCGCCTGGGTATACGGATGCTGCGGCGCGGTGTACACCGCGTCAACCGGCCCGATCTCGACGATCTTGCCCAGATACATCACCGCGACCCGGTCGGCGATGTGTCGGACCACGGCGAGGTCGTGCGCGACGAACAGCAGCGCCAGGCCCAGCCGGACCCGCAACTCGTCAAGCAGGTTGAGCACACCGGCCTGGATCGAGACGTCCAGCGCGGAGACCGGTTCATCGAGCACGAGCAGCTTGGGTTCCAAGGCCAGCGCCCGGCCGATGCCGATGCGCTGGCGCTGGCCGCCAGAGAACTCCGCAGGGTAGCGACTGGCATGCTCGGGACTCAGCCCCACCAGCTTCAGCAACTCCGGGACCCGCCGCCGAATCTCCGCACCCGGCACACCATGGGCCCGGAGCGGCTCGGCGAGCAGGTCGAATACCGGCAGTCGCGGGTCCAGCGAGGCGATCGGATCCTGGAAGACTACTTGCAGGTCGCGGCGCAGTTGCATCCGCCGCCGCCGATCTAGCGCGGACACGTCGGTGCCGAGCACCTCGATCCGACCCTGTGCCGGTGCGGTGAGGTTGAGGATCTCCATCAGGGTGCTGGTCTTGCCGCAGCCGGACTCGCCGACCAGCCCGAGGGTCTCCTGCTCACGGAGTTCGAAGGAGATGTCATCCACGGCACGCACGGTGCCCACCTGGCGACGCAGGATCGTGCCCTTACGCACCGGGTAATGCCGCACAAGGTGCTCGACGCGTAAGAGTACCCGTGAGTGCGAAACACTGTTATAGCTCGCAACGCCACTCACAAGCGGTGGCGCCGCCTCTACCGCCGCCCTGTGACAGGCGCACTGATGAGTACCGGAGACTGGTGCGAGATCGGGCTCGGTGCTGCGGCACTGGTCGATCACCAAGGGGCAGCGCGGGGCGAACGGGCAGCCGGGGCCGAGCCCGACCAGCGACGGGGGCTGGCCTCCGATCGGTACGAGCGTTCTGCGCTGCGCGGTGTCCACCCGGGGGATAGATGCGAGCAATCCCCGCGTATAGGGCATCCGGGGGTGGTAGAAGATGTCGTCCACTCCTCCGGTCTCCACGGTGCGTCCGGCATACATCACCTGTACCCGATCGGCGAACCCGGCGACGACTCCAAGGTCGTGGGTGATGAGCACGATCCCGGCGCCGGTGATCTCCCGAGCGGTGGCCAGTACCTGCAGCACCTGGGCTTGTACTGTGACGTCCAGCGCGGTGGTGGGCTCGTCGGCGATGATCAGGTCCGGGTCGTTGGCGATGGCCATCGCGATTACCACGCGTTGCCGCATGCCACCGGAGAACTCGTGTGGGAACGCCTGGGCCCGCCGCGCGGCGTCGGGGATGCCGACCACGTTAAGTAACTCCACGGCACGGGCGCCGGCCGCCTGCCGTGACAGCGTGCCGTGCACCAACAGCGCCTCGGCCACCTGATCACCCACGGTGTAGACGGGGGTGAGCGCCGACAGTGGGTCTTGGAAGATCATGGAAATGCGCCGGCCCCGGATCTGGGACAGCTCGACATCTGAGCGCCCCAGCAGCTCGCGGCCCTGGAAGCGGATCGATCCGGTGATCGTGGCTTGCGGCGGGAGCAGGCCCATGACGGCCATCGAAGATACCGATTTGCCGGAACCGGACTCGCCGACGATTCCTAGCACCTCACCCGCGCTGACCTGGTAGTTCAACCCGCGCACCGCGGTGAGGAGGCCGTGGTCGGTGGGAAACGACACCGTGAGGTCGGTGACGGCAAGCACCGGCTCAGTCACCTGACCCGCCTCCGGCTTCCGCGGGTGGAAGTCGGGTCGAGCGCGTCGCGCAGCCCGTCACCGACGAAGTTCACCGACAGCACGGTGAGTGCCAGCAGCCCTCCGGAGAACAGGAACAGCCAGGGAAAGGTGAGTGCCGAGTTCGTGCCGGAGGCGATCAGCGTGCCGAGCGAGACGTCCGGCGGTTGCACCCCGAACCCGAAGAAGCTCAGTCCGGTCTCGGTCAGGATCGCGGTTCCGACCGTGATGGTTGCGTCAATGATCAGTAGTGAGGCCATGTTCGGCACGATGTGCCGCGCGATGATCCGCCAGGGCGGCACCCCCATGAAGCGGGCCGCCAGCACGAACTCCCGCTCGCGTAGCGACAGGGTCAGGCCCCGCACGATCCGGGCGGTGATCATCCACGAGAAAGCCGCCAGCAGGACGACCAGGATCAGCCACGTCGTGCCCCGAAATGCGGGCGACAGGATCGCGATGATGAGAAACGAGGGAATCACCAGCAGCAGGTCCACGACCCACATCAGGATCCGGTCCACCCATCCGCCGAAGTACCCGGCGGCGGTTCCGACCACCGCCGCGATCCCGGTCGATATGACCCCCACCAGCAGCCCGATCGTCAGCGACTTTTGCAGGCCGCGCAGGGTCTGGGCGAACACATCCTCTCCGATCTGGGTGGTGCCGAACCAGTGCTGCGCCGACGGGGGCGCCAAGTAGGCGGTTGGATCCTGCTCGGCATAGCCCCACGGGGTCAGCAGGGGGCCCAGGAATGCCAGGGCGTACAGCAGCATGACGCACATCAGCCCGATGAGCGACAGCCGGTGGCGCAGGAAGCGGCGCAACACCAAGCGGCCCCTGCTCGAGCGCCCGATCAGTGGCTGCACCGGGGAACCGGACAACGCCGCGATGCTGTGCGGGTTAGTGATCGACGCCGACACGGGACACCTCCTGTCGGGAGAGTCATGAACCTCAGAGTCTTATTCGGGGATCGAGTGCGGCGTAGAGCACATCCGACAGCCAGCCCGAGATCAGTACCACGACGGCCACGAACAGAGTCACCGTCGCGACGATGTTGGTGTCGTTCTGCGTGACGCCGTAGACAAACCAGTCACCCATCCCGTACCAGCCGAAGATCCGCTCGGTGAAGAC
>JAFAXZ010000118.1 GCA_019240665.1 Pseudonocardiales bacterium | reverse complement strand
AAGATCTGCTAGGCACCGCAGCTCGCCGATGCCACCGCCGAAGTCGTAGAGCCCGGCGCGCACGCCGAGCTCGGTCAGCATCCGCACGTTGTGCTCGGCTTGCCCGCCGCCAACGCCGGCGAGTTCACCAGTGACCGTGCGGATCGCTGCCACCGGCGCCCGCAGCTCCAACTCAGCAGGCCTCAGACCGGTCTCGTTCAGCACCGCTCTGACTCGCGCTACCAGGTCGCGGTCCTGCGCCTGGGAGGGGCTGAGGTTGACTACCATCGGCGGCACGCCGCCACCGATCCGATGCCGCCAGGAGACGGCCTGCTCGGCAGCAGTGCGCAGCAACCACTGACCGGCCTCATGCACGACACCGGTCCGCTCTGCGGCTCGCACGCACTGTTCGTTGGACAGCACGCCGAGCTGCGGGTGCCGCCAGCTCAGCGCCGCCTCGATGCCTACCAGCCGACCACCATCCAGCATGACCACCGGCTGGTATGTCACGTGCAGCTCGCCGGTCTCCAGGGCGCCGGGCATCGCCGCGGCCAGCCGGAGTTCCGCATTGTGGACAGCGTCGATGTCGGGATCGAACAGGTCCCACTGCCGCTTGCCCCGGCCGCGCATCCGGCGCAGCGTGGCGCTGGCGGCGCGCATCAGCTCCTCGGCCTTCGTCCCGGCGACCCGTCGCTGCACGACGCCGATGCTCGCGGTGACCGCCACCCCGATTCCGTCGATGTAGAACGGCTCGGCGAGTTCGGTGTTGATGATCTCGGCAAAGGTGCCGACGCCCAGTACCGAATCTCCGGGTTCGATGAGGATTGCGTACTCGTCGGCTCCGAGCCGGGCAACCATCGCCTGCTGGTCCGCGACTACTCCTTCCAGTCGCCTGGCTACCACATCCAGCAGCTGGTCACCGGCGTGGTGACCCAGCCCGTCATTGATCGCTGAGAAGCCGTCCAGATCGAGGTGTATCAGCGTGACCACGGCCGACGGCTCAGCTCGCGCGAGTACCTTTTCCAGATGGGTGCGGAGATACTGCCGATTCGGTAGACCGGTCTGCGGGTCATGCAGCGTCTGGTGATGCAGCTGCTGTTCGAGCAGGTGCAGGCTGGTGATGTCCTGGACCGTCGTGACAACGTGCCGGGGCGCCTGCTCGGCGTCGAGCAGCACCGAGGAGGCCAGGTAGACCCACGCGGTCCCGCCATCGGCGCAGCGCAGCGGGAAGCGGACCCGGGTCCGCGAATCCCGACCGGTCACCGGCACCCGGTGGTGCTCCTCCAGCATGATGGGCCGCTCCTCCGGTGAGAACAGCTCGCTCAGCTTGCGTCTGAGCAGTTCGCCCTGGGAGTAGCCAAGGGTGTCTTCGAGCGACCGGTTGGCCTGGACGATTCGCCCGCTGGGTTCGCTGATCGCGATACCCACCGGAGAGAAGTCGAACACCCCCCGGAACCGGGCATGGCTGGCCCGCAGATCTCGCTCCAGGGCCTGCCATGCCTGTGACAGCGCCCGCTTGACCTCTTCCTGCTGGTCGAAGACGTGATTGCGCAGCGCCCATGTGTAGCTGGCGGCCAGCGCCCCGAGCAACTCGATGATCCGGTTGCAGTGCGCCGGTGGGGGCTTGCCTGCCGCCGCACTGACCGCGGCGGCAGGCAAGCCCTTGCCGAGCACATCGAACGTCCGAGAAAGGCACTGCGCGCCGGTGAATCCCCCGGCGACGAGTCGAGCGCCTACCTCGGATGCGGCCTGGGTGTCGACCGAAGGCCCGCACAGCGCGTCCACCAGCCGCTCGGCGAGATCATGCAGATAGTCCCGGGCCTCGGCAAGTGACATCGGCAGGTAGGAGCTAGTGGCCATAGCCCGGGCCCACTCCTGGGCGAGCGCAGCCGATGACGGGAAGGAACGGCCCTGGTCACCGGGTCTCTCCGTGCGGTCCTGTCCCACCTTGGCTGGTCCCACCGATCAACAACCCGACCGCATATCACCCTACAGGGGCATGGGTGCTGGCACTCGGGGCCATTTGACTGACTCTGGGTGGAGTATCGATGACACATCGTCATCTGGCCGATACTCAGCGTTTTTCGGCGGGGATGAGCCAGAGCGCTCCGGCTGGCGGCAGCCGGAGCATCGCGGAGTAGGGCCGTCCATGCCACGGCGTCTCGCTGGCGATCACCTCGCCGAGGTTTCCGACGCCGGAGCCACCGTAGCTTTCGGCGTCAGTGTTGAGCACCTCGCGCCAGCGTCCCGGGTGGGGCAGCCCCACCCGGTACTTCTCGTGCGGGTTTCCGGCGAAGTTCGCCAGGCAGACCAGCACCGATCCGTCATCGCCCCAGCGCAGGAAACTCAAGACGTTGCCCCAAGCATCGTTGGCGTCGATCCACTCAAAGCCGGCCGGGTTGGTGTCCTGGCTGTACAGCGCGCGGTGTGATCGGTAGGTGGCGTTGAGATCGCCGACCAACTGCAGTACCCCGTCGTGCAGCGGGTGGTGGCGCAGGTTCCAGTCCAGTGACCGGTTCTCCGCCCACTCGGCGGGCTGCCCGAGTTCGCCGCCCATGAACAGCAGCTGCTTGCCGGGGTGGGCCCACATGTAGGCCAGTAGGCACCGCAGGTGAGCGGCCTTGTTCCAGTCGTCGCCGGGCATCCGGTTCCACAGCGAGCCCTTGCCGTGCACCACTTCGTCGTGCGAGAGCGGCAGCACGAAGTTCTCGCTCCAGGCGTACATCAGCGAGAAGGTCATCGCGTTGTGGTGATAACTGCGGTGCACCGGATCGTGCCCAACATAGCCGAGGGTGTCGTGCATCCAGCCCATATTCCACTTGAAGCCGAAGCCCAGGCCGCCCACATGCGTCGGCCGGGTAACGCCGGGCCAGGCAGTGGACTCCTCGGCTATCGTCACCACCCCGGGGTGTCGTTTGTAGACGGTGGCATTCATCTCCTGCAGGAACGCCACCGCGTCCAGGTTCTCCCGTCCGCCGTGCACATTGGGCAACCATTCGCCCGGCTGGCGCGAATAGTCCAGGTAAAGCATCGAGGCCACGGCGTCCACCCGGAGCCCGTCGAGGTGGAACTCCTCCAGCCAGTACAGCGCGTTGGCCACCAGGAAGTTGCGGACCTCGTTGCACCCGTAGTCGAAGATCAGGGTTCCCCACTCCGGGTGCGCCGCACGCCGCGGGTCGGGGTGTTCGTAGCAGGGTGCGCCGTCGAAGCGAGCCAGCGCCCACTCATCGCGCGGGAAGTGCGCGGGCACCCAGTCCATGAGCACCCCGATTCCGGCCGTATGCAGTGTGTCCACGAAATAGCGGAAGTCGTCTGGGGAGCCGTATCGTGCCGTCGGCGCGTAGTAGGAGGTGACCTGGTAGCCCCAGGAGCCGCCGAAGGGGTGCTCGGCCACCGGCAGCAGCTCGACGTGGGTGAACCTGGTCGCTTGCAGGTGTTCGACCAGTTGATGGGCCAGCTGGCGATATCCCAGGCCTTGCTTCCAGGAGCCCAGGTGTACTTCATAGATGCTCATCGGCTTGGTCGTCGGCTGGCCCTGCGCGCGGTCGGCGAGCCACGGGGCGTCGCTCCACTCGTGAGTCGACAGGCCGGCTACCATCGAGGCCGTGTTCGGCGGAACTTCGGTGGCGCGGGCCATCGGGTCGGCCTTCTCATGCCAGTTCCCGTCGGGGCCCAGCAGGCGGAACTTGTAGCGGGTACCGGTACCGACGCCGGGCAGGAAGATCTCCCATACGCCGGCCGAACCCAGCGAGCGCAGTGGGGTGGCCACCCCGGACCAGCCGTCGAAGTCTCCGCACACTCGCACGCCCCGAGCGTGCGGTGCCCACACCGCGAACGAGGTTCCCTCGACCACGCCACCCGGCGTGGGATAGGTCCGCAGGTGCGCGCCGAGCACCTCCCACAGCCGCTCGTGGCGCCCCTCTCTGATGAGGTGTAGGTCGACCTCCCCCAGCGTGGGCAGCCATCGGTATGGGTCATCAGTGATCTCGGTGTGCTCGCCGTAGCGCACCCGCAGCCGGTAGTCGCCAGGACTTTGTGTCACGCCGTGGAAAAGCCCCCCGGCGCAGTGCTCCAGGGGGTACTCCGCGCCGTCGGCGAGCACCGTCACCTCATCGGCATGCGGGCGCAACACCCGGACCACGGTGCCGTCGGGGTGCGGATGCGTCCCGAGCACCGAATGGGGGTTGTGGTGTTCGCCGGCCAGTAGCCGGCGCAGCTCGTCAGCCGGTGGTGCTGAAGTGGCGCGGTCTGCCGCGTGCACGGTCACGTCCTTCCTGGGCTTGTCGTGCTCCCAGTGTGTCGGCTCGTTCGCACATGTGCTGGGTGAGGAGCCGAGCGGCGCTTCGGTGGGTCGTGCGCGCTGTCTGGGCCGTGGGCGCGCAATAGCTGATCGAGGTGTTCCGCGGAACCGGGTCGGGCAAGCTCCCGGCTCAGACCGGGAGCAGGCGGACCGGGTAGTCGGCGGCGCTGGCGAGCGTGGCGAGGTCTTGGGGGTCGGAGGTGAGCACCGCGGCGTTGTGCTCGATGGCTGCGACGATGACGGCGGCATCGACGACATCAGAGGTTCGGCTTCGGACGAGCAGACCGCCGACGTCCTCGGCGGTCTGCTCGGTGAAGGGAAGCAGGGTGCACAGCCGTCGCAGCATCCGTAGCGGATGCTGCTGGGCACGGTCTCGCCAGACCTGGGCGAACACCACGGCCGGCAGGTACGGGCGGTATCCGTCCTCGAATGCCTTCACGCAGCTGCGGAAGGTCTCGCCGTGGGGCGTCGCTTCGATGTCGATGAGTGCGCCAGAGTCAAGGACCAGTCGTCGCTGGAGAGTCATCCGGCGCGCCGCCGGACTTCTACGGGAAGCTCGCCGCGCAACCGGGCCAGCGCGGCCATCCTGGCGGCGGCCTCGTCGGCGGTCTCCCATTGCCCGACACCGGCCTTGTCCAGCCGGGCGCGGGTCTCGGCCATGGCGGCCTCGTCGGGCGGCCCGTACACCTGGATGTACTCGGCCAAGGCAGTGCGGGCCTCGGCCAGTCCGGCAGCTTCCTCGGCCGCTTGACACAGCCAGGTCGAGAGCGTGACCCCCTCGGTCTCGGCGGCACGCCGGGCGCGTTCAAAAACCTCGGAGTCAAGCGAGATGCTGATCTTCTTGACCGCCATGCGGCCAAGCTTAGCAGAGCGGTAGCACCTCGGTACGACCAACGTCGGGCTTGGATTTAGCGCGGCAGCCTTACTGCGTAGGCAGCGGCTCGAGGACCGCGACGGCGGCGTCGGGGTCGTGCCTACCCAGCAACGCCGTCGCCTCCAGACATGGCCGGTAGTCGTCGCCCTCGGTGACCATGGGCTGACGCTACAAGTCGTAGTCGCCGTCCTTGACACCGGCAAGGAACACGGCCCACTCGGTGTGATCGAAAACCGCGGTGCCCGCGTCCGGGCGCCGATTATTGCGCACGTAAACTGCGT
>JAFAXZ010000081.1 GCA_019240665.1 Pseudonocardiales bacterium | reverse complement strand
CGTAGCACCGGATCTTCCTCATGCCGTGGTGATCGTCGCCCCCACAACAGTCACAACTTCACCCCGCAGGTTCACCGACACAAGATCATCCCATTGCCGGTTTTACTCGTATCTTGGTTGCCCCCTACAGCATCTCTTCGGTGGGATCATGCGTAGCTATTCAGCAGGTTCGGGATGGAAGTGATCGCTGAGCTGTCTGGGACGGCTGCGGAGTGTCGGCTTGATCGTGGCTGGCTGATGCGGATCATGTAGTGGCGTGTCTGGCGGTCCGGCTGCGAGCCTTCCCACCTCGGTGGAGGAGTTGCGCGCGCTGGTGGGGGAGCTGCTGGAGGCCAACGCCGGTTTGCGGGAGGTGATCGCGACCAAGGATCACCAGATCGCTTCTCAGGAGCGGCGGATTGTGGAGTTAGAGCGGCGGCTGGGTGCCGATTCGTCGACCTCGAGCCGGCCGCCGTCGTCGGATTCGCCGTATCGCAAGCCAGCGCGGCGCTCGTCGCGGAAATCCTCCGGGCGTCGGCCGGGTAAGCAGCCCGGGGATTCAGGGACGACGATGCCACTGGTGGATAACCCGGATGAGACCATCACCTGTGATCCGGGCTGCTGCGGTGGCTGCGGGGCGAGCCTGGCGGGGGCAGTAGTGCTCGGGGTGCAACGCCGCCAGGTCATCGAGGTGTCCCCGCCGCCCCCACCGCGGGTCACCGAATACCGGATCGTGACCCGGGCCTGCCCAGCCTGCGGCGCCACGGCGAGTGCACCCACGCCGGGGTGCCCGCCTGCCCGTGTTCAGTACGGATCCACCGTGCTGGCCCGGGCCGCGGAGCTTCTCTGCGCGCACTACCTGCCGGTGGCCCGGGCCACCCGCCTGATGCGCTCGATGACAGGGGTGCCGGTATCAGTGGGGTTCATGGCCTCGGTGCGCGCTCGGGCCGCCCGGATGCTGGAGCAGACCTTTCTCCCCCAGGTGCGGCAGCTGTTGCGCCAGGCCGGGGTGCTGCACGTCGATGAGACTCCCGCCCGCGCCGCCGGCGGTCTTCACTACGTGCACGTCGCCGCCACCAACTACCTCACCGCCCTGCACACCGGTGGGCGCAGCAAGGCCGACATCGACGCCGGGGACGTCCTGCCCGGGTATGCCGGCACGATCGTCCGCGACGGCTACGCCGGCTACGCCCACCTCATCGACGCCCACCACGCCTGGTGCGGCGCGCACCTCCTTCGTGATCTTCGCGCCATCCACGACGCCGACCCCCACGCCCAGATCTGGGCCGCCGCCATGGCCACCACCCTGACCGAGGCGACCACCGCCACCCACGCCGCCCGCGCCGCCGGAAAGCCTGCCCTAGACCCCCACACCTTGGCCACCATCCGCAACCACTACCGCGGTGCGCTCGCCAAAGCCCTCACCGACAACAGCGCCCGCGCCGGCCCGCTCGCCCACGACGCACTGACCCTCGCGCAGCGGTTCCGCGACCACGAAGAGATCATCCTGCGCTTCGTGGCCGATCTCACGGTGCCCTTCACCAATAACCAAGCGGAAAGGGATGTCCGGCCCGTCAAAATCCAGCAACGAACCTCCGGCGGCGCCTGGCGCACCCTCACCGGACTCGCCGACTTCGCCATCGTCCAGTCCTACCTCAGCACAGCCACCAAATGGGGACTCGACACCCTCGACGTCCTCACCCAACTCTTCACCGGCCAACCCTGGCTACCACCAGCCCCCGAACCCTGCTGAATAGCTACCACCTGGTAGACCGCTCAGCGGGCTACCGGCCATATGAGGCGACAACTCGGTTCTGGGAAAGGCACGGGTTCGTGCGGGTCGACACAATCGACCCGATGCCCGGCTGGGAGCCTGGCAAACCGTCGGCCATCTTCGTCGCTGCCCTCGCGCCGACGGCGACCCTCGACGTCACATCCCACGCATAGC
Organism: Pseudonocardiales bacterium; assembly: GCA_019240665.1. Lineage (GTDB taxonomy): Bacteria > Actinomycetota > Actinomycetes > Mycobacteriales > Pseudonocardiaceae. The sequence goes on along the minus strand of JAFAXZ010000081.1, from coordinate 165 downwards.
GTCGCTGACCTCCTGTTCGGTCAACGAGTTGAGGTGTTTGATCATCTCCTGTTCGATCAGCTCGGCCAAGGTCGCCACGGTGAACGAGCGGAACGCCTGTTCGGCGCCGACAGTCACGTCGAACATACGGTTGATCTGCACCAACGCCTGGTTGCCCAGCACCGA
>JAFAXZ010000010.1 GCA_019240665.1 Pseudonocardiales bacterium | reverse complement strand
TGGCCGACATCACCGAGTCCATCCGCGAGCTGGCTTACTACCGGCGCACCGTGTTCGTGCCCGAACCAGGCCCCAGCTCTGAGGAAGCACACGCGGCAGCCCAGGCGACCACCGCTCAGGTGCCCAAGCGGTGACCCGCATGCCACCCCCGCTACCATGGTCGGCAGCGCTGATCGGGCAGCCGCATGGTGGGTGTAGCTCAGCTGGTAGAGCACCTGGTTGTGGTCCAGGATGTCGCGGGTTCGAGTCCCGTCACTCACCCCACGTTCTCGACCCGCCGTAGCTGGCTGGCATTAGAGTCCCGCGCATGAGAAGCGTCGAGGTGCACCACGAACTCACCGGGCCGTCGGACTCGCCGGTGCTGATGCTGGCCGGACCGCTGGGCAGCACGCTGGAGATCTGGGAACCGTTGGTCGAGGTGCTGGCCGAGCGGTTCCGGGTACTGCGCTATGACCATCGTGGGCACGGCCGGTCTCCGGTCCCGAGCGGGTCCTACGCGATCGCGGACCTGGCCGTCGATGCATTGGCACTACTGGACCGACTCGGTATCGAGCGTGCGGCCTTCTGCGGCCTCTCGCTAGGCGGGATGGTCGGCATCTGGCTCGCCGCGCACGCCCCGGAGCGGGTGTCCTCTCTGATGTTGTGCAGCACCAGCGCCTACTACGACGACCATGGGCCGTGGGTTGAGCGGGCAGCATCAGTTCGTTGGGTGGGCACATCCGCGATAGCGCCGCAGGTGGTCGCTGGCTGGTTCACCCCGGAGTGGGCAGCTGCCCACCCGGAGGTAGTGGAGCAGGCGCTCCAGATGATCGCCGGGGCGTCGGACGAAGGCTACGCCGAATGCTGTGGGGCCATCGCCACCTGGGATGGTCGCAGGCTGCTCGGTCGGATCAGCGCGCCCACGCTGGTGATCGCTGGTTCGCAGGATCCAGGGACGCCGGTCACCCCCCATGCCAAGACTCTTGTCGCCGCCATCTATCAGGCGAAGCTCCACGTTCTGGACGGTGCGCACCTGGCGATCATCGAGCAAGCCGACCGGGCCACTCGCCTGATCGCCAAGCACGCCGCCACGGGGTGAGGGAGGCTACTTGTTGCCCGACACCCATTGGCCCCACGGGACCTGCCAGTCCCCGAAGCCGTCCCATGACTTGAGGTCGGGTCCGCCAGTGTTGATGTTGATGACGACGTCACCCTTCTTCACGTTATCGAAGAACCACTTGGCGTTATCCGGCGAGAGGTTGATGCAGCCGTGACTAACGTTGCTGTTGCCCTGCTGGGCGACTGACCACGGCGCGGAGTGCACGAACTCGCCGCTGTTGGAGATGCGGGTGGCCCATTGCACCTTGGCGATGTACCCGCCGGCATCGAGGGCGAGGCCAAACGTGGTCGAGTCCATTACCTTGGTCACGTTCCGTTCGGTGACCACGTGCACACCCTTAGCGCTGGGGAAATTCGGTCGACCCATGGAGATCGGCATCGTGCGTACTATCCGGCCGTTGATTTCGACGGTCATCTGGTGGATCGCGCCGTCGGCCCGCGCAATGAAGGCGTCACCAATCGTGAAATGCGACGTCCGGTCCGCCTGGCCGTACACCCCGTTGCCGAAATCTCTGCCGTAGTCGTGAATGTCCACGGTGACGTCGGTCCCCGGCTCCCAGAACTGCCGCGGACGCCAGTGCACTTCCCTGCTGGAAAACCAGTAGAACGCGCCCTCGACGTGCGGGCTCGTGGTCACAGTGATCGCATTCTCGGCTGCCTGTTTGTCCGCGATCGGCTCATCGAAATACACCGAGATCGGCTGACCTACGCCGACCGTTTCCCCATTGAGCGGGTTGATCGACGGATAGGTAAGGGTCCGCGGCTCGATAGTGGTGAACGTGGACGTCTTGCTCACCGGCCGGTTGTCGTCGCCGACCGCGCTGGCGTTGATCGTGTATACTTTGCCATAGCCCAGTGGCTTGGTGGTCTTCCAGGTCGTGCCGTCGAGCTCAGGCTGGCCGACGACCGAGACTCCCTCCGGATTGGTCAAGGAGACCTGGCTGAGCTTACCCTTCGCGACGGTGACCGTGACGGGCGTTAGCGGTGAGACGCCGACCGCGCGATCCGGCGGATCGCTGGTGATGGTCGCGACCGGAGGAGGCAGCGCCGGGGTGACCACGTGCCCAACAGGACTCGGCGCAGTGGCGCGGCCCACGTTGCACCCCGCCAACAACGTGCCAAGCACGCCGACGACGAGTAACACCGTGATCATTTCGCTCCGTCTGACCAGCTCTGACACTGTGTTCCGACCTCCGGTCGCCGGACACGACCTGCTCACCCGCACGGGCACCATCCGATTCCGTGATCAACTACAAGAGGTTCAGCCTGCCGCCCCGGACCGACAGACGTCGACGTGCTCGCCGTCTCGATGCGTATGTACCGACGCACGGCGACATTGCCCGGTTGCTTGTAGGCTGATTCGAACCGGCCGGTACCAACGTGCTAGCGTCCTGGCCGTCGCGCCGGGTGTGGCCTGACACCGGCGCCGCTAGCTCAACTGGCAGAGCAGCTGACTCTTAATCAGCGGGTTCGGGGTTCGAGTCCCTGGCGGCGCACCACCTCTTACCAGCAGAAATGGACAATAGAAGATCATAAATCTTGATCTTTGTCCATCGGACTGTCCTTTACCGCGCTGTACGCTGCGGTTATGGCACGCACCAAGCAGCCTCCCAAGGACCTGACCGGCATCCGCCAGCGCGGCGCTACGTACCAGGTCCGTATCTCTGCCGGATACGACCCGGTGACTGGCCGGCAGCTCATGCTCAGCGGTTCAGCTGACACCAAGGATGCGGCGATCGTGATCCGCGACCAGCTGCGCCAGCAGGTGCGGGACAACACGGCAGCCCGGACAAACGTCCGCTCGGCTACCTGCTCGATGAGTGGCTGTCTGGGCATCAGGTCGAGGAGACGACCCGTGCCAGCTACCGGTTGCTGATCGACGGTTTCATCCGTCCGGCGCTCGGAGCCACTCCCCTGGCCCCGCTGTGTCGGCAGGGTCCGCGCCCCTTTGAGCAGCTCTACGCCCAACTCCGAGTCTGCCGTCGCCGCTGTCACGGCCGCTCCTTCGTCGAGCACCGCACGCCCCGGCCGCACGACTGCGACGAGCGATGCGTAACGCACGTCTGCAAGCCTCTCGCGGTCTCCTCGGTCCGCCAGTGTCACGCTGTGCTCAGCGGTGCCCTGAGCGCTGCCAAGCGGTGGGGCTGGATCACCGTCAACCCGCTGGACGCCGCCCAGCGTCCACGCATCCCCGCACCGCAGCCCGATCCGCCGTCAGCGGAGGAAGCAGCCAAGATCGCAAACGCGGCCTGGCAGCAGGATGCGGGCTGGGGCACCTTCGTCTGGCTGACCTTCGTCACCGGCGCGCGGCGGGGCGAGCTGGTCGCGCTCACCTGGGAACACATCGACCTGGTCTCCGAATTGCTGACCATCCGCCGCAACCTGGTCCGGCGCAACGGCACCACGATCCTCAAGGACACCAAAACCCACCAGATGCGAGTGATCGAGCTCGATCAAGACACGATCACGATCCTGAGCCAGCACAAAGCACGCGCTGACCAACGCTGCACCGACCTCGGCACCACGCTCGACGACGACGCCTTCGTGTTCTCCTACGCACCCGACCACCGGCGACACTGCGACCCCGACGCCATCACCCACCGATACGCGAAGATGGCCGCCGATCTCGGCATCGACACGCACCTGCACGCACTACGCCACTACAGCGCCACCGAACTGCTCGCTGGTGGGGTCGACCTGCGCACCGTGGCGGGCAGGCTCGGCCACGTGGGCGGCGGAGCCACCACCCTCAAGGTCTACGCCGCCTGGCTCGCCGGTGCCGACACCAAAGCCGCCGACCTCATCGCCTCCCGCCTCCCCCGCCCACCCCACGTACACGCTGAGGGCGGCTAGCGATCTGACCCGTACACCATCGCCCTCGGCCACGCCACCTTCGACAAGATCACCATGCCGACCCCGACACAGCGGCGGGCCTTGCAACTGATCAACGCCCCAATCCCCCTGGCCCTCAAGTAGCCAGAGCACAACCACCCCCAACCAGCGTCTTGTTAGGTCAACAGCATGACCAGCCGCTCAAGATCGGGAAACTTCGGCCTAGTCGGCAACGCACGCTGGAGGCAGGCAGGTGCACCACACCTAGTTCGCCGAAACAGCTGTTCTGGGAGTGGTGGGGAGTGATGGGTGCTGGTACCTCGCCGGGTAATCTGCCTTCCCCCAGTTCAGGGGCAGGACAGCGGCACCATGCGGGGTGACGCGTGTGCCCTGGCAGGGGTTGCTGGCCGGCCTCTGGCTGGTGATGGGACGACCGAGGTGGGGGACGGGGACGTGACATCGGTGTGGGTGGCTAAGTTGAACATCAGCCGCCGCACCGCTCAAAAGATCACGCAGCGTCACGGGATCACGGAGGTCGAAGTTCGAGACGCCGTGGAGTGTGTTCGCGGACTCTACGGACGGTGGGATGACGATCCGGAGCGGGGCCGCCGAGCTGTGATCGATGTGACGATACGAGCCCGGCCCGCCACAGTCGTGCTCTATCCCTCGGAGCACCCAATGGGGGATACTTGGGTGCGGGGGAGCGTGTACTTCGTTGACTAGGATACGGGGAAGGAGCTGACCATGGTTGACGACGACTTTTACGAAGACGACGAGCCGATCGAGAAGATCCAGGGGATCCGCCGCCGGCCACCCGACTTCGTGACAGCTCCACTCCGAGGAGCGACAGTGTTCCTGGCGCCTTCGGCGAGCGGTGAGTGGGTAGAGCACTCCGGGTTTGCGACGTGGGGAGCAGTTGCGTGCCGTTGACCCACTCGAAGATTGGCTTCAAGCTGATCCTGTGTGACGCCGCGCAGGCAGACAGTGCAAGCGGCAAACTTCACATGCTCGGTGCAGGCTGGACGGTTACCAGCAGCCCAACCGCACCGCACGCCGTGGCATTGATGATCCAAGTGCCATGGGATCGCGCTAATCAAGAACTTCCTGTGCGGGTAGAGCTTCTCACTTAGGATGGCCAAGCAGTTACCATCCCAGGGCCGACAGGGCCACAACCGATCATTAGTGAGATCAAGCTAGAGGTAGGTCGCCCGCCTGGCATCGCGCCGGGCAGCACGCTCAACACGGCGTTCGCAGTTAACGTGGCGGCTTTGCCGTTGTCGCCCGGCCGATACGAGTGGCGGGCAACCGTGGACGGTGACACGCAGGGCGAGTCCTTCCAAGTGGCGGAGAACCAGTCAGTTAGGTTATAGTGATATCCGCAGCTGCCAGCCTCCTAATTCTGGAGATGCGGGAAGAATGGTGAAGTGAAGGCCAACGAGAACAGAAGGTCGACCACGGGAGAAACGAGAGCTGGGAGCTTACCCGTATTTCTCGCCGTGCATTGTGGGCTTTGTAACCGAAAATAGCGCAGGAGCTCAAAATGTTGGCACGGCATTCCAAATCGGCGACGGCTACTTGGTTACAGCCCGGCACGTAGTCGAAAGTCGGAAGGTCATTAAACTCCTAACCAGTAGTTATGCATCAGTGACAATCGATTCAATTCCCAGAATTTATCCGAATCAGCGGTCAGCAGGTGGAACACGCCCTCCGGCAACGACTCGCCCAGCTCGGCAGTGCTCACCGCGCACCCAGCGGTCTGCCAGGCCGGACAGACGTGACCAGAATCGGGCGGCTGGCTATCAGCCTCCGCCTGTAGCCGACCCCGCTCCCGGTGACTGGGCAGCGTTTCAGGTACGTCGATCACGCTTGCGACTATGGCCCGACGATGACAGCGAGTTGTCGCTCAGACGAGACACCTCGGGAGAAACGAGGCCGCATCTGTCTGGCTCTTCGCTGTTTTAAGTGGGTTACTCAGCGTGAGGGCATGTATGCGGGTGTTGGGTTGCTGAGGTTGGGTAGCGGGAGTTTGACTGCGGTGAGGTAGACGATAGTGATCATTTTGGTTTTGCTGCGGTAGCCTCGGGCGCGGGCCTTGGCGGCCTGGATGAGGGAGTTGATCCCTTCGAGCAGACCGTTGCTGAGGTGGTTTTTGTGCCAGGCGAGGATGCCCTCCCCGTGGTTCTTAACCAGGGCCACGAACTCCTTGATCGGTTGCAGGCGGGAGCGTTTGGCTCCATAGCACCAGCGGCGCAGGGACTCGGGTGCCTCGCTGGGGTGCTGGTCGTAGAAGGTCTGGAAGTCCTCGCGCCAGCGCAGCGCCCGGGCGGTGGCCAGCTGGGCTGAGGGGCGCATCAGCTGGTGCAGCTCGTGGCGGTGCGTGGTGGACAGGTTCTGCCCGTTCTTCAGCCACAGCCAGCGGGTGTGCTTAAGTTCCGGGCGGGTGGCGACTTCGGCGCGGCGCACGGCGTCGATGGCCTCGCTGAGCTTGGCGGGCAGGTGGTAGCGATCGAAGGTGATCGTCGCGTTCGGCAAGGACTGGGTGATTCCGCTGAGGAACGCGGTGCTCATGTCGGAGCTGGTGTCGGTGAGCTTGGCCGGGTCGCCCCCGTGCTCGACTAGATCAGCGGCGAAGCGGGCCACGGTGTCGGCCGAGCGTCCCTCGGTGGCGAAGATCACCCGCCGGGCATCCAGGTCGGCGACGATGCTCACGGAGTCCTGACCCTTGGCCGCAGCGGTCTCCTCCATTGCGACCCGGTGCACCCCCGGGCAGTCCAGCTGGTCACGGGCGGCGCGCACGTGGTATTGCACCACCCGCCCGATCCTGGTGTCGTGCTCGGGGCTCATCGTGGCAACCTTCGCCATCGGCATCACCGCGGCGACGCTGAGCACCAGGGCCTCGAACAACAGCGTGAACCCCGACCCCGGGCGCGCCCACGGCACGGCCACCTGCCGCACCCCCTGCTCCGGACAGCCCCCCTGGGCACCCCGGGCAGGCAAGAACGCCTTGTGCTGGAAAAAGTCCCGATGCCGCCACGTCTTGTCCACGGTGTCGTGCACCAGACAGTCACCGTAGGCACAGTCCTTGGCCGGGCACGCGAACCGGGCACCCCGCTCAAACTCCAGGGACAGATCCAGCTGGGTGACCTCGGGGTCGAACTCGGTCCGGACCACCCGCCACGGCCTGCTCAGCCCCAGCGCCGCCGTGAGCAACCCCAGCTCATCCATACCCCTGTGACCCCCTGCTACACAAGCATCACGGACAGTCACGCAGCCAACGAAACGATCACCCCCTCGTCAACCCGCCACGCCGAGACCACCCTCACTTGATCACCAAACCCACTTGAAACAGCGAAGAGCCATCTGTCTCTCAGAAGAGACATCTCCGTTGGGCTGTGGCCTACACGGCCAGACCGGCCCGGCGGGCCATGCCCCGTACCTCCTGGTCCGTCGATGAACCCCGGCGCGAGTGCCTAAGCAGCACAGCCAGGATGTCGCGGATGAACGGATTCCGCAGCACACCGTGCGGCGAGATCAGCTCAGCACGACGCAGCGCCCGCACCGCGTCGTCGTGGCGTCCCCGCAGCCGGGCCAACGCCTGGCCGTAGTTTCTCCAGTAAGAAGCGCGGCTGGACTGGTTGGCATGGGCATCGGGATTCAAGCCCTCCGCGATGCTCACGGCTTGTTCATAGTTCTTGGCCTCCACGAGACCCTGAATCCGGAACTCGCCAACGCTGAACGGTCCGAATCCCAGCCCGTAGGCGTTGCCCTCTCCGGTGCGCTCGGCGAGTTCAGCGGCGTATGCCAGCGAAGCGTCCTTATCACCGACACGATTGGCTGCGGCGGCCACCACCGATCGCCGAAGCGCCCCAAGACCCGCCAGTTGCATCAGCTCCGGGGTGTTGGTCGGCACGGTCACCGCGTCGAGGGCGCCCTGCGCGAGATCGAACGCGCCTTCGAGCAGTGCCACCCTTGCCGCACTCACGGCGACCAGGCCCAGGGGAACCGGAGTGTCGAGATCGTGAGCGGCCCGCCGGGCCAGCATGTCGCTCAGCGAGCACAGATCCAGCGGGGCGCCGGCGAGTCGCAGCCACGGGACGGTGGCTTGGGTGTGCAGCCAGCTCGACAGCAGGAGCAGTTCGGCTACGTCACGGCCCGCGGCGATGCTCGAATGCAGGTCCCGGATCAAGCCGGGCAGCACGGCGCCGACCTCGCCTTCCCGGTCGCAACGGCACAGCGCGTCCACCACCGCCGTC
>JAFAXZ010000074.1 GCA_019240665.1 Pseudonocardiales bacterium | reverse complement strand
AGAGGATCGCCGAGATCGGTACGCCGCCCGGGTCGTCCCACTCGTCGGCGAGCACCGGGCACTGCGCTATCGGCGTGCAGTACCGGGAGTTCGGGTGCGCGCAGCGCTGCCCGGTGGCGCCGTCGGCGGGAGTCCAGTCCTGTTTGGTCCATGAGGTGGCGTGCGCCGGCGCTGCCTCCATGCCCTCCCACCAGATGTCGCCGTCGTCGGTGAGCGCAACGTTGGTGAAGATGGAGTTGCCATAGCGCAACGTGCGCATGGCGTTGGGGTTGGTCTTCCAGCTGGTACCCGGGGCTACGCCGAAGAATCCGTTCTCGGGGTTCACCGCATACAGCCGGCCGTCGGCACCGAAGCGCATCCAGGCGATGTCGTCACCCAGGGTCTCGACCTTCCAGCCGGGGATGGTCGGCTCGAGCATCGCCAGGTTGGTCTTGCCGCAGGCTGACGGGAATGCGGCCGCGACGTAATGGGTCACCTGCTCCGGGGCGGTCAACTTGAGGATCAGCATGTGCTCGGCAAGCCAGCCCTCGTCGCGGGCCACCACCGAGGCAATCCGCAGCGCGTAGCACTTCTTGCCCAGCAGCGCGTTGCCGCCGTAGCCGGAGCCGTAACTCCAGATCAGCCGGTCTTCGGGGAAGTGGCTGATGTACTTGGTGTCGTTGCACGGCCAGGGCACGTCAGCCTGGCCGCCTTCCAGCGGGTAGCCCACCGAATGCAGGCAGGGCACGAAGTCTGCCTCGTTGCCCTCAGGTGAGATGAACTTGCGTAGCGCCACCTCGCCCATCCTGGTCATGATCTTCATCGAGCACACTACGTAGGCGGAATCGGTGATCTCGACGCCAAGTTTGGGTTCCGGATCCCCCAGTGGACCCATACAGAAGGGCACCACGTACATCGTGCGCCCGCGCATGCATCCCCGGTACAGCTCAGTCATGATCGACTTCATCTCGTCCGGGTGCATCCAGTTGTTGGTGGGACCACAGTCCTGCTCTGCTCGCGAGCAGATGAAGGTACGCTCTTCCACCCGGGCCACGTCGGACGGGTCCGAGGCGGCCCAGAACGAGTTCGGCTTGCGGTCCAGCCGGGTGAATGTGCCGGCGTCGATCAGCTGGGTGGTGAGCCGGTCCCACTCCTGCTCGGATCCGTCGCACCACACGACGCGGTCGGGCTGGGTGAGCTCTGCGGTGTCGCGCACCCAGTTGCGCAACCGGAAGTGGCTGGTCGGTCCCTCGTCGAGACCCGGGATGGTCGCCGCAGTCACTGCTCGTCTCCTTCGTGAGCTCACCGGTCCCCTCCACGGGGACGGCGTTCGTGCCAACGCCGAGGACCGCCCGTGCTCCGCACGGGCGGTAAGACGTCGAAGGGATAACGAGCAGATTAGCCCCGGAAGCTACTCAGCGCAGCGACTCGCGATTGAGAAATCCCTCACAACCCCAGGCGGTTAGCTGGCCTGGCTCACCGAGGACATGTTGAAGTCGGGGATCCGGATGGGGGGCATCGCGGTGCGGGAGAACCAGTCCTTCAACTCCCGACCCAGCGCGCTCTCGGTCGTGCCGACTTCACTGGCGCGCCGGATCAGGTCGAGCGGGCTCTCGTTGAACCGGAAGTTGTTCACCTGACCGACGACCTCACCCCCCTCGATGAGGTACACCCCGTCCCGGGTCAGCCCAGTGAGCAGTAACGACACCGGATCGACCTCACGGATGTACCACAGGCAGGTCAGCAGCAGCCCCCGCTCGGTGCGCCCCACCAGCTCGTCGGTCGAGGCCGAGGAGCCCCCGGTCAGCATCAGGTTCTCCGGCGGTGGAGTGAACTGCCCGCCCAGTTCTTCCGCGGCCGCCCGGGGGTAGGCCAGCGCATTCACCGTGCCGTCGCGCAGCCAGTCCACTCGACGCATCGGGGCGCCGTTGTCGAAGACGCTCACCGAGTCACCCGAGGCGCTGGTGATCAAAAACGGCGCGGTCCGCAGGCCCGGCGCGGCCGGATCGCTGGACAGCGTGAGCGGGAGGTCGGTGAGCCGCTCACCTATCCGGGTGCCGCTCGGCGCTCCGCCGGGTGCGGCGAAGGCCGAACGACCCTCGTGCGCCGGCCGGCCGTCCATCGACCAGACCAGGTCGAGCATCAGATCAGCGACCGCCGAGGGCGGCAGGATGGTCTCGTACCGACCCGCTGGCAGCTCCAGCTGCCGCCCCGACCAGCTCAGCCGGCGCCGCACCTCGGTGATGAGCGCGGTGAGGTCCACATCGGTGAAATCAGCCGTGTAGGCCCCGGCCCAGGCGCTACGGGTGAGGTCGTCGGTGATCTTGCCATTGAGCTCCACAGTGCCGGTGGGCTGCACCCAGCGGCGGCGCAGCCCGGTCGAGGACGCCAGCCAGGTGGTCTCCAACCGGTGCTCGGCGAAGCCATAGAGCAACTCGCCTCCGCCAGCGGCGCCGACAATCCGACTCCCGCCGGCCGAATCGCCGAACGCCGCGGCAAGCTCCTCGGTCAGGTGGGCGAAGACCCCGATCTCGGTGGCCGCTGCGGGCGTGGCGAAATCGTCGTCCGCTGGGCCCACCATCAGCGGCGCGGCGTCCCGGGCCGGGCCAGACTGCCGCGCGGCCTCCTCGCTGGCCGCCACCACGGCGCGCACCTCGTCACGATCGACACCATTGCCACTGACCACGCCGATGGCGGGTCCGGCGTCGGAGCCGCCGCCCCCGTCCAACACCGAGATCACCGAGAACGAGCGGGTTGTGGTGTGCCCGTTGGTGGTCATCGTGCTATTCGCCCAGCGCAGGTTGACCTCGCTGGTGTCGGTGAGCAACACGATGCACCCGTCGGCCTTCGACGCGGCCAGCGCGGTCGTGGTGAGCTCGTCGGGACCCAGCACTGTGCCAGTAATCATGAGGATCGCCATTTGTCATAAGGAGTGCCATTAATCATAAGGAGTGCCATTATCACTGAGCCATTTGCCATGGGGCCATTTGCCATGGGGTCATTTGTCACGGGGTCATTTGTCACGGGGTCACTAGTCACGGGGTCACTAGTCATTGGCCGGCCTCCTCGCGGGAGTTGAGCACATTGATACCGCGGAACAGCGCGGATGGGCACCCGTGGCTGACGGGGGCGACCTGGCCGGGTTGGGCCTTGCCGCAGTTCATCGCGCCGCCAAGCAACCAGGTGCAACGGCCACCCACCGCTTCCAAGGCGCCCCAGAACTCGGTGGTGGTGGCCTGGTAAGCGACGTCGCGGAGCTGCCCGGCCAGCGTGCCGCCCTCGATGCGGTAGAACCGCTGCCCGGTGAACTGGAAATTGTAACGCTGCATATCGATCGACCAGGAGCGGTCACCGACAATGTAGATGCCGCGCTGCACCCCGGAGATCAGCTCCGCGGTCGCGGTGTCGGTGTCCGGGTCAGGCTGCAGCGACACGTTGGCCATTCGCTGGATGGGCACGTGGTGTGGCGAGTCGGCGTACGCGCAGCCCGCTGAGCGTTCCAGGCCCAGCCGGCGGGCGAAGACCCGATCGGTCTGGTACCCGACCAGCGTCCCGCCGGCCACCAGGTCCCATCGCGAGGTGGCGACCCCATCGTCGTCGTAGCCGATGGTGGCCAGCCCGTGGGGCTGGGTGCGGTCCCCGGTGACGTGCATGGCCGGCGAGCCATAGCGTAGGGCGCCAAGCTTGTCCGGGGTGGCGAAGGAGGATCCGGCATAGGCTGCCTCGTAGCCGATCGCCCGGTCGTACTCGGTGGCGTGCCCCACCGACTCGTGGATCGTCAACCACAGGTTGGTCGGATCGATCACCAGGTCGTACCGGCCGGGCTGGACGCTGGATGCCTTGACTTTCTCGGCCAACCACCCGGGAATCTGCGCGAGTTCACCGTCCCAGTCCCAGAAGGTGTTGCCGGCCAGGTATTCCCAGCCTCGCGCGGCGGGTGGCGCGCAGGTCCGCATGCTGTCGAACGAGCCGGCCGCCCGGTCCACCGCGATCGCCGTGGCCGCGGGGTGAATCCGTACTCGCTGCTGGGTGGTGCTGGTGCCGGCGGAGTCGGCGTAGAACTTGATCTCTTTTTCCGCCCACATGTGCACATCGGTGTGCTCCACCCCGTCAGCGGCGAGCAGTCGGCGAGACCACTCCGAGAGCAGCGCCACCTTCTCGTGCAGCGGCACCGTGAACGGGTCGATCTCGTGATCACCGACCCACACCGCGCCGGCGTGTACCGGCTCGGCGGCCAGCTCCACCCGCTCAGCGTTGAGCGGGCGCAGGGTGCGGGCCACCTCGACGGCCCGCTGCGCGGTCGCCACCGCGGACTGGGGAGTCAGCTCCAGGTGCGAGGCGAACCCCCAGGTGCCCTCGACGATCACCCGGACGGCCAGCCCGACGGTGGTTGAGTTCTGCGCCGTCGCGACCGTCCCATCGCGCAGCCGCAGCCTCTGCCGGGTGGTCCGCTCGATCCGAACGTCGGTGTGCTCGGCGCCCAGCTCGCGAGCCCGCCCCAGGGCGGCGTCGGCCACTGGCCGCAACGGCAGGGCAAGGAAGTCGGGATCGATCATGCGGATACTCACAATGTCCGACCCTAACCCGGCACCCGCTGCACCCGCTGCACCTCCCACAGATCCTCCCGGTGGGACACACGTGACGGATGTGGCGAGGATCAGGGAGACCCAGGCACCGGTCGGGGTGTTGAACCAGGGTCACGGTAGGGGAGAACCCTCATGTGGCTGGCGGTGCGGTGCGGCACCGTGTTCCTTGTCGGTCACAACGCCTGGGCGCAGCGCCGGGACGCCCAGACAAGAGACCGCACACCCGTGGCGCGCGCCTCAGCTGAGCCGGCAATCCGGCCACCGCCGGGGATGCGCGACCGGGACCCGCGGGAAGGGCTCGGGTCGTCATGCGGGACGACCCGAGCTTCCCTCATTCGGGGGGGACTCGGGCGCTGTCGAGCCGCCTTGCTCATCGGCCCAGCGCTGGGCAAGCTGGCATACCCGCGAAGCGAGCTCGTCGGCGGTGGTCTCCGGGTCGCTGGTGCGACCGGCGGCCAGGCCCAGCAGGTAAGCGGTGAGCGGAGCAGCCGGTCGAGCGACGTCATGAGCAACATCCCGCGACATGTCCAGCACCCGCGACTGCATGGCGGCCGGCGACACCGCGTCGGCGATGTCCAGCTCCCGACACACCAGATCGACCCACTCCTTGAGCGTGTTCATGCCGACCATCCTGTCCCTCCCCGATCGGGACCCGGTGCACGACCGCCCCGTCCCCAGGCCAGGCTGTAGGTGTGCCAGGGATGAGCCAGACGATCTACCCGCAGCGGGCTCGAATGACCACCGGTCAGCAACGCGCCTGGGACCGGAGCTGGGACCGGTGGGGGACGGACGTCAGGGAGCTGCCCGACGGCCCGCTGGACACCGCCGGATGGTTCGGGCGCGCCGCGCCGGTCGTGCTCGAGATCGGCTCCGGGATGGGCGAGGCAAGCGCGTCGATGGCGCTGGCCGCACCCGGCGTTGACCATCTCGCCGTCGAGGTCTACCAGCCTGGACTGGCTCAGCTCCTGCTCCGCATCGAGCAGGCCGGGATCACCAACCTGCGGCTGCTGCGCGGCGACGCACATCCACTACTCGCCGAGCACGTCGTGCCGAGCAGTCTGCACGCCGTCCGGATCTACTTCCCCGACCCATGGCCCAAACGACGGCACCACAAGCGCCGGCTGGTACGTCCGGAGTTCGTCGCCCTGGTGGCATCCCGGCTGACCCCTGGCGGCACGCTACATCTGGCCACCGACTGGGCGGCCTACGCGGAGGAAATGCTCGCGGCCTGTGCCGCCGAGCCGGCGCTACGCAACACCGCCGGTGACAATTTCCATGGCTTCGCACCGCGGCCGGCCTGGCGGCCGGTGACCAAGTTCGAGCACCGTGCCCGGGACGAGGGCCGCATGGTGTGGGATCTGCTCTTCGCCCGTGTCTGACGCCGATCGGATTGCCAGCTGCGCCAGCGGTCGATTCCGGGTGAGTTCGGCGCAGATCTCCCGTGTGTCCGCTGGCAGCGTCCGCCCCCGGGAGCCGCTGATAAGGCAGGATCGTGACCATGAACCCGGCGCCCGCCCCGACCATCCCGGTAACGCTGCTCGTCTGGGATGCGCCCAATATCGACATGAGCCTGGGCTCGATTCTCGGCGGACGCCCCAGTTCCGCGTCCCGGCCGAGGTTCGACGCCCTGGGTCGCTGGCTGATCTCGCGGGCCGGGTCCGACACCGAGCCCGAAGCGACCGTGTTCACCAACGTCGCATCGGGCAGCACGGACTTTGTGCGACCCTGGGTGGAGGCGCTGCGCAACACCGGGTTCGCGGTGTTCGCCAAGCCCAAGATCGAAGAATCGGATATCGACGAGGACATGCTGACGCATATCCGGGCCCGTCACGAGCAGGGGATGCTGCGTCAGCTGCTGGTGGCCTCCGGGGACAGCCGAGCCTTCCGGGAGCCATTGGAGGATCTGGTCGCCCAGGGCGTTCAGGTCACCGTGCTGGGGTTCCGGGAGCACGCCTCGTTCGCGGTCAACTCCGAGGTGCTGGGCTTTGAGGACTTGGAGGACATCCCGGAACTGTTCCTGCAGCCGCTACCCCGGATCACCCTGGAGACGCTGCCCCCCGAGGGCGCGTGGCTTCCCCCGCTGCGGCCACTGACCGCCTTGCTGCGGCACACCATCGTGGAGCCCATCCCATGATGCGGCTGACCGCGCCGGTGGTGCTGCCCTGCGACGAGCGGTGCACCGTGCTGCGTGATGCTGTGGTGGACGTCGATGACACCGGCCGGATCATGCACGTCGGACCCTCGGATGGAGCGCCGGCTGCACCCGGGCCCGAGCTGACACTTCCCGGTATCCTGCTGCCTGGGCTGGTCAACGCGCATGCGCACACCGCGATGACCGGGCTGCGCGGGCTGGGTGGGGACCTGCCGCTGATGCGCTGGCTGACCGAGGTGATCTGGCCCGCCGAGGTGCGGTTGAACGCCGAGGACGTGCGGGCCGGCATGCTGGTCGGCACCCTGGAGATGCTCGGTGCCGGGATCACCACCAGCGTGGAGATGTACTTCCACAACGACGCGGTGGTCGACGCGGTGCTGGCTGCGGGCAGCCGCGCGGTGGTGACACCGGGCATCATCGCGGTCCCCGGCTGGGACCGGCTGGGCACGTGGGAGCAGATGCTCGAGGGCATCAGCCGCTGGATCGACGCCGACGGGATTCGCTTTGGCCCTGGCGGGCGCATCGAATTGGGATACGGCCCGCACGCCGCCTACACGCTGCCCGTCGAGGCGCTGGCCGAGGCCGGCGCGGCCGCCCGGGAGCGCGGTGCGCTGCTGCACATTCACGTCGCCGAGACCACCAGCGAGGACACCGCGATCCGCGAGGAGTACGGTTCAGTGCCGCTGTTGCTGGAACATCTCGGGGTGCTGGGTGACGGCGCGCGGGTGCTGGCGGCGCATGCTGTGCAGCTGTCCGATGCCGACATCGCGGTGCTTGCCCGGCACCGCGCCGGGGTCGCACACTGCCCTGGCTCCAACAGCAAGCTCGCTTCTGGCGTCGCGCGGTTGCTCGACCTGCGCACCGCCGGGGTCGCCGTCGGTCTGGGCACCGACGGTCCCGCTTCGCATGACGACCTTGATCTGTGGGATGACGTCAGGCTGGCCGCCCGGCTGGCTCGGCTGTCCACCGGGGACGCCGCCGCGCTGACCGCCGCGCAGGCGCTGCTGCTGGCCACCCGGGGTGGCGCGACCGCGCTCGGGCGGGATGATCTCGGCGTGCTACGCCCGGGCGGGTGGGCCGACCTGGTGCACATCGGAGCCGACGACCCGGCGTTCGCGGCCGGGCTGGACGTCCCGGACAATCAGTTGCTGGCCAACCTGGTGTGGGCTGCCGGAGCTCGAGCGGTGCGGGATGTCTGGGTGGCAGGGGAGTTGGTGCTGCAGGGCGGCACGTCGACCCGGGTCGACCCCGCGGAGGCACATGCCGCGCTGCGCTCCCGGGTATCCCGGATTGCCGGTCAGTGACCTGCCGACGGTAACCCGTGTGGCGGCAAACCTGCTGGCCTATGCGGGGGTAACATGTCTTTACGTCGCATGATGTGCGCGGCCAGTAATAAATACCTTGCTGATCACGTCTATGCGAAGGATACAGGGTCGGGGAGACTGGAGACGCGGTGGGTCGTCACGCGGCCAACCAGGACCCGCTGCATGTGCTGTACGTCGGCAGTTCCGCCGACCTGGGAGCACTGCGCCGGTTGATGGAGGCACACGGAGCGGTCACTCGGTGCCGGCTCACGCCCGAGGTCACCGTTGTGATCGTCGACTCTTCGGTGTCTGCGGACCATCCCACGGTGCGCACCGCGGGCACGCTCGGTATCCCGGTGATGGAACCCGCTGAGGCGATCATCCAGTTCGCCGGTTGGCGGAGCCGCACCGAGAGCGGATTGCCGGCTTGGGCGACGGTGGCCCGATTGCCGGCTCCGCCGGCCGAACCGATCCGGCCGGCACCGACGGCACGACGGTCCTGGCTGTTCCGCCGATCCACCCAGTGAACGGCAGCACCGCGCACTAGCCTCGCAACCGCATCGACATGACGAGATAGCGGTAGGAGTCGTCCCCGCTGTCCGGTCCATCCGGCTCATCCGCTTGATCGGCACGCAGACCCATCACCGGGGTGATGACGGTGGGGCGGGAGGGCTCGGTGAACGACAGCATCGCCCGTGGGGTGGTCACGGCGGCCAGTCCGTCGAGCAGATACCCGGCGTTGAACCCGATGGTCAACGGCTCACCGGTGACACTGACCTCGAGTTCCTCCTCGGCGCTGGACTCGTCTTCGGCTTCCGCGGACAGCTGCGCGATGCCCTCGGAGAAAGCCAGCCGGACCGGCGCGAACCGCTGGGCCACCAGCGATACCCGCCGCAGGGCCGCGATGAACTCCCTGACCTCCACCTCCACGGTGGTGTTGACCTCGGTGGGCCACAGCGACGC
>JAFAXZ010000321.1 GCA_019240665.1 Pseudonocardiales bacterium | reverse complement strand
GGGGTGCGTGGGTGCACCCCGATGTCGGATGTCTGCGTTTGGCCGAGCGGCGCCGGGCCTTCCCGCGGGCGCTGCGCTGCGCGGGTGCGCTCGACACCGCTGCGGTGCACGCCTTTCTCGCGGAGTTCTCCGGAGACGTTTGAGGTTCCCGGTCCGCCGGGGACGCACCCGACGCCCGGGACCGCCCCGACGCGCGGTCAACGCAGAGAGCAGGTCGATTCCGAAATGTACCCGCAGTCGTGAAGCTCTGAGCGCGATGGACATGCACTAGTAACGGGGTCGAGCGGGACTGCCGCCGGCTCCACCAGTGAGGAGAGCAGTGGCAGGCAAGGCCCGCGTGCACGAGCTCGCGAAAGAGCTCGGTGTCACCAGTAAAGACGTGCTGAAGAAACTCGCTGATCTCGGCGAGTATGTGAAGTCTGCCTCCTCGACGGTGGAGGCCCCGGTCGCCCGTAAGCTTCGTGACTCCTTTCCCCCGGATGGCCCCTCCGAAGGGGACAAGCAGTCCCAGGCCAACGGTGCCTCGGCCAGCAGCCGCGTGAGCAGTGGTGACTCCAGTGGGATCCACCCCACAGCCGGGGGGGCCGCTGCTAAGCCGGGCCCTGCGCCTTTGCCCGTCCGTCCAGGAGAACCCGCACCTGGCAGTGCCTCTCCGGGGGCTGCTCCAGGGGTCTCTCCGCTGGGGATTCCGCAGCGTGCGGCACCAGTGGAGCGTCGGATAGTCCCGGGTCGTCCGGTCGTCGGTGAGCCCCCATCCGTGGGGGACCGCCCGGCCGCGACCAGTAGCCCTGCGCCGCCCTACCCTCCCGCAGCGGAGCATCGGGCGACTCCGCAACGTCCGCCTGCCGAGCAGCGCCCGGCGCCGCGGCCCGAGGATGGCAGTGGCCTTGCTGCCCCTGCTGCTGTCCCCGGACACCCCCGCCCGCGGTTGCCGAAGCCGGGTCCGCGCTCGCCCCGGGTGGGCAACAACCCCTTCGGCGTCGGTGGTTCCGCGCCGCCGCGTTCGTCGGGGCAGCGGCCCGCCCCGTCCGCGAGTCCGGCTGGGCCGAGCAACATGCCACCCCGTCCCGGCGGGGGTAGCCGCCCGACCTCCGGCCGCAGCAGCCCGCCCAGCAGCGGTGGACCGCGGCCGAATCCCGGCATGATGCCGCCGCGCCCGCCAGGCCCGGGGACCGGGCCGAGCCGTCCGGGGCGGTCTGGTGCCGGTGATGGCGGGCGCGGTGGGACTGGAGGTCCGGGCGGTGGTCGCGGTGGGCCCGGTGGTCGTGGTGGGGGCGGTGGCGGTTTCCGCAGTGGTAGTGGCGTAGCTCCTGGTGGCCCCGGGGGTGCCGGCGCTCCCGCTGGCGGGGGCGGCTTCCGGGGAGGACCGGCGCGTCCCGGTGGCGGCAGTCGTGGTCGTGGTGGGGGCGCGGCCGGGGCATTCGGCCGGCCTGGTGGTCCCGCGCGCAAGGGCCGCAAATCCAAGCGGCAGAAGCGCCAGGAGTTCGATAACATGCAGGCGCCGTCGGTCGGCGGCGTCCGGCTGCCGCGCGGCACCGGCGAAACCGTTCGGCTACGTCGTGGCTCCTCGCTCACCGACTTCGCCGAGAAGATCGATGCCAACCCGGCCGCGCTGGTGCAGGCGTTGTTCCATCTAGGCGAGATGGTGACGGCAACCCAGTCCGTCTCTGACGATGTGCTGGAGCTGCTGGGCCAGGAGATGAACTACAAGATCCAGCTCGTCAGCCCCGAGGACGAGGATCGCGAGCTACTGGAATCCTTCGACCTGTCCTATGGCGAGGATTCCGGCGGCGAGGAGGACCTCGCGTCCCGGCCGCCGGTGGTTACCGTCATGGGTCACGTCGACCACGGCAAGACCCGACTGCTGGACACCATCCGCCAGGCCAACGTGATGGGCGGTGAGGCCGGTGGGATCACCCAGCACATCGGCGCTTACCAGGTCGCCACCGAGCTGGAGGGCGTGGAGCGGCTGATCACCTTCATTGACACCCCGGGCCATGAGGCGTTCACCGCCATGCGGGCCCGCGGTGCGCGCTCGACCGACATCGCGGTGCTGGTGGTGGCCGCCGACGACGGTGTCATGCCGCAGACGGTGGAGGCGATCAATCACGCGACGGCGGCTGGTGTGCCGGTCGTGGTCGCGGTGAACAAGATCGATAAAGAGGACGCGGACCCGACCCGGATCCGCGGCCAGCTCACCGAGTACGGGTTGGTGCCTGAGGAGTACGGCGGCGACACCATGTTCGTCGATATCTCCGCCAAGGAAGGTACCAACATCGACTCGCTCCTCGAGGCGATCCTGCTCACCGCGGATGCCTCGCTGGACCTGCGGGCCAATCCGGAGATGGAGGCCCAGGGGGTGGCGATCGAGGCGCATCTGGACCGCGGTCGCGGGCCGGTGGCCACCGTGCTGGTGCAGCGGGGCACGCTCCGGGTCGGCGACTCAGTGGTCGCCGGCGACGCCTACGGTCGGGTCCGCAGGATGGTCGATGAGCATGGCGATGACATCATCGAGGCGCTGCCCTCGCGCCCGGTGCAGGTCATCGGGTTCACCTCGGTACCCGGTGCCGGCGATAACTTCCTTGTCGTCGACGAGGATCGCATCGCCCGTCAGATCGCTGATCGCAGGCGCACCCGGGAACGCAACGCCGATCTCGCCTCTCGCCGCCGCCGGGTCAGCCTGGAGGATCTGGACCAGGCGCTTAAGGAGACCAGCGAGCTCAACTTGATCCTCAAGGGCGATAACTCCGGCACCGTGGAGGCGCTGGAGGACGCCCTACTGAAGATCGACGTCGGTGACGAGGTAGAGCTACGGGTGATCTCCCGGGGCGTGGGTGGCATCACCGAGAGCGATATCAACCTCGCCATC
>JAFAXZ010000323.1 GCA_019240665.1 Pseudonocardiales bacterium | reverse complement strand
CGCATCGTCGGCAGAGGAGGCTCATCCAGCCTGCCTTTCGCAAAGCCTGCTTCCCAGGTTACGCAGATGCTATGGCCGCTGAGGCCTATGCGGCGACTGATTCCTGGCGTAGCGGCATCGCCGTTGACTTGATCCCTGAAATACTGGCAGTCACGTCTAAGGTCTTCAACGCCGCCCTCTTCTCCAGCGCACTACCTGGCGAAGTCTGCACGCAGCTCGTAGAGGATAACTTGACGATCGTTGGCGGCTTCGCCCGGCGCATGCTCATGCCGCCGCCCCTCAGCCGGCTGCCCACTAGAAGCAACCGCTCCTACGAGAAGGCGCTATCCCGCCTACGGCACAACCTCAGCGTGATCGTCGCCAAGCGACGCGCCGAGAGTGCTGATCAGGGCGACCTGTTGTCGGCCCTGCTGACCGCATGCGGCACCGACTCCGACACGGACGGACTGGCCGACAGCGAACTAGTTGACGAACTGGTCACCTTTTTCCTCGCCGGGACCGAGACCACCACCGCTGCTCTGGCGTGGTCATTGCACCTGCTCAGCCAGCATCCAGACATCGAGCAACGGCTGTATGCGGAGGTGGACGCAGTCCTCGGCGGAACTCCAGCCACCTACGCGGATATCCCCAAGCTGGAGCTGACCTGTCGAATCATCACTGAGACGCTCCGCCTCTACCCACCGGCCTGGTTCAGCACCCGCACGGTCACTACCAATGCCAGCCTGGGAGGCCACACCGTTCCGGCTGGCACCTCCATAGCCTTCAGCCCCTTTGTGATCCACCATCGCAGCGACCTCTACGACCACCCCGAGACCTTCGACCCCGACCGCTGGTCATCAAGCAGCTCCGCGGCAACGCGCAAAGCGCACATCCCGTTCGGCGGAGGCGCTCGTAAATGCATCGGTGATACCTTCGCCATGATCGAGTCATCTCTCGTCCTTGCGACCATCGCCGCCCGATGGCGCCTGGAACCTGTGCCTGGCCGAAGAGTCCGCCCTCACCTAGGCGCAGTGTTGCGCCCTCGCGAACTTGTGATGCGCCCGGTCTTGCGGAGGATGAATCCCGAATGATTTCTGACGCACTGAGGGAGAGCTCCCACGAGCCGTTGGTCACGGACGTTCTCAACTCTGGCTACCACATCCCGGTTCTGACACTCCTTGATGGCTATCACGCGCCTTCGTTTGACGAGGCGCAGATACAACGCGACGCGAGAGTCATCATCGAAGAGCTACATCGCGAAGGAATTATGTGTCCGGCGTCACTGGCCGGGGACGTCGGATTGATGAGAAGTATCATGGTACCGACCAGCGGGCAGGAACTCGGATTGGCCTTGAGCCGCATCTGGACCTATGCGGTGCTCTTTGACGACGTCTTTGCTTTGCAGGCCGATCTGCCTTTCGAGATCCTTGGGGGTCAACTGGCGGGAGGCGCCAGGATATCACCGTACACGAAAAGCATCGACTACATGTTCGGCAAGATATCAAGCTACTGCGACCCTGAATTCCTCGGCTTCTACAAAGCATACTTGTTCAATTGGCTGCAAGGGGTGATACTTGAATCAACATTCAGCCCGGACGGCACAGACTCTGCGGACACCGACTACATACGAGAACGGTCCGGGGCCTGCGAGTTCTGGTACCTTACCCTTCAGTTCTCTCGGCCATTCCTGCGTTTTCGGCAGTCCATGCCCATGTGGGCATCAACGATGAGGCTGATGGTCCACTTCCTCAACGACATCAATGATGTCCTTTCGTTCTGCAAGGAGGCCGTCAATGGAGCGGACTTCACCGCAAGCAGCATCTACCGAATGGCAGTGCGTCACGACATTCCCTACAGGGATGCCTATCGTTACATCGCTCACAGGGGGATTACCTGCTACGCGCAGATCCTCCAGCTAGCGGACACGAGCCAGCGAGCTTGCCTGGAACGCTACATGAAAGGCTTCATATACTGGCATCTGAATTCAGACCGGTACATGTGGCGGCAACTACTAGTGGACTGCGAGCGCGATCAGGCCCGAGCCGGGGGCGGTGGTCCGACCCATAGCAGCTGGGTCGAAGCCAGGAACTAGTGGTGCACGGCGAGCCGGGCGCGGGCAAGACAGCGCTGGCGCATTACCTGCCCGGCGGGCGACAAACCAAGATACCGGCGCCATTAGGACACAACGTAAAGCCGCGTTCCCACACAGCAGAAGGCTGGCGGTTTGTGCTGCCTTTACTCGAAAGCGGTCGAGGAGGTGTCCGCCCACCGGTTTGCTCCCTTTCCTGCCGACTGCTCGATACCCGTCCCGAGCATGTCCGGCTGGAGTTCTGCGGGACGGGTGTGGCGGGACAGCGTCCGCGTGGTCGCTGAGCTGCCCAGAGTGCTCGTCGGCGCGTGGTGGGGACGGGGTAACGACGCTGTCCCCACCCCGTCCCAACCCGGCTGGCAGGCCCCCCATCAACGGCGCACGGCGGTACGGGACGGGACACCTGATGCTCCGCACTGCTGTCGTCATCCAATAATTACTGTGCGTAGTTGAGTGCCTCGGGGGAGGGAGGCGGTGTCCCGGGGGGTCCGTGCCGGGATCGCGGGTGATGCGAGTGTGGCCGGATGCGCGTGCGGGGTCCCTGCGCGGCCATGTTCACTGTTCAAGCCGGGGAGGCAGGGGGAGCGACCGGGCAGGGAGAACTCCCTTGCCTCCCTGACGAAGGGGGTCCAGTAGGAGCGGAACAGGAAACCCCGGTTAGTAGCCGTAATGAATTAACCTATTCAGTGCGTAACGTGATGGTATAGTTCCAGTCGCCATGGAAAAGGTGTCGGATTATGGGTATAGAATCTTTCTGCTGGTCGGTGAGTTTGATTTTCGTCGGGTAGAGGTTGGGGTCGAGTTCGCAGCGGACGGCCAGTCCTGTGCTGGTCGTGGTGTTGGCGATGAGGTTG
>JAFAXZ010000245.1 GCA_019240665.1 Pseudonocardiales bacterium | reverse complement strand
GCGGATCTGCCGCCAACCCAGGTAGATCAGCAGCACACCGAAGAGGTAGAACACCCAGCTGAAGCGCGAGATCAGGGCCGCACCCGCCGCGATAAACAGTCCCCGCATGGCCAGCGCGAGCACGATGCCGATCAACAGTACCCGGTGCTGCTGGATAGTTGGCACCTTGAATGCCGCCATGATAACCACGAAAATGAACAGGTTATCCACCGACAACGAGTACTCGGTGAGGTATCCAGCGAAGTACTCGACGGCGAAATCGCTGCCGGCAAACAGCCAGACACCCAGCCCGAACGCCACCGCGCAGGCGAGGGAGAACACCACCCACCAGGCCGCCTCAGCCAGGCCCACTTCATGCGGTTTGCGGTTGCCGATAACCAGCTCAAGGGCGCACAGGACGCCGAGACCGCCCACCGTGGCGAGCCATACCCACGCGGGCACATCCATCAGCAAATCTCCGGGCAGACGGCAGCCGTCAGACACCGGAGGTCTCTTCCGCCGGCGGACCGGTCGACGGCACCGGGCACCTGCTGCACTGAACAGAAAGGCCGTGTTGACGATGCCGCCGCGAAGGAATACTCCCCTCCACGTACGGACAAGTTTCCCGTATCGCCCTCACCGGCACCATGTGCATAGCCGGGCCGTCGTGATGACGTTGGCCACACCGATGGCGCGCTGAGAATCCGCTGAGACGGCTGCTGCACCGGAGCCCGGTGACCTACCGTCGGTGGCGTGCCCCGAACGGCCTGGCTGCCCCGACTGGCGCGGCTGCGCTGGCGACTCCCCGTCCTGTTGCTCGTCGCCGTTCTGGTCGCGGGCACAGGGGTGGCGCTGGCCGCCACGACGACGCTTGATCCGCCACGAGTAGCCACCGAGAACATCACGATCGACGTGCCGGAAGGACCGGGTGGCACGGGGCGGGTGCACCTGGACGCCACGGTGTACCGGCCGGCGGTCACCCCCGCTCCAGCCGTCCTGGTGGCTCACGGCTTCGGTGGCAGCAAGAACTCGGTCAGTGCCGAGGCGACCGCGCTGGCCCGCCGCGGGTTCGTCGTGCTCGCCTGGACCGCTCGGGGGTTCGGCGCAAGCACCGGAGCGATCGGACTCGACTCCCCCGACTACGAGGTAGCCGACGCCCGGGCACTGGTGGACTGGCTGGCCAAGCAGCCCGATGTGATCCACGACGGACCCGGCGATCCACGGGTCGGTATCACCGGCGCATCCTACGGCGGCGCGCTGGCCCTGCTGCTGGCCGGGACCGACCGGCGGGTGGACGCGCTAGCGGTGGAGATCACCTGGAACGACCTGGCGCAAGCGCTGTTCCCGAACGCCGCGAGCCGAGCGCCCATCCCCGTGGCCACCCCAGCGGCAGGTGCCTTCGCCCCGGATGGGGTGTTCAAGCGGGACTGGGCAGGCTACTTCTTCGGCAGTGCTCCCGCAGGGACCGGAATGTGTGGGCGATTCCGCCCTGAGGTGTGCGCAGCCTACGTCCAAGCCGCTACCACCGGCGGCCCCACCCCGGAGATCGTGTCGCTGCTGCGCCGCTCGTCGCCCGCCACAGTGGCCGGCCACATCACCGCGCCGACCCTGCTCATCCAGGGCGAGCACGACACGTTGTTCGGGCTGGACCAAGCCGACGCCACCGCACGGCAGCTCGCCTCGGCGGGGGCCCCGCTGAAGGTGGTCTGGTACGCGGGTGGCCACGACGGCGGCGAGCCCGACGCGGCGCTGCAAGAGCAGATCGGCGACTGGTTCGACTATCGCCTCCGCCGGATCGGCAAGGATCCCGGGACTGGGTTTGACTACCAGGTGCCGGAAATCTTCGGCACCCGGGGTGGCATCGCCCCGCGCACCGTGCACGCCCCGGCCTATCCCGGGCTCGGCGGCGTCGGAGTGCAGCGCCGGATGCTGGCTCTGCATGGCGGGCCGCAGCTGGCCTTCCGTCCACCCGGCGGCAGCCCGGCCGCACTGAGCAGCCTGCCGGGGCTCAACGCGGCCCTCCCCGAGGGCGCCGCAAACCTCGACGGGGTGGCGATGGACCCGCCCGGGCAGGCCGCGACGTTCGTCACCGCTCCACTGACCGACCCGCTGGAGGTCGCCGGAGCACCGCGGATCCGGTTGCGGGTGGCCGCCGCATCTCTTCCCACCACACCGCCGGCTGAGCCGGCGATCAGACCGACGCCGCCGTCGGAGGCAGTGCTCTTCGTCAAGCTTTATGACCTTGGACCGGACGGGCGCCGCACCCTTCCCGGGGGCGCGGTGGCCCCGGTGCGGATAGGGCCGCTACCCGCCGACGGCACCCCGGTGGAGTTCACCGTGACGCTGGCCGGGGTGGTGCAGCCAGTGCAGGCCGGACACCGGCTGGCGGTCGCGGTGGCCACCACCGACCGCGGCTACGCGCTGCCCCCGCAACCTGCCCAATACACGGTGTCGCTGGCCGGGGACGCGCGCCTGGCTGTTCCGGTCGTGCCCGGCGAGCGGGCAGCTGGGCCGCTTCCGGTGGTCCAGCTCGCTGGATTGGGTGGGCTAGCCGCGCTGGTGGTGGCGCTCGGGGTGTTCGCCGCGCTGCGCCGCCGGCACGCCACCGACGTCGATCCCGAGCTGGCCGAGGTGCCGCTGGTGGTCTCAGGCTTGACCAAGCGCTATCGGGGTGGCCTCACCGCCGTCGACGACCTGTCCTTCCGCGTCGAGCACGGGCAGGTGCTGGGTCTGCTGGGATCCAACGGAGCGGGCAAGACGACCGTGCTACGGATGCTGATGGGACTCATCCGACCGACCGGCGGGGAGCTGCGGGCATTCGGGCACCGGGTCACGGCCGGTGCCCCGGTGCTGTCCCGGATCGGGTCGTTCGTCGAGAGTCCAGGATTCCTGCCGCACCTGACCGGGACGGCCAACCTTCGGCTGTACTGGGCGGCCACCGGTCGGCCCACCACGGATGCCGGCATCGAGGAGGCGTTGGAGATCGCCGGATTGGGCAGTGCGGTGCACCGGCGGGTGGCCACCTACAGCCACGGGATGCGCCAGCGCCTGGCGATTGCCCAGGCCATGCTCGGGAAACCGGATCTGCTGGTGCTTGACGAGCCGACCAACGGCCTGGATCCCCCGCAGATCCACGCCATGCGCGAGGTGCTGCGCGATTACGCCGCTCGCGGCGCGACGGTGCTGATCTCCAGCCACCTGCTCGCTGAGGTGGAACAGACCTGTAGCCATGTGGTGGTGATGCACCGGGGCCGGCTGGTGGCCGCCGGCACCGTCGCCCAGATTGTCGCCGGCACCGGCACGGTCAGCTTCACTGTGGATGATTCGGCGCAGGCCGCCGCGGTGCTGCGCGATCTGGATGGGGTCGACGTGATGGGGATCGAGCGTCACGTCGTGCACGCCCAGCTCGACGGGCTGCCCCGCGCGGTCGCGGTCTCCGCGCTGGTCGGAGCCGGGATCGGGGTCGACGGGGTGGCCGCGCGCCACCATCAGCTGGAAGAGGCATTCCTGCGGCTGGTGGGCGAGGAGGCCGTCGAATGACGACTCCGGGGGCAGCACCCGGCTACCGGGTCGCGGCGACCTTGCCGCTGCGGGTGGAGTTGGTGCGCCAGCTTCGCCGCAGGCGGACCGTGCTCACCGTGGGATTCCTCGCGCTGCTGCCCTTCCTGCTCTGGCTTGCTTTCAAAGTCGGGCGGGACGACCGCAACCGCGGGGGTACCACGCTGGTCGACCTCGCCACCTCCAGCGGGCTCAACTTCGTGGTATTCACCCTGTTTTCGACGGCGAGCTTCCTGCTGGTTGTGGTGGTAGCGCTGTTCTTCGGCGACACGGTGGCCAGCGAGGCGTCCTGGTCGAGTCTGCGTTACCTGCTGGCCGCTCCGGTACCCCGGGGTCGCCTGCTGCGGCGCAAGGCGGTGGTGGCAGCGCTGCTGTCAGCGTTTGCCTTGGTACTGCTACCCGCGGTGGCGATGGCGGTCGGTGTGGTCGCCTACGGGGCAGGGGAGCTGGTCTCCCCCACCGGCCAGTCGCTGAACTTCCTGCCCGCCATCGGCCGGCTGGCGCTGGCCCCGGCCTACCTCATGCTGCACCTGGCGTGGGTCGCCGGGCTGGCGCTGCTGCTCTCGGTGAGCACCGACGCACCGCTCGGGGCCGTCGGTGGTGCGGTGATGCTGTCGATCCTGTCCCAGATCCTGGAGACCATCAACGCGCTCGGAGACCTGCGGGACTACCTGCCCACCCGGTTCAACTCGGCGTGGGCCGACCTGCTGGCCTCCCCCATTGACTGGACTCACTTGGCCAGCGGAGCGTTCTCCGGTCTGCTTTACGCGACGATCTTCTCCCTCGCAGCCTGGTATCGCTTCGCCACCAAGGACATCACCAGCTGACGCATCGACCACCCAGTCTCCTGGAGGCTTGTGCACGTCCGGCGCCTCCTACGCTCACCGGTTCCCTGAGTGGCAGGCTCGGTGGCGTGGTAACGATCGCCATCCCGCATCGATTCGACGGCGGCAAGAACCGGCAGGGCTCGATCGTCATCGCCCACCGGGGAGCCGCTGGCTACCGGCCGGAGCACACCCTGGCCTCCTACGAGCTCGCCGCCCAGCTGGGCGCGGACTTCCTGGAGCCTGACCTGGTGGTGACCAGCGACGGCGTGCTGGTCTGCCGGCACGAGCCGGAGATCGGCGACACCACGGACGTCGCCAGGCACCCCGAGTTCGCCTCCCGGAAGACAACCAAGATCCTGGATGGCAAGGCCGTCACGGGCTGGTTCACCGAGGACTTCACCCTCGCCGAGCTCAAGACGCTGCGAGTGGTGGAGCGACTACCGCATATCCGCCAGCACAACACCCTGTTCAACGGTCGGTACGAGATCCCGACGTTCCAGGAGATGCTGGACCTCCGGGCCCGGCTGTCCGAGGCGCTGCGCCGGGAGTTGGGTGTCTACCCGGAGACCAAGCACCCCACGTTCTTCTCCAACGCCGGCCTGCCGCTGGAGCCCCGGCTGCTGGAAATCCTGCGACGCAATCGACTCAACCGGCCGGATGCTCCGGTGTTCGTGCAGTCCTTCGAGGTAACTAGCCTTACCCAGCTGCGCGAGGCTGGTCTGCGGACGAAGTCGGTCCAACTGCTGGCGGCCTCCGGCGCGCCGTTCGACACCGTGACCGCCGGCTCCGGCCCGACCTACGCCGACCTGTCCACCCCCGACGGCCTGCGCGGCATCGCGCATTACGCCCAGGGAATCGGGCCGGACAAGCTCCAGGTCATCCCCCGCAAGGCCGATGGCACGCTCGGCTGCACCACCACGCTGGTGATCGACGCCCATCACGCCGGCCTGCTCGTGCATCCTTACACCTTCCGTGCCGAGAACAACTTCCTGCCGGTTGACTATCAGAGCGCTGCCGTGCCGACCGACTACGGGCGGGCCATCGACGAACAAATCACCTACCTCCGGGCCGGGCTCGACGGTCTGTTCACCGACCAGGCCGACATCGGCGTCATCGCCCGCGCCGAGTTCCGTGCCACAACGCCGGCTAGTGGATGAGCAGGCGTGCCAGATCAGCTGGGCACGACGTCACAGCCAGCCGATGCGGGCGCTGGTCAGCTCCTCGTCGCCTGGCGAAAACGCCAGCTGCTCCGCCTTCACCCGGTTGAGCAGCCGCCCCAGCACGTCGGCGATCTCGGGGACGGCCTGCCGGAGCGCCTCGGCGTCGCCAGCGCCGACGTCAGCCGCAGTCATACCGGCCTGTTCGAGGAGGGCGTCGAGATCGGACAGCTGAGCGGCTACCCATTCGAGCGGTTGGGCCGGCAGACCGTCGACGAAGTGGCGCGGGCCCGGCTCCCACCCCCGGAAGGCCGGGTGGTGGTGAGCCCGGTCCAAGCTGCCCGGAAAACCCGTCACCGCCTCCAACAGATCAACCCTCCAGACAGGACGGTCGACCACGATCGGCCGAGCCGAGTAGATCGAGCCCCTCAGCTCGCCCCGCTCGAGCAGCCGTACCTCAAGGCGCACACCGCGCTCGGCGCCCTCTTGGCCCGGCAGCGGGTCGGGGTCGATGAAGTACAGGTCGCCCATCACCACGCCGACCCGCTCAAACCCAAAGGCATAGAACATGGCGCCTCCCTCGCATCTCACGAGCCGCCGGTGCCGAATACCAGGATTGATGCGGTGAACCCGTGCAGGTGGTTTCGGCCTGCGACGGGACCGATCTCACCGGCCGCGAAGAATCCGGCCACACCGGTGATGTTGAGACCAGCGCGCACCGCCAGGACGTCGTGATCGGCGCTTGGGAACATGGTCCGGCCGCGGCCGTTACACGAGAACAGCAGCGCCCCGCCCACCGGAGGAGCCTCCGCACGGAATCGGATGAATAGCTCCTTGAGGTCCTCGTCCGCGGCGGACGCGTCACGCACCTGGAAGCGGACAGTCTGACCCACGTCCACGACGTCTCCGATGGCGATCGCGCCGTGTTGCTGGTCGGCACCCACGACGCCGCGGATGAGAAAGTCGCCACGCTCGTGCTCCTCGGCGTACTCGTCCATCGCGACGCCGATCTGCAATCCACGCACGGCGGCTGGCCGATCCTTGGCCGGGAGCCCGGCGACGATCTGCTCGAGCTTGGCCAGTGCCGGCATTCCGGCCAGTTCCAGCAGCACGTTGCCCTCGGCCTTGGTGACGATCATCGGAGGGCCAATGGGGCGACAACCCTGGCTGACCACCGGGTGGGCTGCGACGGGACCACTGAGCACTACTCCTACCGCGCCAGCCGGCACGCTGTGCCCATTCAGGAACAGCCGTGCCGACCCCCCGCTGCGGGGACCGCTGGCCACGCCGCCGATCAGTGGCAAACCGTTGAGATCATCGTGGGAGCGCTGCAGGAAGCCCGCGACGGGGAAGGTAAAAGAATCGGCGAGGAGCACCGCGACGGCGTCATCATCGCGCCGGTCTGGCATTCCGGTGATGGCAGCCCCGTCGGGGATGCGCACCAGTTCCAGGCGCAGCGGGGTGCACCTGACCCCGGGCAGGCAGGCGGCGAACGCGCTGACCGCGGGTCCCTCCTCCACCCCCCGGCCAGCACCGATCACACCACCGGCGCTGCAGCCTAGGGTCGTACGGGCCCCGGCCACCTCCATGGCGCGGGTACCCGCCGACTCCACCACCGCCGGATCGTCGCCGCAGACGAACAGACACAGCAAATCGGGGCGCTGCCCGCGGAGTGGGGCCAAGGCCTGAATGACGGCGGACTCCGCCGCCGCAGGCAGGTTGGGGCCGACCGCCAAACCGTCACCGAAGCGGGACGTGAGCAGGCCTACTGGAGAGGACACGGGGCCACCTCCGACCTCACGGGTACTGGAAGTCCCATTGTGCTTGGCTCACGCCGAGCCGTCACCCGTTGAGCAGGATGAAGGCAACACAGCTGAGCCCGCCGACAGGCAGCCGATATGCTGTGCTGGCGGCTACCCGTGGTCGCGACCTGACCGTCGGTATCCGGCTGCGTTACTGGCCCAGTGCGTTACTGGCCCAGTGCCACGACCCGAACCGCAGAACGGATTTCGCGACGGCCGTTGACACAGAGATCAACGGACGGGAGACGGGTTGATGCGGGAAACACGAAAGGTCTCTCGACGCCAGTTACTCGGGGGGGCCGCCAGGACTGCGACACTCGCCGGGGGAATGTTTCTCGACCTATCGGGACGCGCTGTCGCTGCTCCTGCAGGATTAACCACCGGCGATCCAACAGCGCCGCGCACTGCCGCGGTCAGGCCGGCGAGGCAAGTCCGCGACGTCCGGCCCGGAGTTGCGCATGACGCCATCGCGTTGACGATCGACGACGGACCGCACCCGCTGTGGACACCGCAGATGCTCGACCTGCTGCACCGGAACGGGATCCGGGCGACCTTCTCACTGATCGGTGCGCAGGCACATGCCTACCCCGGTCTGGTGAAGAGAATCCTCGCCGAGGGCCACAGCGTCTGCAATCACAGCATGACCCATCCGCAACCCTTCAGCCGTGGTGCTCCCGCGACGATCCGTCAGCAAATCGCCGACGCCCAGTCGGCCATCGTCGACGCTGGCGGGGTACCACCAAAACTGTTCCGAGCACCCGCCGGGGACTGGTCGGTGGCGGTGCTCTCGGCCGTGGTGGACCTCCAGATGGCGCCGATCGGCTGGGACATCGACCCCCGGGACTGGTCACGGCCGGGTACTGTGTTGATCATCAGCCGGCTCCTCACCGCGCGGCCGGGCGACATCCTGCTGTGCCACGACGGCGGCGGCGATCGTGCCCAAACCCTTGAGTCATTGCGTACCGTGCTGCCGACGCTCAAGAGCCGTGGTCTGGAGTTCGTCACCCTGTAAGACGTGTCGAGCTGAATCAGGCACCTACTCCCGCGTGATTCACCGCCACACTATCACAGATGATAAAGTCGATGAGGGTAATTCTCCGATGGCCACCGTGGGAGCCGACTCAGCAGCTATGTGTCGGCCGGCCGCTTGTTCCGGGCTACCGCCGAGTTTTGCGAGATCGAGCCGGTAGAACGGCTTGATCATAACCAACTTGGGTACCGCCCATGAACAGCAATTTGTCATCACGCAGAGCATACACCCTCACTGATTGCTGGGCATAATCGGGGTTGGTCTTTATAATTGTGACCTGTTGCCACTCAGTGAGGCTAGCTAGGCGCGTGGTCTCTTCGAGTTCGGCCGGGCGTAGCCACTCGTCCAGCGCATGGTGGCGCGAGTTGCCCCGAGCCCGGACGCTCCCCCGCCTTCGTGGCTCGACGTTTCGCGAAGTCATGACGCCAGCGTAGCGGAAAACTCATGGACCAAGTTCATGGCCAGAACCGATACACTAGATCTTGAAAGTTCAGATAATCGCTGATCAAAAGTGGTGCCCCCGGTGGGAGTCGAACCCACACTGGACGGGTTTTGAGTCCGTTGCCTCTGCCGGTTGGGCTACGGGGGCAAGTTGTTGGCAGGATCACTGTACGGGTTGAGTGAACATGACCCCGGCCGGATCCCACATCGCTATCGTTCGGGGTTAGGTGGTAGCCGCGAGGAGACGGGGGGCTGAAGGTGAATCCGCAGGCCGACGCGAGCGTGGGGCCCACCAAGGCGGGCCGGTCGGCGAGCGGGCACAGGGTGCTTGTCGCCGAGGACGAGGCGCTGATCCGGCTGGACCTCGTCGAGATGCTCTCCGAGGAGGGCTACGTTGTGGTCGCCGAGGCGGCTGACGGCGAGCAAGCCGTCGAGCAGGCCGAGGCGCTGCGTCCCGACCTGGTGATCATGGACGTGAAGATGCCGAAGATGGACGGCATCGACGTGGCGTCGATCATTGCGGAGCGGCGTATCGCACCAGTGGTGATCCTCACCGCGTTCAGCCAGCGTGATCTCGTGGAACGCGCCCGCGATGCCGGTGCGATGGCCTATCTGGTGAAACCGTTTGGCCGCAAGGACCTGATGCCGGCGGTGGAGCTTGCCGTGTCGCGCTTCCGCGAGCTAGTCGCCTTGGAGAACGAGGTAGCGGGGCTGACCGACCGACTAGAGACCCGCAAGGCGGTGGAGCGCGCCAAGGGTCTGCTGATGGCTCGCCATGGACTTACCGAACCCGAGGCGTTCCGCTGGATCCAGCGCAGCGCGATGGACCGCCGGACCACCATGAAAGCGGTGGCCCAGGCCGTCCTGGAGAGCCTGTCCTAAAGATCACATCTTCGTCACGACAACCGACCAGCCGTGCTCATCTGACGCCGGCAGCATTACGGTCTGACGATCGCATCGCGGGACACCGGCCACGGCTGCCCGCAGCAGGCGTCTGTTTTGAGGAGACATGCATGGCGCACCGCACCGTTGTCCGCGCGGCGGCCCTTCTCGGGGCCCTGTCGGTTGTGATGGCCGGCTGCGGCGGTGGCAACGCCACAGCCCGGGGGCTAGCCAGTGGTAGCCCGTCGGTGAAGAAGTGTGAACCCGTGCAAGCCAAAGCCAGTGGGCAGCCGAGCACCGCACCGTTGAAGATCGGCACGTTGCTGCCGGAGACTGGCAGCCTGTCCTTCCTGGGCCCCCCTGAGTTCGCGGCTGTCGACGTGGCGATCAAGGAGATCAACGCGGCCGGTGGGGTGCTGGGCAACCCGGTCATCAACATCCGGGGCGACTCCGGCGACGACAAGACCGATACGGCGAACCAGACCGTGGATCGGGAGCTTGGCCAGGGCGCGCAGGTGATCATCGGCGCCGCGGCCTCGGGGGTGACCAAGCTGGTCATTGACAAGATCACCGGGGCTGGCGTGGTCGAGTTCTCGCCAGCCAACACCTCCGACGAGTTCACCTGCTGGCCTGATAAGGGCCTGTACTTCCGGACCGCCCCACCGGACTCGTTGCAGGCCCAAGCTTTGGCGGCACTGATGGCCGGCGATGGTGCACAACGGATCTCCATCCTGGCTCGCAACGACCCCTACGGCAGCGGCCTGACCAACAACACGGTGCAGAATCTGCGTGACGCCGGCATCCCACAGAACCAGATCCAGAAGATCATCTACGATCCGAATGCAACGTCCTACAACACCGAGATCGACGACGTCCGGCAGTTCAACCCGGATGCGATCGCGGTCATCGGCTTCGACGAGTCGAAGAAGATCCTCACCCGGATGAGCGAGGTGAAAATCGGGCCCGGTCAGAAGCTGGTCTATGGCACCGATGGCAATATGGGCAACGCGCTGGGCGTAGGCCTGCCGCCGGGAATGCTCAACGGCATGAAGGGCACCAGGCCGGAGACCAAACTGTCGGCCGCCTTCACCCAACGGCTGAAGACCGACGACCCCAAACTGGTGGACACCATCTACGCTGGCGAAGCCTACGACGCCGTCATGATCGTCGCGTTGGCCGCCGAGCGGGCGAAGTCGACCAAAGGCGTGGACATCGCATCGGAGATCAACGGAATCACCAGGGACGGCGAGAAGTGCACCACCTTCCGCCAGTGCCGCGACATCATCGACAGTGGCGGAAAGCCCGACTACATCGGTGTCACCGGCACGCTGAACTTCACCGCCGCTGGCGAGCGCGCTGTGGGCTCCTACGGAATCATGAGGTTCAACGCACAGAACAAAATCGACGAAGCCGCCACCCAATATCGCATAGTGGGCATAGCGGGCCGCTGACGACTGACGCCAGCAACGACGGCTAGCGAGCTTCGCTTGATCCGCTCAGGGTGCCCAGGTAGAGCTCGATGACCTTGGGATCGTTCATCAGCGCTGGCCCGGTATTGGTGTAGACGTTGCGACCTTGGTCCAGCACGTAGCCTCGGTCGCAGACCTGCAGGCAGCGCCGGGCGTTCTGCTCAACCATCACGATGGAGACGCCAGCCGCGTTGATCTTCTTGCAGCGCACGAATACTTCGTCGGTGAACATCGGTGACAACCCGGCGGAGGGCTCGTCGAGCAGCAGAACCGATGGCTCCATCATCAGCGCTCGGCCCATTGCGACCATCTGCCGCTCTCCGCCAGACAGTGCTCCAGCTTTGGTCTTACGTCGCTCCCCCAGCAGCGGGAACAGCGCGCACACCGCGTCGAACCTCGCCGTGAAAGTGCGGGGCCGCAGGTAGGCCCCCATCTGCATATTCTCCTCGATGGTCAGCGAGACGAACACGTTGTTGCTCTGCGGCACGTAGCCCACACCCTCCGTGACGAGGGTGTGGGCCTTAGCCGAAGTGATGTCGCCGTCCCGCAACGTGACGGTGCCGCCACGCACCGGGATGAGCCCGAACATTGCCTTGAGCAGCGTTGACTTGCCGGCACCGTTGGGCCCGATAATGCCGACGATCTCACCCGCGCGAAGGAAGAAATTGCACTCCTGCAGGATGTTCACGCCGGGAAGGTAACCAGCCACCAGATTATCGGCCCGCAACAGCGCGTCGGCAGCCAGCTCGCGGTGTCGCTGCGGGGTCGCGGCGAATTCCGCGGGGGACAACCCACTACCGTTCGAGCCATGACCGATCGGGGTGGTCATGCCGACAGGTCCTGGCCATGTTCGATGGCCGCCTCGAGCTCGCTTTCGATCTCAGCGACGAGCACCGCCGTCTGTCCCACCGGGTTGCCCTCAGCGTCGAACTCCAGCGCCTGATCGTGGTGTGCGCCCAGGTAAGCGTCGACAACCGCCTTGTTGGACGACAGCACCTCCGGCCGGCCCTCGGCGATCACTCGGCCCTGGGCCATCACCACCACCCAGTCGCTGATGTGCCGGATGACGTCCATGTCGTGCTCGACGAACACCACGGTCAACCCATCATCACGGAGCGCCTTGACGTGCTGCAGGAGACTCTCGGTGAGCGCGGGGTTCACCCCGGCCATCGGCTCGTCGAGCATCACGACCCTCGGGTCCATCATCAGCGCCCTGGCCATCTCCAGCAGCTTGCGCTGCCCTCCGGACAGGGATCCGGCGAGATCGTCGGCCCTGGTGTCCAGCTGGAACCGGGTAAGCAGCTCCATCGCCTGATGGGTGTTGGCCCGCTCCTGCTGTCCCCAGGTGCTGAGCAGGGCGCCGAACAACCGTTCCCCAGTCTGCTTCGGGGCGGCCAAGCGCATGTTGTCCAGCACCGTGAGCTTGGCGAGCGCCTTGGTGAGCTGGAAGGTACGGACCACCCCGCGGCGGGCCACCTGGTGCGGGGCGAGCCGAGACAGCGGCATTCCGTCGAAGGTCCAGTGGCCAGTGTTGGGCCGATCGAACCCAGTGAGCAGGTTGAACAGGGTGGTCTTGCCCGCCCCATTTGGACCGATCAATCCGGTGATCCATCCCCGCTGGAATTCCAGGTGGGCCACATCGACAGCCCGCAGGCCGCCGAACGAGCGAGTAATCGAATCGATCACCAGCACCGGGTCGGGCTTGCGGGCACCCGGCTGCGCGGCCACCTCACCC
>JAFAXZ010000241.1 GCA_019240665.1 Pseudonocardiales bacterium | reverse complement strand
TGAGGCACAGCTTGGCGTTGTAGGGGAAGTAGGAGCAGAACTTCAGGAAAAACGGGCCGAACTCGGCGTCCACGGCATACACGTAGAAGTAGTTGACCACCCCGGTGGTCTTCACGATCCACGGGTAAGAATCACCGTGAGCGTCGCGGCGACGCTCGGTGCGGAACAGCCCGGTCTTCTCCTGCGCCTGCCCGATGAATAACACCCCCTCGTCGTCGGTGAACCGCGCGAGGTGTTCATGCATGACCTCGTCTTTGCGCTGTCCCTTGACGAAGTCCACCCACGGCACCCGCTGATCTCGGGCGAACCGGCGCATCGCGTCGCTGAACGCATCAGTGATCTTCCCCAGCGGGGCAGTGGAGGCGATCGGCAACCCTAACTGGCGCTGGACGTATCCCAGCACGCCCGCCGCGAACTGCAACTTTGGGACATAAACGTTGCAATACATCCGGTCGATGCACTCCACCTCGAACACCACATGATCGTTGAGGACATCGGCGACGGTGCGCGGTAGCGTCATGGCTGGCTCCGGTCAGGCGGACGGCTCAAGAAGCCAACCACCGCCACCGAGCGGTACCAACACGGGTCCAGCAGGACACCGTCACACCACCCGACCGGAGCCCCAGGAGACCAGCCCGACCACGACATGCCTCGTCGGGCTGGGGTGAAACCCCGTTAGTACTACAGCCGTAGATCATGATCTTGCTGCGTGTCGGTCCTGGATGAGGGACGGCCACCGCTTGATCATCGTCGGTTGTGTGGACGTCAGACGATCTTGCGATGGCCGCGGGGCATAGCGTAGAGCCTGAGCGTTGGCAGGCGGCGTTGAATGAGCTTTGTGGCGGGTGGCGGGGCGGTTTTCCCGGATCGAGCCACGGCGGCGGATGCAGGCTTTTGTGCAGGGTTGCTGGCGGATTTGCCGCGGAAGAACTGTTGGTCGATCGCCGAACATGCAGGGGAGGCGAACCCGGATGGGATGCAGCACCTGCTGGCTCGTGCGGTGTGGGACACCAACGGGGTGCGTGATGACCTGCGTGATTACGTCGTGGACCACCTCGGTGATCCCCGCGCGGTGCTGGTGGTCGATGAGACCGGGGATGTGAAGAAGGGCAGCTCGACGGTGGGTACCCAGCGCCAGTACACTGGGACCGCGGGGAAGGTGGAGAACGCCCAAGTGGGGGTGTATCTCAGTTATGCCGGGCCCTGCGGGTACTTGCCCCGGTCCTAGACCGGTGACCCCGATCGATGTGCGGCCGTCGGCGTTCCTGCCGAGGTCGAGTTCGCGACCAAACCCCAGCTGGCCTGGGCCATGATCGCTCGAGCACTCGAGGCCAGGGTGCCCGGCCGCTGGGTCGCCAGCGATGAAGTCTACGGCGCCGATCCGGTACTGCGCGCACGACTCGAGGCCCGTGGGCTGGGTTATGTGCTGGGCATCGGCTGCGACCGCCGGGTGCCGACCGCGGGTGGCCCGCCTCGCCCCGATGCGCTAGCCGCGACTCTGCCCCCGCGCGCATGGCAGCGGCTCTCCGCCGGACCGGGCGCCAAGAAAGAGCGTTACTACGACTGGACTCTGATCGAGTTGACCGGCCAGGCGGGCCACCACTGGCTGCTCATCCGCCGTCATCCCCGTCACGGCGAGCTCGCCTTCCACCGCTGCTACAGCCCAGTGCCGGTCCCCCTCGCTGAGTTGGTCCGCGTCGCCGGGCGCCGCTGGACCATCGAGGAGAACTTCCAGGCCGGCAAGGGCCTGGCCGGGCTCGATGAGCACCAGCTTCGCCGCTGGTTGCCCTGGCGACGCTGGACCCTGCTGGCCATGCTCGCCCACGCCCTCCGCGCCGTCACCGAACACGCCGAACACCCACCACCAGCCGGGCTGATCACCTTGACCTGCAACGAGATCCGCGCTCTGTTCACCAAACTGATCACCGAACCCACCCGCCGGCTCGCTGATCCCATGGCCTGGTCACGCTGGCGACGCCACCACCAATATCAGGCACGTACCAGCCACTACCGACGACCACAAGCCCGGCTCACATGATCACAATCTACGGCTGGAGTACTAGTGCGTAAGCGCGAGTTGGTCCGCTACCGAGCATCAATATACGATAATTATCACTGGCGCGATTTTGTGTTCCGGCCGGGCGACATCGTGATCAGTACTCCGCCGAAGTGCGGAACAACCTGGATGCAGATGATCTGCGCAATGCTCATTTTTCAAGAACCGGTGCTCACCCAGCCGTTGTCAGTGCACTCGCCGTTTCTTGATACTCTGACACGGTCTCGGCGCGATGTTCTCGCTGATCTCGAGGCCCAGAAACATCGACGCTTCATCAAAACTCATACGCCACTCGACGGGCTACCGCTCGAAGAGTCGGTCACCTATATCTGCGTTGGGCGTGATCCACGCGATGCGGCGTTGTCCCTGGAAAATCACTGGGAGAACTTTGACCTCGCCTCGTTCATGACAACGCGGGACACCACCGCTGCGATTGACGGCGCCACAGCCGAGCCGACGGACATACCTGCACTGCCAGACAACGCACGGGAGCGCTTCTGGTGTTGGGCCGACTACGATAGGCCTGGGCTAGCATCTCTGCGCGGAATGCTGCACCACCTGCAGACCTTCTGGGATGCAGCGGACGGCGTCGATGCCGTGCTGCTGCATTATGACGACCTGTTGACAGATCTTGAGGGTCAGATGCGGGGTTTGGCGGATCGACTTGGCATCACCGTCTCCGATCGGCGCTGGCCCGCGCTGGTGAACGCCGCATCCTTTGATGAGATGCGGGCCCAGGCTGCCCTGACCGCGCCGGACGCCCATGACGGAGTCTGGCGGGATAACCAGCGTTTCTTCAATCATGGAACGAGCGGCCAGTGGCGTGATCTGCTCGACGATGACGATCTCGAACGCTACCGAGCACGGACGAACGCCATCGGCTCCGCTGATGTCGTGGATTGGGTACATCGGGGCGCGCTCTGACGTCCAGGCGTGTTGGTAAGGAACGTGTCACCAAGTGCCAACCGTGACGTTCTTGCTGGTCAACGGTCTAAATAGTGATCTTCGTTGAACCGTCTGAGCGCATCGCAACAGTCAGCAGTTACCGCGCTGAGCTGCGCAGATGCCGTCAATGGCACTTGGTGACACGTTCCTTACCAACACCGCCAAGACCGGGAGAGCGGGACAAACGGCATTGTCAACTTGTTGAACTTTGGGCTGTCGATGGACACGTGGAATCTGGGTTGAACGCCCGGGTCGATCTCCGCAGCGGCGCTCAGGCGGCTGCCGTGGCCGTGCCGGTGATCTGGTTCCAGGTGGTGAATCGAGTGTCGATCTCCCGTCGGTATTCCTCGGCGGATAGCCGGTGGCGGCGGGGCCGGAAGTGCGGTGATATCCCGCTGAAGGCGGACAGGAACCGCTGCGCGTGCCCGGGGAGCTGTAAAAAATTAAGGTGTTGTTTTCGGGTTTGGCGCTCGTTGATCTGGTATGGCGATTTCGAGCGAGGCCCGTGATCAGCTCGCGGCGAGGTTCGAGGTGCTGCTACCGCATCTGAACGAGCGCCAGCAGCGGCTGGCGCTGGCGGAGCCGCTGAAGGCGGATAAGAACCGCT
>JAFAXZ010000050.1 GCA_019240665.1 Pseudonocardiales bacterium | reverse complement strand
CCCGCCGCGGCCAGCACCTCGGCGACGTCCCCGCTGCGCACCCCGACGCCTTTGCCAGCCACCGCGGCGAGCTCAGCGTAAAGCCGGTCCACACCGACGCGCCCCGCGCCGGAGGCGGCCTGGTAGCTGGCCACCACCAGTTCGGTGAGGCCGAACTCCCGGTGCAGCGCACCCACCGCGGCCATCATCGACAGCGTCGTGCAGTTGGGGTTGGCGATGATCCCCTTCGGCCGTACGGAAACATCGGCCGAGTTCACCTCGGGAACCACCAAAGGAACGTCGGGATCCATCCGGAACGCACCAGAGTTGTCCACCACCACCGCGCCCTGCTGCACGGCAACCGGGGCCCACTGCTCGGAGACCTCGTCCGGGACGTCAAACATCGCGATGTCCACGCCGTCGAAGGCCTCCGGAGTGAGTTCGACGACAACGTGCTGCTCGCCCCGTACAGCGATCTTCTTGCCAGCTGACCGGGCTGAGGCGATCAACCGGATCTCGCCCCAGGGCACCGACGGTCGCGAGTTAACGATATCGATCATGACGGTACCGACCGCACCAGTAGCACCGACGATGGCGAGAGTAGGCACTGCATCGTGCGGGACACCCGCACCCGGGTCCTGCGGGACACCCGCACCCGGGTCCTGCGGGACACCCGCACCCGGGCTCACCGTCCGGTCCCGGCGTAGACGACAGCCTGCTCGTCGCCACCCAGTTTGAACGCCAGGTGGATCGCGCGCACCGCGTCGTTCAGCTGTTCAGCGCGGACCAGCACCGAGATCCTAATCTCCGAGGTGTTGATGGTCTCGATGTTGACTCCGGCCTGAGCGAGCGCCTCGCAGAATCGCGCGGTGACCCCGGGGTGTGAACGCATCCCCGCGCCGATCAGCGACACCTTGCCGACCTGGTCGTCGCACAGCACGTCCTCGAAACCGATCTGCGACTGCATCGCGCGCAGCGCCTTGACCGCGACGGGTGCGTCGAGTTTGGGCAGCGTGAAGGTGACGTCGGTGCGGCCGGTGTGCGAGATGTTCTGCAGCACCATGTCGATATTGAGCTCGGCGTCGGCAATCACGCGGAAGATGTGGGCGGCCTTGCCAAGTTCGTCAGGCACCCCGGTGACAGTGATTTTCGACTCGGAACGGTCGTGTGCGACGCCGGTGAGCATGGCCTGTTCCACGGTGAGATCCTCCACTGATCCAGACACCATGGTGCCGCGCTTCCGGCTGTACGACGAGCGGACGTGTACTGCGATGTGATTGCGCCGGGCATATTCCACGCAACGCAGCATGAGCACTCGTGCCCCGCACGCCGCCATCTCCAGCATCTCCTCGTAGGTGATGGTGTCAAGCTTGCGGGCATCGGACACGATCCGCGGATCGGCAGAATACACCCCATCAACATCGGTGTAGATCTCGCACACGTCCGCGTGCAGCGCAGTTGCCAGCGCGATCGCGGTGACATCGGAGCCGCCGCGACCCAACGTGGTGACGTCCCTGGTGTCTTGGGCCACCCCCTGAAACCCGGCCACCAGGGCCACCGCACCCTGGTCCAGCGCATCGCGCACCCTGCTCGGCGTCACATCGATGATGCGGGCCCTGCCGTGCGCGCCGGTAGTGATCAAGCCGGCCTGTGAGCCGGTGAACGAGCGGGCATCCACACCCAGGGCGTGCACCGCCATCGCGACCAGCGCATTAGAGATCCGTTCGCCCGCGGTCAGCAGCATGTCGAGCTCACGCTGATGTGGCTGCGGCGACACCTGACTGGCGAGGTTGAGCAACTCGTCGGAGGTGTCACCCATCGCCGACACCACCACCACGACCTCGTTGCCGCCCTCGCGCGTCTCGACGATCCGTTCGGCTACCTTCTTGATCCGCTCGGCACTGTCCACCGATGAGCCGCCGTACTTCTGCACGACGAGCGCCACGCCGACCTCCAGACGCACAATGATGGGCCGTGCCCCCTGAAAATGAGGAGGCACGGCCCTAGAGCCCCGCCGCTTATGCGGTAGCGGCTTGACGCCGGCCTAGTGCCCCGACCAGGCCAGTGCCGAATATCAGGGTCGCCAGAGCGGTCACCAGGTGCAGGTAATTGTCCGGGTCCGTGCTGCTGATAGCGAGAAGATTGAGATAGCCCAGGAAACCAATCACGGTAGCCAGCGTGTAGACGCCGCCGATGGCGATGTTCAGACCCTCGTTCCCGGCAGCGGTGAGCGCGAACGCTCCCAGGAACCACAACAGACCGACCACGATGTGCACGATATTGTGGTAAGGATTCAGCATGAAGATGCCGAACAGCGCCCGGTTCGTCATCTCGGTGGGGTTGCTGAAGCCCGTGACGAAGAACCCGATGATCCCGCCCACGAAGTAGATGCTACCGGCAATCATCGAGTAGTTCTGCTCGAGCGTCCTCGTCCTCCTGGGTTGGAGCTTGATCCCGAACTTGTCTTCTGGACTAGCAAACGTCACGTCCGTCCCCTTCCACTCGACATCGACTCCACTCGACATCGACGACTCAACGGTGAGGTGCGCAGGCCTGCATAGCGCCACCACCTCATGTCCCTGGTAAGCACTTCGGCTCGCGACGGCTCACGGTTCACCTGCTGACCGACAGATCACCTTATCGGATGCTGACAACCAGTAACCAGCGGGTGGCGTTCCGTGGTGACTGTCCCACCCTCCGCCTGTCCCGTCCATCGGCGGCGTCACCCGACAACCCGCTGCTGGGGTGGGCGCCTAGCGGTCACCCAGCGCGAGTACGATGCTGCACTCCGTGACAAAAGCCCTGGAGAAAGCGATCTGCGACCAACTGGTCACGCACAGTGAACACAAGCTTACGAGCTGATGGAAGCGGGCACTATGGCTAATCTGTGGAACGCCCTACCGAGGCGGCGGCTGCTAGTGATCGTCATTGGGGTGCTGCTGGCGGTTGGGCTCGGAACGTCCGCTGCGATATGGGGACCGGGCTTCTTCGCCCG
This sequence comes from Pseudonocardiales bacterium, assembly GCA_019240665.1. Taxonomy (GTDB): domain Bacteria; phylum Actinomycetota; class Actinomycetes; order Mycobacteriales; family Pseudonocardiaceae. The sequence continues at coordinate 4,173 of JAFAXZ010000050.1, read as the reverse complement.
TGCCCAGCCTGCACAGGGGACAACGGCGGCGAATACGACAAATCAGGCGAACTCTTCAACCAAGTCCAAGCCGGCGGGCTTCAGCGAGTTCCGTAGTGAACAGGCCGGTTTCGAGCTCGCCTATCCGTCCACCTGGACCAAGCTGAGCCCCAAGGATCCCCAAGTCCTCCTGCTGCTCTCGCAGGGTACGCAAGACTCCTTCCTGGTGCGCGCCAGTGAACTTCAGGAGCCGGTAGGACCGCAGCAGCTCCCGGCTGCCAGGCAGATGACGGACAAGATTGTCACCTCCAACAAGTCGGTTCAGCTGGTCACCGACCCGAAGCAGATCGAGCTAGGTGGGTTCCCTGGTTTCTTCTACTTTTACTCCTTCAAGGATCCCGCCACCGGGCAGGAAGGCGCGCACTCCCATTTCTTCCTGTTCAACGGCAAGACCATGATCAGCATGGTCTTCCAGACCCTTCCCAAGGAGCGTTTCTCCGAGTCCGCCAAAACCTTTGACCAGATCGTCGGCTCGTTCCACGCGCTGAAGAAGTGACGCAGCGAGACGGGGTGACCTGCTGTCGCCGAGTTCGACGTCAAGGTCGTGAAAAGACCGGTCCACGACTCTGACGTCCAACTCGGCGACGACGTCCAACTCGGCGACGACGAACTCGACGTGGCGCGCCTCAAAAAATCGCGCCAGGACGGTAGGTGGCGGCTTCGGGGTGTCGGGCCACCACCGTCTCGACCGCGGCGACGACCGCGGCGACCTGCTCGGCGGCGGCCCCGGCGAACGGTAGGCGCTCGGCGAGCAGGGTATCCAGATCGGCCCGGTCCAGCGGTAGCCGGCCGTCATCGGCCAGCCGGTCGAGCAGGTCGTTGCCAGCGCCCTTCTCCCGCATCGCCAGCGCGACTGCGACTGCGTGTTCCCTGATCACCGCGTGCGCGCTCTCCCGTCCCATCCCGGCACGCACCGCAGCGATCAGCACCTTCGTGGTGGCCAGGAACGGCACAGAGCGTTCCAGTTCCCGCTCGATGACCGCCGGGTAAGCGCCGAACTCGTCGAGCACCGTCAGGAAGGTCTCGACCAGTCCGTCGAAGGCGAAGAACGCGTCGGGCAGCGCAACCCGGCGCACCACCGAGTCCGAAACGTCGCCCTCGTTCCACTGCGAGCCGGCCAGCTCGGCCACCATCGAGGCGTACCCGCGAAGGACCACGGCCAGACCATGGACGCGCTCACAGGAGCGGGGATTCATCTTGTGCGGCATCGCACTGGAGCCAACCTGACCGGGCTGGAACCCCTCGGTCACCAGTTCGTGACCGGCCATCAGCCGGATCGTGGTCGCCAGCGACGAGGGCCCGGCAGCCAGCTGCACCAAGGCGCCGAGGACCTCATGGTCCAGCGATCGCGGATAAACCTGCCCGACGCTGGTGAGCACCCGGCCGAAACCCAGGTGCTCAGCCACCCGCTGCTCCAGTGCCACCAGGGCAGACGGATCACCACCGAGGAGATCCAGTGCGTCCTGGGCGGTACCCATCGGGCCCTTGATGCCCCGGAGCGGGTAGCGGACCAGCAGCTCCTCGAGCCGGGCGAAGGCCATCAGCAGCTCGTCGGCCGTGCTGGCGAACCGCTTGCCCAGCGTGGTGGCTTGGGCCGCGACGTTGTGACTGCGCCCGACCATCACCAGCTCGGCGTACTCGGCGGCGTGACCCGCCAGCCGAGCGAGCACCGCGACGCAGCGGTCCCGCACGTGCTCCAGCGAGCGACGCACCTGAAGCTGCTCGACGTTCTCTGTGATGTCCCTCGACGTCAGCCCCTGGTGAATCTTCTGATGACCGGCCAGCGCGTTGAACTCCTCGATGCGCGCCTTGACATCGTGCCTGCTCACCCGTTCCCGGGCCGCGATCGATTCGAGATCCACCGCAGGCACCACTCGCTGGTAGTCATCGAGTGTCCGCGGCTCGACCGGCACCCCCAGATCGGCCTGGGCACGCAGTACCGCAAGCCACAGTTCTCGCTCGAGCACCACCTTGTGCTCCGGTGACCACAGCCGGACCAACTCGCCGGAGGCGTACCGCTGGGCCAGCACGTTGGGGATCACCACAGCAGCTTACGACCGCGCGCGACCGGGACCTTCATGTCCAGTATGTCGGCCGGGCCAGCTCGCCGTGCCGGGTAGACCACCAGGGCTCTGACCTCCTCGGTTTCCGGGTCCGGGGTGCCACATCCGGTTGCGAGACGCCGGGGTGTCAGGCTTGACCTGAACCGCGCTTGAGCTTCTATGGTCGGACGATGACCGGTGTTCCTGGTCTTCCCCACTCTCCGGGCCGACCACGCCGCGCCCGCGGTCATGAAGAAAATCGCGGAACACGCGCGCCGTATCGTCTACCTCTCGGCCGCAAGTGTGGCCGATAACCCGGACGAGCATGCTGAAGGGATCATCGGCTCGCACGCCCGCATGGAGCGCCTGGTTGAGCAGTCCGGCATGGAGTGGACTTTTCTGCGCCCTAGTGGATTCGCGGCGAACACGCTGATGTGGGTGGACCAGATTCGCGCCGGGGATGTGGTGCGCTGGTTCCACGGTGCGGCGACCCGGTCGCTGATTCATGAGCACGACATCGGGGCCGTGGCGGTGCGTGTGCTGATCGAGGAGGGGCATGGCGGGGCGATGTATCACCTGACCGGGCCCAGCCAGCTCACTCAGGTCGAACAGGCCCACGCGATCGGCGAGGCGATCGGCCGTCCCGTGCGCTTCGAGGAGCTTGCGCCCGAGGTCGCACGACAGGAGCTTTTCGCCGGCGCGCCGGCTACGCTCGTGAACTCCATCCTGAACGCTCATGCCAAGATGGTGCGGGAACCGGAGCCGGTGACCTCCACAGTGGAAGAGCTCACCGGGGCAGCGGCGCGCACGTTTCATCAATGGGCCCTCGACCACGCCAGCGACTTCCGGTGAGCGCTATGTCTGTGCGCGTAGGTGCCACGCTTCCCCTCCATGCCTCCCGGGCCGGCGAAGAAATGCCCGATCTCAAAGCGCGTGGGGGCGGCTCCTGGTCGCTCGGATATGGCTGAGTATCACCGGAGGACTGCCGTGGCGGTTGATGACGTCCCTCTCTGACGCGCACCGCCGAGGCGTGCTGCGGCAATCCGGTGCGCTGTACCAATTCCGCCACCTGCGGCTGCAGCAACGGCTGGCTGCCGACATCCGGTCGAGGGCGACACCTCGCCCACCGCTCGCCGGTCCGATCCGTTAGTCCCTTACCGCGCCTCTCGACGTGTCGTGCTGGGAGCTGTCTTGCCGGGCGTGGCCCGCGGCACCACCGGTCGAGGCGATGAAGCCAGCTCAGTCGGCTGGGGTGACCTTCTGCGCCTGCGCCAACGCGTCGATCACCATCTCCAACCAGCGCAGGCTACGACGGTAGCTTTCGGTGTCCTGAGCGGAGGGCGCCGGTGGCAGAATGCGCTCCGGCGAACCCATGATACTTACCCGACCGGAGACATCCAGCACAACATGCAGGGTCTCCAGCATCCAGCCCCACTCGGCGGCGGATGGGTAACCTTGGCCGGGGAGCTGGACCACGCCGCCGCGCCGGGGCAGCGTGCCGAGCACCCGGGTCAGGCTGTGCTCCAAGTCGTGCAGGACCCAACCCTCCCAGAGCTGGCGGACCGGACCGGTCTCCTTCGTGCCGCACCAGTAGTCCACCACGTAGGCAAGCCGACCGTCGATGGTGCCGATGGGTACCGGCAGTCCGGTGACCTGGGCCAGCGGGTCGTCGGTGCACCCAGCGAGCTGCCAGCGCACCAACTCACGCAGCCAAGACCACTGTTCGCGCAAGAAGCGAACCCCTTCCGGCGACAGCGTCAGCAGCAGTTGCTCGCCTTGGCGGTCGCATATGACCATCGTCTTGCTCAGCCTCCACTTCCGCGAATGATCGTCGGGAGGTTATCGCGTTACCGCCCCACGAAGCGGCCATCTTCGCGGCGCGTCGCGCGCAATCCGATATCACTGCGGTAATGCCCGCCGGCCAGGTGAACCCGCGCGAGGCGCTGATACGCCTGCCGCCTGGCGGCAGCGAGATCGACGCCGGTGCCCACCACGGAGAGCACCCGCCCACCGGCCGACACGAGGGCACCGTCCTCGCGGCGGCAGGTGCCCGCGTGCAGTACCCCGACGCCAGCCGCTCCGGTGATCACAT
>JAFAXZ010000356.1 GCA_019240665.1 Pseudonocardiales bacterium | reverse complement strand
GATCTCAATCTCGACCTGCTTGATAGTCACCGCGTCGTCGTTGGTGGCCAGCACGCAGGCCGCCTCGCAGGGCGCCGGACACAGCGTCCCGGTGAACTCGGGGAAGTTGTTGGTGGCGTGCAGTTGCTCGATGGCATCGGCCCAGTTCTGGCGCCAGACCAGGTCGTTCCACTTCGGGATGAGGTTTCCCAACGGGCAACCCCGGTGGCAGAACGGGATCCCGCAGTTCATGCACCGGCCGGCCTGCGCCTCCAGCGCGTCGCGGCCGAAGTCTTCATAGACCTCGCGCCAGTCACGTAATCGCAGCTCGACGGGGCGGCGCGGCGGGTTGCGCCGCCCCGTGGTGAGAAAGCCCTTGGGATCAGCCATGAGCGGCCTCCATGATGGCTTCGTTGACGTCCCGGCCGTCCCGCTGCGCCGCCGCTTGGGCGGCCAGCACCCGCTTGAAGTCCTTGGGCATGACCTTGCCGAACCGATCCACAGCTGCGTCCCAGTCAGCCAGCAGTGCATGCGCCACCGCAGAGCCAGTCTCGGCGTGATGCCGCGCCACCGCGTCGACCAGGAACGTCCGGTCCTCGTCGTCCAGCGGGTCCAGGTCGACCATCTCCTCGTTAACTCGCCCTTCTTTGTCAGGATTTGCCAGGTCGAGCACATAGGCGATCCCACCGGACATCCCGGCCGCGAAATTGCGCCCGATCGGTCCGAGCACCACCACCCGGCCGCCGGTCATGTACTCGCAGCCGTGATCACCGACGCCCTCGACGACGGCCAGCGCGCCGGAGTTGCGCACGCAGAAGCGCTCCCCAACCACCCCACGCAGGAACATCTCCCCGGACGTCGCGCCGTAGAGGATCACATTGCCGGCGATGATGTTGTGCTCCGCAACGAACTGCGCGTCGGGATGCGGGCGCATGGTGATCCGCCCGCCGGACAGGCCCTTGCCGACGTAGTCGTTGGCGTCGCCGACCAGCCGCAGGGTGATCCCGCGTGGCAGGAACGCCCCGAAGGACTGCCCGGCCGATCCGGTCAGCGTGATGTCGATGGTGTTCTCGGGCAGCCCCACCCCACCCCAGCGGCGGGTCAGTTGGTAGCCCAGCATGGTGCCCACCGTGCGGTTGACGTTGCGCACCGGCAGGTCCAACCGCACCGGTTCCCCGCCGGCCAGCGCGCCCTCGCACAGTTGGATGAGGGTGTTGTCCAGCGCCGCGCCCAGCCCGTGGTCCTGCTCCCTGGTCCGGTGCCGCGGTGCCGCGGGATCCACATCGGAGGGCACGTGCAGGATCGGCGACAGGTCCAGCCCGGCTGCCTTCCAGTGGTCGATCGCCGGACGGGTGTCCAGCATCTCAGTGCGCCCGATGGCCTCTTCCAGGCTGCGGAAACCGAGCGCCGCCAGGTACTCGCGTACCTCCTGAGCGATGAACTCGAAGAAGTTGACCACATACTCGGCCTTGCCGGTGAACTTCGCGCGCAGCACCGGGTTCTGGGTGGCCACACCCACCGGACAGGTGTCCAGATGGCAGACCCGCATCATGATGCAACCCGAGACCACCAGAGGTGCGGTGGCGAAGCCGTACTCCTCGGCGCCCAGCAGCGCGGCGATCACGACGTCGCGACCGGTCTTGAGCTGCCCGTCGGTTTGGACGACGATCCGATCGCGCAGCTTGTTGGCGGTCAGCGTCTGCTGCGTCTCGGCCAGGCCCAGTTCCCAGGGCGTGCCGGCGTGCTTGATCGAGGACAGCGGTGAGGCCCCGGTGCCGCCGTCGTGACCGGAGATGAGCACCACGTCGGAGTACGCCTTGGCCACCCCGGCGGCCACCGTGCCGACTCCGACCTCACTCACCAGCTTGACGTGCACGCGGGCCCGCGGGTTGGCGTTCTTGAGGTCGTGAATCAGCTGCTTGATGTCCTCGATGGAGTAGATGTCGTGGTGCGGTGGCGGCGAGATCAATCCCACGCCGGGAGTGGAGTACCGGGTCTTGGCGATCCACGGGTACACCTTGGTGCCGGGCAGCTGCCCACCTTCGCCCGGCTTGGCCCCCTGCGAGATCTTGATCTGCAGGTCGTCGGCGTTGACCAGGTATTCGCTAGTCACGCCGAATCGGGCGGACGCCACCTGTTTGATCGCCGAGCGGCGCAGGTTCCCGTCGGCGTCAGGGGTGTAACGGTCGGCGTCTTCGCCGCCCTCACCGGTGTTGGACTTGCCGCCGAGCCGGTTCATCGCGATGGCCAGCACCTCGTGCATCTCCTTGGAGATGGATCCGTAGGACATGGCGCCGGTGGCGAACCGCTTGACGATCTCGCTGACCGGCTCCACCTCCTCGATCGGCACCGGCGGGCGCAGTCCCTGGCGAAGCGCGAACAGCCCGCGCAGGGTCATCAGCCGCTGTGCCTGGTCGTCGACCAGCCGGGTGTACTCCTGGAACACCTCGTAGCGGCCCGCCCTGGTGGAGTGCTGCAGCTTGAACACCGTGGCGGGGGAGAAGACGTGCGGCTCGCCCTCGCGGTGCCACTGGTAGTCACCGCCGATCGCGAGCTCCCGGTGCGGAGCATGCACCCCGTCGGTCGGGAAGGCCCGGCGGTGCCACCTCGCAACCTCATCGGCCAGCGTGTCGAACCCGACCCCGCCGAGCCGGGAGGTGGTACCCGTGAAGCAGGAATCGATGACCTCGGATCCCAGCCCGATCGCCTCGAAGATCTGCGCACCGGTGTAGGAGGCCACGGTGGACACGCCCATCTTGGACATCGTTTTGCGGACACCCTTACCCAGCGCCTTGATCAGATTGCGGGTGGCGGTCTTGGCGTCGACCTCGCCCAGTGCGCCCCGCTCGGCGAGGTCCTCCACGGTGGCCATCGCCAGGTAGGGATTAACCGCCGCCGCACCGTAGCCGATCAGCAGCGCGACGTGGTGCACCTCGCGGGCGTCCGCCGACTCGACGATCAGGCCGACCTGGGTGCGGGTCTTGCACCGCACCAGGTGGTGGTGCACCGCGCCGGTGAGTAGCAGGGAGGGGATCGGGGCGTGCTGGGGGTCGGCGCCCCGGCCGGAGAGCACGATCAGCCGCGCACCGTCATCGACCGCGGCGGAGACCTCGGCGCGGACCTCATCCAGCCGACGGACCAGCGCAGCGCCACCGCCGTGCACCTGGTAGCAGCCCTTGACGGTGTAGGACTGATACTCCGGCTGGTCACCGTCGTCGTTGACGTGGACGATCTTGGCGAGCTCGTCGTTATCCAGCACCGGGAACGGCAGGACGATCCGCCGGCAGGAGTCGGCGTCGGCCACCAGCAGGTTGGGCTGGGCACCGAGCTGCGCGTGCAGCGAGGTCACCAGTTCCTCCCGGATCGC
>JAFAXZ010000349.1 GCA_019240665.1 Pseudonocardiales bacterium | reverse complement strand
GTCACGCACCATCACGGCCAGGTTCAACGACAGGTTGGAGATGTAGGGGAATGGGTGGGCGGGGTCCACCGCCAACGGGGTGAGCACCGGGAAGATCTGGTCGGAGAAGTAACCCGACAGCCGCAGCCGTTGCTGATCGTCGAGTTCGGACCAGGTGACGAAGGTGATCTCGCGCTTCTCCAGTTCCGGACGGACCGAGTCGAGGTAGATCCGGGCTTGGCGCTCGGCGAGTTCCCGGCTGCGCATCGCGATCTGGGCCAGCTGCTCCCGCGGGGACAGTCCGTCTGCGCTGCGTACAGGCAGTCCGGCCTCTTCACGGCGCTTGAGCCCGGCGACGCGCACCATGGAGAACTCGTCCTGATTCGACGCGAAGATTGCCAGGAACTTGACCCGCTCCAGCAGCGGCTGGCTGGCGTCCTCGGCGAGCGCGAGCACCCGGGCGTTGAAGTCCAGCCAGGATAATTCCCGGTTGAGGTATCGGTCATCAGGCAGGTCGGTGGCCGCTGGCACTGGGGTCGCCGCTGGGGGAGCGGGCGGCACCGTTGGCGCGGCACCGTCGGCAATCGGTGCGGCACGGGCGGTCAGCGGAGTGAGGTGCTGGCTCACCCCGCCATTGTTCCGTATCACGCCAGTTCCGGGGACAATCAGTGGTCAGCCAGGGGGGACAGCGTCAGCCAGGCGGCCCAGCGTCGAACCCAGGCCTGCCCAGCGCGGCGCGAGTGAACCGACCGAGGCCTAGGCCGCGCGCGATGGCCAGATCGGCCGCGGTGTCGACGTCGCACCGCAGCCCTGGCCAGAAACCGGAGAGCTCCCGAGCGCCGGTGGCCCGGTGCGCCGCCGCCGAGCCGACTCCAAAGCGGGGCTCCAAAGGCTGCCCCGCAGGGGCGAGCAGGAGGGTTGTCCCGGTGCCCGTGCGATCGGTGCAGAACGCTCGGCCACCGATGGCTAGGCCGCAGCGAACGGCGCAGTCCAGCTCCTCCGGGCTTAGCGCCGGCAAGTCGGCCTGCAGCACCCCGACCGTCGTGGTGGGGTCCGCCGTGCGGAGCACGGCTTCCCCGTACCGCAAGGCCGGGTTGAGGCCAGCGGCCGGCTCGTCGGGGATCACGTGCACCCCGTCGCCCGCGAGTGCGGTGCATACCTCCGCGTCGGAGCAGATCGCGACTGCTCGACGGACCACAGCCGCACCAGCCGCGGCAGCGAGGGTGTCCCGGGCTAGTGCGAGGACCAACCGGGCGTGCGCCTCGGGAGCACCAGCTCCGCCATCGGCCGCCCCCCGCAGCCGGGTCTTGGCCCTGGCGAGTGGTTTCACCGGAACGAGCAGGTCCACGGGCATGTTCCCATCCTCCCGCGCTCCTCCCGCGCTGGCGGCCGCTGGAACGGGCGATCCAGCGGCAGGGAAGACTTCGCCTCACGTTGCCAACCCTGCAAGCTGGTCCCGATTTGACAATCAGCACACGCTTGACGATCAGCGCGAGGAGGATGGCGTGGCACGGGAGAAGGCCAGCCCGTTGATCGGGTTGTGCATCGTGGTGTTCTACCCGCTCACCCGCCTGCTGGGACGGCGACGTTTCGAGGGCCTCGAGCACATTCCGGAGGTCGGGCCGGTCCTGGTGGCGTGCAACCACATCTCCTACCTGGACCCGATCTACACCGGGGTGTTCTTGCACCGCAGGGGCCGGATTCCCCGGTTTTTGGCCAAGCAGGATCTGTGGCGGATCCCGGTGGTCGGTCGGGTGATGGCCGACGCAGGCCAGATTCCGGTGCACCGCGGCAGCGCCGAGGCCAGCGAAAGCCTGCGGTACGCCGAGCAGGCACTCGTCGAGGGCAAGGCGGTGCTGATCTACCCCGAGGGCACCGTCACCCGGGACCCGGATCACTGGCCGATGATGGCGCACACCGGGGTCGCCCGGCTGGCGCTGCACAGCGACGTGCCGGTGGTGCCGGTGGTGCACTGGGGCACGCAGCGAGTCTATGACCACTACGGCAGGCGGTTCCGCCCGCTGCCCCGGACCGATGTGATTGTGCGAGCTGGACCACCGATCGATCTCTCCGATTTCCGGCGGCGACCAGTGGATGGGCCTCTGCTGCGGGAGGTCACCGACCGGGTGATGGGCCAGATCCGCGACCTGCTTGCTGAGGTGCGCCAGGAGCAGGCGCTATGACCCTGGCGGTGCAGCGAATCGCGGTGATGGGCGCGGGTTCATGGGGCACCACGTTCGCCAAGGTGCTCGCCGACGCGGGCCGGGACGTCGTGCTCTGGGCCCGTCGGACTGAGGTAGCCGACGCGGTCGCCCACGGGCATACCAACCCGGACTACCTGCCGGGGGTGGCGCTGCCGATTTCCTTGCAGGCCACCGTGCGGGCGGATGCGGCGCTGGACGACGTGGACACCGTGGTCTTTGCCGTACCCAGCCAGACGCTGCGCGAGAACCTGCGTGAGTGGCACAAGTCGATTCCACCGGAGGCCACTTTGGTGAGCCTCGCCAAGGGCGTCGAACTGGATAGCCTCAAGCGGATGAGTGAGGTCGTGATCGATGTCACCGCTGTTGCGCCCGACCACGTGGTGGTGGTGTCCGGACCCAACCTGGCTCGCGAGATTGCTGCCGAGCAGCCCACCGCGAGTGTGGTCGCCTGCACCGACCACGACCGTGCCGTTGCGGTGCAGCACGCCTGTGGGACCGGTTACTTTCGGCCTTACACCAACACCGACGTGATTGGCTGCGAACTCGGTGGTGCATGCAAGAACGTCATCGCGCTGGCGTGCGGAATGGCTGTTGGATTGGGATGTGGGGACAATACGCTGGCGACGCTGATCACCCGAGGGCTGGCCGAGATGGGACGGCTGGGTGCGGCGCTGGGTGCCGACCCGATGACCTTCGCGGGACTGGCTGGTCTCGGCGATCTGGTGGCCACCTGCGCCTCACCGCTGTCTCGTAACCGCTCCTTCGGCTACCGGCTCGGGCTGGGTGACACCCTCGAGCAGGCCCAGCAGGCCACTCATGGCCAGGTGGCCGAAGGTGTTAAGTCCTGCTTGTCGATCCAGGGCCTGGCCGCGCGCTGTGGCGTTGAGATGCCCATCGCCGACGGGGTGCGCCGAGTCTGTTACGACGGCCAGTCACCCCGGCAGATGGCCGGTGAACTGCTCGGCCGCGCACGCGGACCGGAATGACGCGTGCGTATCCAGCAGTCCAGGGGCACCACGTCCGTCGTCGCCATGCTGGGGCTCCGGCGCTGGCAACGCCAGGGCCCCCGCTGTGGCCTAGGCTGTGCTCGTGGCAAACCCTGACATGCCTCATGTGAGGTACGTGTTCGACAGTCGATCCGTTGGTCACTGTGCATCGGTGAGAGCATTGCCTGGTCGGACCGTCCATGCCGCTACTCTTCCCTGGTGATCTCATGCATCGCTATCGAACGCATACCTGTGGCCAACTGACCAGGGCGGACGTCGGCGACCAGGTGCGGCTGTCCGGGTGGTTGCACAACCGACGGGACTTGGGCGGTTTACTCTTCGTCGATCTGCGTGACCATTACGGCGTCGTGCAGCTGGTGGCCCGTCCCGACTCGCCGGTGTTCGAGCAGTTGGCTCGGATGTCGAAGGAGACTGTGATACGGGTCGACGGTTCGGTGTTGGCTCGGCGAGCTGAGAACATAAACCCAGATCTACCCACCGGTGAGGTGGAGGTCGAGGTCGCAGATTTTGAGGTGCTTGGTACGTGTGCGGACCTGCCGTTCACGGTCTTTCCCGAGGAACCGGTGTCCGAGGAGCTCAGACTCACCTATCGCTTTCTGGACCTCCGGCGTCAGCGGATGCACTCTCATGTGATGCTCCGTGCCCGCGTCGTCGCGGCGTTGCGGCAGAAGATGAACGCGCTCGGTTTTACGGAATTCCAGACCCCGATTCTCGCCAGCTCCAGCCCGGAAGGGGCGCGGGATTTTCTGGTTCCGTCACGATTGTATCCGGGTAAGTTTTTTGCGTTGCCGCAGGCGCCACAGCAGTTCAAGCAACTGTTGATGGTCGCGGGTTTTGACAGGTACTTCCAGATTGCGCCGTGCTTCCGCGACGAGGACAGCCGTGCCGACCGATCGCCAGGTGAGTTCTACCAACTCGACCTAGAAATGAGCTTCGTCGAGCAGGAAGAGATATTCGCGGTTGTCGAGCAGGTCCTCTTTGAACTATTTACGGACTTTGCCCCCGGGCGGGATGTAGTTTTCCCGTTCCCATGCATTGCGTATCGTGATGCAATCTTGTTGTATGGCACGGACAAGCCAGATCTTCGCGTTCCGCTACAGATCGTAGACGTGTCCCAGGTGTTTTCCGTCGGCGCTTTCAAGGCGTTCGCCGGCAAACGTGTGCACGCGATCAGCGTTCCTGGGCTTGCGGATCGGCCGCGCTCCTTCTTCGACAAGGTCGAGCAGTTCGCCGTGGGGCAGGGCGCAAAAGGGCTCGCGTGGTTGAAGGTCGATGATGACCTCAGCTTCAGCGGACCAATCGCCAAGTTTGTCGGCGAGGTACGCGACCAGTTGTTGGCCGAAACGAAGAGCGAACCCGGCAGTGCCATGTTCCTCTATGCTGCGGATACACTCGACGCGCTGAATAGGGTCATGGCGCCGGTTCGAGTCGAGGTCGGTCGCCGGGCGGGTCTCTTCGACGAACGTGCATACCGGTTCTGCTGGATCGTTGACTTCCCCATGTACGAGCGGGCCGAGGACGGGAGCGTCGAATTCAGTCACAACCCGTTTTCGATGCCACAGGGGGGGCTTGATGCGCTTAACACCATGGACCCGTTGGATATCCTTGCGTGGCAGTACGATATCGTATGCAACGGTCTGGAACTGTCGTCGGGTGCTATCCGTAACCATCGTCCAGATGTCATGTACCGCGCCTTCGAGATCGCCGGTTACTCGCGGGAGGACGTCGAGGAAAAGTTCGGTGGAATGCTGCGAGCGCTCAGCCTGGGAGCCCCGCCGCACGGTGGCATCGCTCCCGGCATCGACCGCATCGTGATGCTTCTCGCCGACGAGCCGAACATCCGCGAGACCATTGCCTTCCCGCTCAACCAAAATGCCCAGGACCTCATGATGGGCGCACCCGGTGCAGTCTCTGACAAGCAGCTGGCCGACGTTCACGTACGCGTCGTGCTCCCCAAGGTGCGGGGCAAGAGAGCATGATACCCGGCGGTCGGATCGCCGGGTACTCCTATTCGCGGATCGACAACCCCACCACTACCGCGTTCGCCGCGGCGGCCGCCGCCCTGAAGGGTCGCACACCGCGCGCAGGGCAAGCTCGTGGTGGGCTCCACAGTCGCCACCCCGTCATCTGCCGTCATCTGCCGCCCGCTGGAGCGCGGCAGGCTGAGACCCTTGACCGGGACGGCCATCGGCTGGTTTTATCTCACGTGTGAGCAGCTCTGTCGCTTTTGTCCGGCGGTCCCCGGTGGATCTGCGCCGGGTGGCGAGCGCGCTCTGTCCCGCGCGGTGAGCAACCTGTCCCGCTGACCGCGTTTCCTTGCCGGCCCGCCCTGTCCGGGTGGTGGCCTCTGCGCGGTCGGTTCACCGATCCCGCGGAGGAATTCTCTCATGTACGCCGTGCCCTACCTCACCGTCCCGGCTCCTGATATGGCTCGTCCCGGCGGCCCGACCAGCCTCGCCATGACCCTGGCCGCGCACCCCGAGCGGTGGCGTCCCCTGCTGGACTACCGCACCGACACCCGCTGGTACCGGCTGCTCGAACGAACGGAACAGCATGAGGTGTGGTTGCTGTCCTGGCTGCCTGACCAGGGCACCGATCTGCACGACCACGGTCCGGCGTCGGGTGCCTTCGCTATCGCCGCTGGCACGCTGACCGAACGGGTGGTTGCCGCCAAGCTGGTCCGGTCGCCGGTGGAGACCACCCGGACGCTGAATGCCGGGCGCTGCCGCGCCTTCGGTCCGCACTACGTTCACCAAGTGACCAACACCGGCTCCATCCCCGCGGTGAGCGTGCACGTCTACACCCCAGCCTTGACCGTGATGAATCGCTACCGGCTGGAGCCGTCGGGGCTGCGCCACCTGGCCGTGGAGCAGGCCGGCGTGGATTGGTGAGCCGGCCAGCCGGGGCGCTCAGCGTTGAGGAGATGCTGGCGCAGGCGCGCTCGCGACTGCGGCGCCTCACCGCGACGCAGGCGTATGACGCCCTCACCGCCGGCTGACTGAGCTGTTGGCGGCGACGCCAGGACCGCCGGAACCCCAGATCACCGGAACCCCAGATCACCGGGAGTAGGGTGCCGCCATGACGGATCGCAAGCTGCGCGTCGCCGTCGTCTTCGGTGGCCGCAGCAGCGAACACGCGATCTCCTGCGTGTCAGCGGGAAGTGTGCTGACCCACCTGGACCGGACTCGATTCGAGGTCATCCCGGTCGGCATCAGTCCTGAGGGCGCCTGGGTTCTGGATACCGGCGAGCCGGCCGAACTGGCGATCCGGGACCGGACGCTGCCCGCCGTGGACGGCGCCGCCGCGCTCACTCCGTCCGGTGACCCGACCAGGCGGGAACTGGTGCGCCTCGCGGGCGAGGCGCCTGGCGAGGTGCTCTCCGGGGTCGACGTGGTGTTCCCGGTGCTGCATGGGGCTTTTGGTGAGGACGGCACGATCCAGGGGCTGCTGGAGCTGGCCGGCCTGCCCTATATCGGTTCGGGTGTGTTGGCCAGCGCGGCCGGAATGGACAAGGAGTTCGCCCGCAAGCTGTTGCGCGTCGCGGGCTTGCCGGTCACCGACACCGTGGTGCTCCGCGGCGATGACGTGACCCTCACCGCGGAGCAGCGCGAACGGCTGGGCCTGCCGGTCTTCGTCAAACCGGCTAGAGCGGGCTCATCAGTGGGCATCACCAAGGTGGTGGACTGGTCCACGCTGCCCTCGGCGATCGCCACCGCTCGCGCTGTCGATCCCAAGGTGCTCGTCGAAGCGGCGGTGATCGGCCGTGAGGTCGAGTGCGGGGTGCTGGAGTTCCCCGATGGCCGGATCGAGGCATCGCTGCCCGCGGAGATCCGTGTGGTGGCTGAGGACTCCGCGGGGTGGTATGACTTCGACGCCAAGTATCTCGACGACGTGTGCGAGTTCGACATCCCCGCCAAGCTCGATGATGACGTCACTGCCGAGCTGCAGTCGATGGCCGTTGCGGCGTTCCGCTCGCTGGATTGCCAGGGTCTTGCTCGGGTTGACTTCTTCGTCGGACCCGACGGTGCGGTGACTGTCAACGAGATCAACACCATGCCCGGCTTCACGCCCATCTCGATGTATCCCCGGATGTGGGCAGTGACCGGTGTGGACTACCCTTGTTTGCTGTCCATATTGATCGACACTGCGGTTGCCCGCGGCACCGGACTGCGTTGAACCGCTGATTCGATCTTCTCGTTACGTCAAACGGGTGAACTTCAGCGACCTAATCATGAATGAGTAGTTAGGCCCGTGGGGTCACCCGTGCGGCTACTGGTGTGCCCCGCGGGGTCCTGACTTCAGGCGTGGAGGCTCGCGATTGTTCGTCCCATTCGGAAGCAACGGCACCGGTAACCCTGCCGTGGATCAGGCCGTGGCCTTGATCGACGGATCCGACGAGATGGCACTGGGTTCGGGCCAGGACGGTTATCGAGCCCGGCACGCACAACCAGACGATCACGTCGTCGACGAATCCACCGACGCCGCTGGCGACACGGTCGAGCCTCCCACCGGTACCGTGATCGGTGAGGCGACCGCTGAGTGGGCAGCCGACGAGTGGGCAGTCAATGAAGGGGATGGGCCGGAGGACTTCCGATTCGCCGTCCGTCCCTACTCCTGGACCCGAGGGCGTACTCGGCCGGTGCAGGACCTCGCCGTCGAGACGCTGGTGTCCACGAGCGACGAAGGTCGAGACATGACAGCGCTCTGCTCCGCCGAGCATGCCGCGATCGCTGAGCTGTGTGCCGATATCCGCTCGGTCGCCGAGGTTGCGGCCCTGCTCGCGCTGCCGCTGGGGGTGGCCCGGGTACTGCTCGCTGACATGATCGACACCGGCTTGGTGTCCGTGCACCGCAATCCCATGGGCTGGGGGAGCGCACCGGACCTCTCGATGATGGAGCGGGTATTGGCCGGATTGTACCGGCTGTAGCGCGATCAGTGTGGGACGTCCACGTCCCGCTGTGGCAGGGTGTTCGAGATCACGGTGGCGATCTGCTGCAGCGGCCCGCTGCCGCTCGTGGGTGGCAGGGCCACGACGACGTAGACCGGTCGGTCGACCGCGACCCAGGTGCTCATGCCAGGATTGGCGATTTCGAGGAATTGCACTCCGGAGACGTCCAGCAGTCGGGAGGTTGCGGTGAGCTCGGCAGGCCGGTCGAGCCCGCAGCGCAGCACCACCGGTGGCTCACCCCAGCCGGCCGCGCCCGCAGGAACCGGTGCGGCAAGCTGTCGGCGTTCCAAGGCCCCCATCTCGCCCCCGTCCAGCTTCTCGGGCAGGGCGGTCAGCAGCCGCGTGCAATCTGCGGAACCGGCCGAGGGAGCAGGGAGGGGGGCTAACCCCAGCGGACCCAGAGGCTGGTTGCGCACCATCGCAGCAGCGATGAGCACCCCAGCCACCAGCGCCACCGCCAGGGCCAGTGCGATCCCGAGCGGCCAACGCGGGGTGTCGGCCGGCCGCGCGGCGAGGTAGGAGAACACGCCGACCACCGTCAGGACAGGTGTACGACGGGGCAGGTCAACGTGCGGGTGATGCCCTCCACCGTCTGCACCCGGGCCACCACGAGCTGGCCCAACTGATCCACGTCGGCGGCCTCCGCCCGCACGATCACATCATAGGGGCCGGTGACGTCCTCCGCGCTCGCGACGCCGGGCAGGCTCGATACCGCCGCGGCCACCGCGGCGGCCTTACCGACCTCGGTCTGGATGAGGATGTATGCCTGAACCACGGCGTGGCCCTTCGTCTCGTCGGTTCCCTCGGGATAGGACTGCATCGGGATAGGAACGGAACCTACCGCCTGGATTGGGAGTGTGAGGCGTGTGTGCTGCCGGTGGTGCCCCCCTGACCCGCCGACGTCTGACCCAGGCTCGGTAGCCGAGCTGGGCGAATTCGGACTCATCGCCCGGATCACCGCGGGCCGGGGACTACCACCGGACACCGTGCTCGGCCCGGGGGACGACGCCGCAGTGCTGGCCGCTGCGGACGGTCGGGTGGTGGTGACCACCGACGTGCTCGTCGAGGGAGTGCACTTCCGGCTGGACTGGTCTACGCCACACCAGGTTGGGCGCAAGGCGGTGGCCGCCAACCTGGCTGATGTGACGGCAATGGGTGCGGTGCCCATCGCCCTGGTCGTCGGGCTGGCCATGCCCGGGTGCACCCCGGTGTCTACTGTGGATGGCCTGGCTGCCGGGATGTGGGAGGAGGCCGGGCAGGCCGGTGCCGGCATCGTCGGCGGCGATGTGGTCAGCTCAGCTGAGCTCGTGGTGTCGGTGACCGCGCTGGGCGGCCTGCGGGGCCGGGCGCCGGTCACCAGATCCGGGGCCCGGCCTGGGGACGTGCTCGGGTTGTGCGGCAGGCTGGGCTGGGCCGCTGCGGGTCTTGCCGTGCTTCGCCGGGGGTTCCGATCTCCGCTGGCGGTGGTAGGTGCCCACCAAGTGCCGGAGCCTCCTTACGGCGCCGGCCCGCAGGCCGCCACGGCGGGCGCCACGGCGATGATTGATATCTCGGATGGCCTGCTCGCCGACGCTGGGCACCTCGCTGAGGCCTCCGGCGTCGGCATCGACATCAATTCGGCGGCGGTGCCGGTCGCCGGCAGGCTGGTTGAGGTGGCCTCAGCGTTGGGCGCCGACGCGCGGCACTGGGTGCTCACCGGGGGGGAAGACCACGCGTTGCTGGCGTGTTTCCCCGCTGATGTTGCGTTGCCTGCCGGGTGGACGGAGCTTGGCGTGGTGCTCCAGGGCCGCGGCGTGACCGTCGACGGCCGGCCCTACGAAGGTCCAGGAGGCTGGGAACACTTCGCGCGTTGATGCGCTCGTGAATGGTGATGCGGCACAGAGCTCTGGTCAGGATCGTCGTTGTCGAGGGCTTCCAAGCGGGCGCGCACCTCAACTGCCTGGGGGTCGCCGAGTTCCTCGAAGATGGCCAGTGCCTGGTGCCGCCAGGAGGCGCGCGCTGCCGCCGGACGGCCGGTGTCGTGTAAGAGCTCGCCAATGTTGTACAGCATCCAGCCTTCGCCCCAGCGGTTGTTGATCTCGCGGTAGACGATGAGGGCCTGGTGGTAGTGCTCGACGGCTTCGGCGAATCGTCCCTGGACTCGGTAAGTGATAGCGAGGCGGTGCAGGGTCCACCCTTCGCCCCAGCGGTCGTTGATCTCGCGGCGGACGATGAGGGCCTGGTGGTAGTGCTCGACGGCTTCGTCGAATCGTCCTAGGTGACGGTAGGTGGTAGCGAGGTTGTGCAGGATCCAGCCTTCGCCCCAGTGGTCGTTGATCTCGCGGCCCCTGGCGAGGGCTTGGTGGTAGTGCTTGAAGGCCTCGTCGAACCGCCCCATGCTCCGGTAGAGGGTACCAAGGTTGTATAGGGTCCAGCCTTCGCCCCAGCGGTCGCCGAGTTCGCGCCAGGCGACTAGTGCTTGCTGCAGGTGGTTGATGGCGTCGTTGAACCGCTTAAGGCCTCGGTAGCCATCACCGAGGTTGTTCGCGATCCAGGCTGCACCGTGTCTGTCGTGCAGGTAGTGAGTCGCGGCGAGGCCGATCTCGTGGGTAGTGATCCAGTCGGCCCAGTATGCGCGCATGGCGAAGAAGCCCCACAAGACAGCCGGGAGCTTCCAGGCGATGACATGCTGACTATATTCTGCGGCGTGCCGGGTGGTGGCCACCAGATTGGCACGTTCGGCCTCGCACCATTTCAGTGCCTGGTGGTGGGTGGTGAAGGCCAATGGCAGAAAACCCGCTTCCGGAGGATCGAGTGGGACGCAACGCCATTGTGAGGTGAGGATACGTCCGGCGGCATCAGCGGTGTGCAGGTACCAGGCGAGCAAGCGGCGCACAGCATTGCCACGTTCGTGGTCTGTCTCCTCGGTAGCGGCGCGTTCGGCCGCGTAGACGCGTAACAAGTCGTGGAACCGGTACCGCTCGCGCCCGGTCTCCTCCAACAGATGCTCGCCGGTCAAGTGATCCAACAATTGTCGTGCCTGGGCAGTGGTGGTGCCGGCGAGCGCGGCGGCGGCAGGGAGGCTGATGTCAGGGCCGACGTGCAGGCCTAACAACCGGAACACACGCGCGGTCTCTGGTGGCAGGGCCCGGTAGGACCAGGACAACACCACACGTACGGCCGCCGTGTCATCATCACCAGCGACGAGCATATCCAGACGGTTACGTTCGTCGCCAAGTTCCTCGCTCAGGTCAGCCAGCGTGCGACCAGGGCGGCTGGCGACCCGTTCGGCGGCGATTCGCAACGCCAGCGGCAGATAGGCGCACTGTCGGGCGAGTTCGGCAGCCGCATTCAGTTCTGTGTCAACGCGAACCGCCCCGATGATGTGCCGCAGCAGCATGATTGCCTCGGCTAAGGGCAGCGGCTCGAGATTCATTCGATGGGCACCGTCGCGGACGACGAGCCCGGATAGGCGGCTGCGGCTGGTTACCACCGCCAGGCAATCCGGCGAGCCTGGTAGCAGTGGGCGAACCTGTTCGGAGGTACTAGCATTATCCAATAACACCAACACCCGCCGCCCATCCAGCAACGACCGGTACAACGCCGCCTGCTCCGCCATGCTGGCGGGAATCTTCCTGACGGGTAC
>JAFAXZ010000342.1 GCA_019240665.1 Pseudonocardiales bacterium | reverse complement strand
GACAGCCCTCGCTATTTGGCGAGCACGGCCCGCAAGGCGTTATCCACTCCGGCAAGGCTATTGTTGATCTCCCCAACGATCGGTCCGATTGGCTTGGTCTTTTCGGTAACCAATTGGAGGCCACCGGTGATTGCGTGGAGCTTGGCGTTGACGCGCCAGAGAACGAGCGCAATACTGATCAGGTAGGCAGCGAGCACCAGCACGGTGAGCAGTGCGCCGATGATCGTGATTACAGCGGCTAGCGGCATGGTAATTCGCTCCTCACAGGATGCGGTCAACCGCCTTCACATAGCGGGTGAGGCCAGCCCCCACCCGCTTTACGGCGTCGCGGGTGGGTATCAGCTGCTTCACATCGTCGAGTGCGATGACGATGCCCCCAGCCTGATCGTGAATGGTGTCGATGCGCTTCCTGATGTCGACGGCGGACCTCATCAGGCGCTGCAGGAGCACCACCACGATGGGTATGACCACCAGGATGAAGATCGCGTTGCCGATCCACCACAGTGCCATCGTCGCCTCCTCGTCTTACCTTCGCCTTATCGCGGGGTCCTGAGCCTGCGTCCGCTGCGAAGGCAGCGACTCGGCCTTCTCCGCGATCGCCGGCAGCGCGCCGGCGATCGCGTTCAGCTTCCGGTTCAGGATCGCGGCGCCGGCACCAACCAGACACACGTCCCCTTGGACAGCCCTGATGACCCCCCCACTCACCTGTCCGAGGGCGTTGGCGATGGAGCGCAGCCGGCGAGTGATCAAAATAACGAACAGCGCCAATACAACCACCAAGGCCACGATCTCGACGACGGTGAGGATCACAAGCAGTCCCGTGCTCATCGTGTCCCCACCCCCAAAAGCCGAGCGTGGCGGCGCGCCTCGTCTGCGATCTCATCCAGGGTGTCCGCGACAGCGAGCGCGACCTTGATGTTGGCTGTGTTGCCGGCAACCTCCTGCGCCACGCCCCCCAGTCGCTGCACGCCGGTTTCGATAGAGCGGACAAAGCGAAGAAGCAGGCTAAGAAGCGCGATCACGACAACTATCACGACCGCCCCGAGAACCAGCAGAACCTGCCAGAACGTGATCTCTTCGGTGGCGAGAGCTAAGACCATCGTTATCCCCCCAATGCTTCTCGTGCGGTCCGAGCGCCCCGGAGGATGCTCTGGAGCGTGTCGTTCGTGCGGCCCAGTTCCACGAGCGGCTGCGTGGTCGACCGTGTCCCCTCGAGCTCACGAGCCGCTGCGCGCGCCTGCGCGTTGATCCGGGACGCAAGGACCAGGAGCACGCTGACCACGACCACCACGACCACCACGACCACTAACCCGATGATCAGGCCCGTCCACCAGCCGCCGAGGTGCGGCTCCCCTAACTCATTCACTGTTACCCCCAACCCTGCGAGGAATGTTCTGGCACTCGATCAGACTCGGAACACCACCGTTTAACCATTGGGTTCGTAACTAGCTTGCCTGGGTCGATGAAGCCGACAAAATCGAAAGTTTACACTCGATCACGAGTTCAGGGAAGTGGCAGTACGAGAAGTGCGGCACCGCGCGGCGTCCGGGGTCTCAGACATCCAGAAGGTTTGTGGCCACTATTGAATGTTGATCATGGTGTGGTGATGGCGTAGGTGAGAGTGCGGGGTCGCTGGGGATGTGGGATGGGTTGGTGTTGAGTTGGTCGTGAGCCGGGTGAGTGTTGGGGTGCTCGTGGGGGTGGTGAGTCGGTCGAGGCGCACGGTGATGCTGTGGGGGGTGTAGGTGGTGGTATCGGGCGCGCGTGGTCAGTGTGGGCCAGTAGCCGGGGACGGCTTGGTGTCGTTTGGGGTCCTGCGGCAGCCTCGCCCAGACCAGCCGCGCTCAGACCAGCCGCGCATCAGGGGTCCGCACGGTGACCGCGTGCGGGGATCCAGCCACCGGTTCGCCGTCGGTGTCATGGTGAATCACGGTGGTCGGGTTCTCATCAGCGCACATGACGTCCTCGGCACGCAACGCGGCCCGCATCACCGCATCGAACCCGGCCGCGGTCAGGCACTGGGCGAGGCGTTCCAGGGCGCGGGCCACGAATCCGGTCGAGACCGGGGTGCCCAGCAGGGACGCCATCAACATTGCGGTCCGCCGGCTGCGAGCTCGCGTAGCCAATCGGCCAGCGCTCTGGGAATGGGCAGATCGAACACAGGTCTAGGGCCGTCGTGCGATGATCAGTCCGCCGTCTCCTGCCCGTACTACTTGTGCTACTGGGCCGGTGGGATCCGGCAGGGGTCGGCCGTAGGACTGGGCGCGCTCGACGGCGGAGTACGCTTGAGCCTGCCATCCGTGGCGGCCAAGCCAGCTCGTGGGGTTCTCCTGCCCACCTGAGTGCCACAAGGTCTTGAGAAAGACAGAGTAGGGCGAGTCGTCCAGGGCATCACGCATAAGTTGGATCGTGGCCCTGTCGGTGTATTCCATGGCCAGCCGGCTCCCCGGTGCTGACAGCTGCCCGATCCTGTCGAGCAACTGGTCCCGTTCGTCCTGAGTGAGGTACATGAGTAGTCCCTCTGCCAACCAGGCGGTGGGCTCACCGGGGTGAAAGCCTGCCTGGACCACAGCAGCAGGCCACTCCTGGCGAAGATCAGTACTGATGGCCACACGCTGGCAGGCCGGTGTGGCGTCTCGCTCGGCGAGCACCTTTTCTTTGAACGTGAGCACCTCGGGCGTGTCCAGTTCGAACAGGTGTACCCCCGCTGGCCAGGGCAGGCGAAACGCTCGGGTATCCAGCCCAGCCGCCGGGATCACCACTTGGCGGCAGCCTGCCGCGCAGGCATCGCGACAGTAGTCATCGAAGAAGCGAGTGCGGATCGGCGCGTAACTGGCAAACCAGGACCACAGATCACCGTTGTCCGGTATGGCGGGTGGGTAGTGATCGGTGAAGGGCAGCGCGGCCCCGGCGGCGGTCATGAAGTCCGTGGCGAAGGGGTCGTTGAACAGCCGGTCGCTGCGTCGGCTTTCTGCGGCGCGAGCCGCTGCCACGCCCACTGCGGTCAGCCCCACCCCGGTAGGGACCTGGTACTCCTCCGGCTGGCTCCCTGCCATACTTTCCTCCGCTTCATCCAGAGCTTTCTTGATTGCCACCATGCAGCGTAGTCTTTGCGAGAGATAGGGCGGATCCTGTGAGTCCCGTTACACTGGGTGGTTGACGCAGGTAGTCAGTCATGTGATCAGGAGTGATGGAACTTCGACAGATCGGTGCGCAACATCCCAAGATTAAACAGGTGGATTAAACAGGTGTTGGCCATCCAGCGGAACACCGCACTGAACTCCCGCAAGATGATCAGACGCTGGACGCGGCCGGCGCGGACTGTTTGGTGTTGACAAATCGGCGCACCAGTCTGACGCACCCGGAGGTGTTTCGGGCGAGTCAGGGTATGGTCCTCACGATGCCTGTGCTAGATTTCGAGCGAACCGAAGACGCGATATCATGGTTTCAGTCAAATAACGTCAACGTCTATTTGGTCGGCCTGCTCGCCAACGCTCCCCGACTGTGCCGCCGCCCCGGGGACGCTCGACGCTCGACGTGATGCGCCGAGTCAGGAACCAGCCGACTACGGCCGCCGCGGTGCAGCGCCCGGGAGTAACCGGCCGAGCCCGTTGGCTTGGGGCGTGCCGCCGGTGCTTATGGTGGGGGTGATAGCCCTGCTGGGCGACAACAGGAGAGCGCCGATGACTGAGTGGGCTGGTCGCGGACTGCCACCGGCGGCCGCCGAACGGATGAAGCGCTTCGCTA
>JAFAXZ010000340.1 GCA_019240665.1 Pseudonocardiales bacterium | reverse complement strand
CACGACAATCCCGCAGACCCGATCCTTGGTAGACGAGTTGCTGGCCGAGCGACGCGCCGCCGCAGCTGCCGAGTGACCGTCCTTGACGCCTCCGCGATCCTGGCCCTCATTCACGATGAACCAGGCGCTGATCAGGTAGCCGAAGCTCTGCCCCGCGGCTCGCTCGGTACCGCCAACCTGGCCGAGGTCGTCGGCAAGCTCGTGGAGGTGAACATCGACGCGCGCCGGCTGCGAGAGCTGCTCACCGCAGCCGGCGTCACGATAGAACCCGTGCTTGCGCAGGACGCCGAGCTGGCTGGTGCCCTACGCGGTCTGCACGGCGGACGAGCGCTGTCCCTTGGCGACCGCTGCTGCCTTGCGCTGACCGTCCGCAGCGTTCCCGCCGAGGTGCTGACCGCAGACCGCGCGTGGGCTGAGCTCGATTTGCCCATCCGCGTGCAACTACTTCGATAACCTGTGATGCTTTGCCGGCGAAGGCTCACCAGTCCCAGCTGCCGGGGCCGCCTTTGAAGGGGCCGACGACATCGGCGGTGATCCAGCCGCCGTAGAACTCGCCCGGCTGCGGCGTCACCGGTTCCCCGTCCAGGCTCACCTCATCGAACCGATCAGCATAGAGGGCAACCCGATCAGTGAGTTGGGGATAACGCAAGTCGGGCTGCGGGTACCACCACCCGACCTCGCGCAGCGGCGCGACACCGGGCACCTCCATGTCGACGTAGCACGCCTCGCCCTTCCACTCGCACATCGTGCGCCGCAACGCCGGCAGTAGCGGCACCCGGAACTCCGAGCGCGGCAGGTAGTAAGTCGGCGGGTGCGACGTCTCCAGCACGCGCACCACGTCCTCGGTGTCGAGCACCAGCGTCCCGTTGTGCACGACCCGAGCGCGGCGCGACACCCGCTCGGCCCGGGGCGGACGCGGGTAATCCCACACCGATTCCTGACCCGGACCGATCGGGTGCACGTCGGGGCGCCGATACTGCCCCTGACCTGTGCGTCTCCATCTCATTGCTTGTCAACCTCTCGCAGTGTTTGGCGACCTCACGTGCCCCCAGTGTGCCCCAACAAAGATCACCTAGCGCGGCGGTGATCACCCGTGCCCGGCAGACTGGCTAGCCGGGAGGAATCACAGCCGCAAGACTCCCCCCGGTCCCCTCGGCACCGCGGCTTCACTTCGTCAAGGGGAGTACGCCGGGCGGGGGCGGTGTCAAGGGGCGAGCCCGTGCGGCACTTCGCCGCACGCTCACCGCGAGGGCGATGGTCGAGCTGGTGGTGACCGCCGGGCGTAGCCTGTCGCTACCTCCTTGCCGAGGTTCACGCCCCGGGGTAGCTCCCCGGGGCATCGGCAGGGGGATCGGTCTCGGCAAGGAGAGGGCCCGGGTGGACGTTGACGACAATGCGCGCACGATCGGTGCGCGGCTGCGGCAGGTCCGCAAGGCCCGGGACAAGTCACTGGTGGTGATCGCGGGGCTGGCCGGGATGAGCAAGTCCCAACTTGACCGGATCGAGCGAGGAGAATGCGCACTGGACAAGCTCTCGGAGATCGTCGCGCTGGCGAACGCGTTGCAGATCGCCCCGAGTGACCTGATGCGGCTGCCGGTGCCCGCACCGGCCAACGGGCACACCGATTCCACCACGGACGAGGTGAGGCTGGCACTGATGGCGGTCAGCCATAACCTGCCTGACGGCCTGGTGCTCCCCGTGGATGCGTTGCGTGCCAGGGTCACAGCGACGGTCGACGCTCTGTGCCGGTGCGATCGGGAACGCGAGGTCGGCGCTTCTCTGCCTTGCTTGATCCGGGACCTGCATGCCACCATCGCCGCTGGCCGGGACATGACCGAACTACTCGGGCTGTCAGCATGGCTGCACACGCAAGCCACTGTGCCGTGGCTGAGTCTCTCGGGTGCCTCGGTCGACCTGCGCTCGCAAGCCGTCATGCTTGCCCGGCAAGCCGCCCAAGAGCACGGCGCTGCGGCCCCGATGGGTCTCGTTGCTGCCGCTGGCGCGAGGGTGGCGCTCGCCGATGGGGCATTCGATCTTGCGCAGGCCGTGCTCGACACCGTGACCATGCCGACGAACACCCCGGACACGATGCAGCTCGCAGGCTTCCTCGCGCTGCGCCGATCGGTGGTCGCTGCGGCGGACAGGCGCACCGGCGACGTGGACGCCTCGCTTGAGAACGCCGCAGAGCTGGCAGCGCGCACCGGGGAGGGCAACGCCTACGGGCTGGGCTTCGGGCCAATCAACGTCGACCTGTACCGCATCGCCGGATTGCTGGAGCTCGGGGACCACGAACGGGTTGTGAGTATCGCTGAGGGCATGAACCCGGAAGCGCATGCCAACCGTTCGCGTCAAGTCGCCTACTGGGCAGACTATGGCCAGGCGCTGGCCCGGCTGCCGGGACGCCACGATGAGGCGGTAGTGGCGCTGCGCCGCGCCGAGCTGATCTCTCCCCACCGCATCCAGCGGAATCCGATCATCCGCGAGGTGCTCGCCGAGCTGCTGGCGAAGTCACGTCGGAACGCGGTGGGCCGGGAGCTACGCGGGATGGCCTACCGGGCTGGCCTGCCGGTGTAGCCCATTCGGGGAATTCCTGGCTACGGGAAACCCGCGGATGTCGATCGTTCATGGTCGTCAGGTGGCCTGGCAGGCTGCTGCGGGCAGGTTTGGCTGGCCTCGCAGGATCACGCCGAGGAGCTTGATCGTGCCGTTGGGGTCCACGGTGCGCAGTGTCCGCCTCCAGGCGCCGCGTAGCCTTAAGCCACCTCTTCGCCGAGGTTCCAGGGTAGCTCCCCTGGGGTATCGGCGGGGGAGTTGGCGACGAGAGGATTTGTGGGTGGACGCTGAGGACCCGTCGGCGATAGGTGCGCGCGCTCGGAGGATCCGCACTCGGCGCGGGTTGAGCCTCGACGTCGCGGCCGGGCTAGCCGGGATCAGCAAGCCCTACCTGTCCGCCCTGGAACGCGGGAAGCGCGGCTTCAACCGGCGCGGCCTGATCGAGGACCTCGCCAACGCCCTTGGCTGCTCAGTAGTGGACCTTCCTTCGAAGCCGCCCTGATCACCGAGCGGCCCGAGCTGGAGGCGTTCGCCATGTTCGCCAGGGCGCCTTCGGTGGCACGCACTGGCGGCCGGCATCGCGCGGTGCGAATGCTGGACCGCGCGCTCGATGATGCGCAGCGGTTGACCACCATCCGGGACGGAGACACCCTCGGCGCCGAGACGTTCGGGCTGCTGCATCTCATGGGCGCCCATTTCGCGGCCCGGAACAGCGATGCTGCCGCCGCTGCCGACCATCTGGACGAGGCCGCCCGGGTCGCTGTGCTCACCGGTGAGCGGAACGGGTTGCGACAGCACTTCGGCCCCACCAATGTCAACGTCTGGCGTGTTGCCATCGGTGCAGAGCTTGGGCAGGGGCCGGTGGCCGCCGAGCGAGTCGAGCGGGAGCCGATCGACTTGGATACCCTCGGCAGCAAGGACCGCCTCGCGGCATTGCACGTGGACCTCGCACGATCCTGGGCGCAGGCAGCGGGCGACAGGGACAGCGATGCCATCCGGCACTTGGATGCAGCTGACCGGATCGCGCCCACACGGATCCGCAATGACCCCATTGCTCGAGACCTTGTGCTGACGCTGGACCGCCGCGCTCGCCGGCGGGTGTGGGAGCTGGATAGCTTGCGCAACCGCTTCGGTGTGGGCGCGCTGCGTCTCCACAGCGGAGACAACTAGCTCGATCTTCACCGCATTGTCTTGCGGGTGAGCACAGCAGAGCAATCACCAGAAACCGAGTATCGACCCCGCCCGAACCGACGCGTCATCCACGCCACCTGCACCCGCCACGGCGGTGCCACCCACCCGCCAGGTGCGCGGGCGTTGTGTGGTCGTCTCATTTTCGCTGCGGGGCTCACGCTGCGTGGCGGGTCAGGGGGGCCGTGCCTGGGCTGCATGGCCGCAGGGAGTGCCCTGAGCAGGGTTTCTTGTGAGCTCTCAACCCTATGACCGTTGGCGTGACGCGCGGGACACGCACATCCCGGTGGGGTGCCGTGTCGAGCAGGTTGGTCTCGCCGCCGGGTGGGGAGCCCGTCACTCGCGGCTGGGCCAGCGGGGCACGGTGATCGGCCGCCGCCACAGGCGGCTGCTGGTGCGTGCATTTCGACGGCGAGCTGGGGTGGGTCAGCCTGCTGCAGCACCTGGTGCGGGTGCTGGCGGAGGAAGCCGACCTGCTGCCCGGCATCGGGCACGTCATCGCCGCGCTGGAGCGGCTTCGGGCGAGGCTGCCCGCGCCCACGGAGGCCGGCCCGCCGGTGGCGCATCCGGGTACAGACCCGATCGGTGGCCACGACCAGGCGCTGGCCAGCGATGTCTGATCGTCGGGAGGTGGCGCTGCTGGCGCGGCCACTCGGCGCTGAGCTGTGCAGTGCTTGCGTGATGCCGATGGGGACTGGGGGCTCGGCGAGCGGCGGGGGTGCGAGCGAGGGGAGTCGGATGAGCGGGAAGCATCACCAACCACCGTGGTGGCGTCGCGGTCGTGGTGCAGGACATCAGGCGCCCGCCGGGCTGCGGCGGTCGCTGACCGAGATGGTCGATGGCGCTGGGTGGGCGCACCTGCTGACCACTGAGGCGTTCGAGGCCGGCCTGCGCGAGGGCGCGGGCCGCTATGAGGCGTTGTGTGGGCGCCGGATCATCTCGGCGAGTCTGGCCGCCCGGCGCATCAGCTACTGCCGGCCCTGCCAGGTCCTAGAGACCTGGACATGAACCCTGCCGAGCCACCGCCGCCGGCTGGGCGCCGCAACCGGATCGTGCTGCCGGCCACCTGTTCGGTGCACCAGGCTCCGAGGGGACGCACCACGGTGGCGGTGAGCAAGCTGCCGGATGGTCGGATCGAGTTCGATCCCCACCTCAGCGGAGCCTGTGTGTTCGCGGTGGAGGAAGACGAGCTGATCAAGGTCCTGCTGCGGATGGGGTGGCGATGAGCTGCCGCGACGTGTTCGACGCACCCGGACGCGGCACGGGTCATCAGCCTGGTGGTGCGCGGACTCGGTGACGGCTGCGCTACCAGCTGGGCGACAGCGACACCACCTTCCACCGCGACCAGACCCATTACCTTCGCCCACTGGTACCTCGCGCTTGGGCGGATGCGGCCCGGGGCCCGCAACGAGCGGCCGCCTTGCCCCATCGCTGCGGTAGTGTCAGCGAGGTTTAATGAACCGAATCTGGTGTCGTGTGCTGGTCTGGTGCCGGTGTTGCGGTTGGCTGAGCGTGCTGGGTTGCCTGCGGCTGCCCAGCAGCGGGTCCGGCTTCCGGTCTGTGCGCGCCGGCTGCCTGGTCAGCCTGTTTCACGCCAAAGCGCGCACCGGCACGCTGCGCCGCCACCTGATCACCGTGCCCGCCCGCATCGCCCGACGATCCCGTCGCATCATCCTGCGGCTGCCCCTCACCTGGCCACACCCACCTGGCCACACCGAGACGCCTTCAGTGGCTTATTCACCGCCACCCACGTCCCACCACACACAGTCTGACCAGCAGCATCCGCACATCCCAATCAGAAACCATGATCTACAACACCGACCACAACCCAGAAAACGATCACCAAAACCGGCCGGTGAATCCAGGCTCAGGGAGGATTTCATGGCAGCAGCACTACAGACTCGCCAGGCCGAGGCGACGACCTGGCGGGATCCGAAGAGCTTCGTGGAGCCGGATGTGTGGGAGCGCGAGATCAAACTCCTAGTCCGGGACAATCCGCTCGACACGGTGATGGCCGAGCGGCTGTTCGGTCAGGCCATCGCCTATCTGATCACCGCGATGGAGAAGCACGGCCAGCAACTCGAGCTCGGCTGCGGTGAGCTGGTGGACGCCGCAGTGCACGCGTTCATCCTCGACACGCGGAACTATCGGGAGTTCTGCCACCGGTACTTCAACGGGAAGTTCCTGGAGCACATCCCGGAGATCGAGCGCAAGTGCGACGGCTCGGTGCAGCGAACCGCTGACGTGATCGAGGCCAACGGGTTCCAGGTCGACTGGCCGTTGTGGGAGAAGGACTTCAGCAAGTGCACACCGTGTCATCCGGGTAGCGACTGCCACTGACCAGGACCTGCGAGGGGCCGGAGCCAAGGAGGTTTCGGCCCCTCGCCGTCGGCTGGACGGTACGCGCAGGAGCCTCCCCATGATCACGCCAGTCGGGCGGTAGCGTGACCGGACCCTTGGCCCCCCACCGCGCGAGGCTCCAGCACATGCCCACCATCACCGATCCCGTGGGCTACTGGGATCACTACGCCGAGGGCGTCGTCAACGAGACACCCGAAGAGGCTCTCAAGAACGCCTTCGGCTGGACACAGTACGAAGGCCACGGCCCTGGTGATGAACTGCTCGGCGAACCCCTCACCACGCTGGAGCTCGGCAGTGGCCGCGGTAACGCGGTCGCAGCGCTGGCGACACCAGCGCTGAGGAACAGTGGGACGCGGTTTACTCGATCTGGGGAGCGCTGTGGTTCACCGACCCCCAGCTGCTGCCGGCCGTCCATGACCGGCTCACCCCCGGCGGGAAACTCGTGTTCTCCCATGCCCCGGCCGTGCCGGGCAGCTACGGCCTCCAGGGCATGTACGGCAACGGCTTCACCGGCCGCCAGGTGTGGCTCTACCGCTGGGCCTACGAACCCAGCACCTGGGCCGACCTGCTCCACAAACACGGCTTTATCGACATCCACGCCCGAATCGAGTCCGCGCCCAGCCCAACAACCTCGGAACACTCCTCGTC
>JAFAXZ010000005.1 GCA_019240665.1 Pseudonocardiales bacterium | reverse complement strand
TACCGCGACGCCATCCGGTCTGCGGCCGCGGGCCTCAACCTGGACGCGGTGTTCAACGTCTCGGTGCCCAACGTCCTGGTCGGCCTGGCGATCGGCGCCGCTGTGGTGTTCATGTTCTCCGGCCTGGCTATCAACGCCGTGTCCCGGGCTGCCGGGGCCGTGGTCTACGAGGTGCGCCGGCAGTTCCGGGACAATCCCGGAATCATGGACGGGTCGGTGCGACCCGAGTACGGCCGGGTAGTTGACATCTGCACCAAGGACTCGCTGCGTGAGCTGGCCACTCCGGGCCTGCTCGCAGTGCTGGCTCCGATCTCGGTGGGCTTCGGCCTCGGCGTGGGCCCGCTGGCTGGTTACCTGGCCGGGGCGATCATCACCGGCACCCTTATGGCGATCTTCCTCGCCAATTCCGGTGGCGCCTGGGACAACGCCAAGAAACTGGTCGAGGACGGCAACCACGGCGGCAAGGGCTCCGATGCGCACGCCGCCACCGTGATCGGTGACACCGTCGGCGACCCGTTCAAGGACACCGCAGGTCCAGCGATCAACCCACTGATCAAGGTGATGAACCTGGTCTCGGTGTTGATCGCACCAGCGATCGTGACGATCTCGGCGCTGCCGAACGCATCCACGCTGCGGGTGGGTATCGCCGTGGTCGCCGCAGCCGTGATCGTGATTGCGGTGGTGGTGTCCAAGCGGCGGTCCACCTCGCTGGTGGACACCTCGCCGCCTGCCCAGGTCGTCGCGTAAGTCCTCCGTCACGGGCACCATCGGTTCATCGTTACTCCTGTTGTGCCTTCGTCTCGTCACCGATCCGGCGTCATCATCGTGGCTCTCGCCCTGGCCCTGGCCGGATGCGGCTCCGCCAACGTCACGCCGAAGCCGGCCGCCCCCCAGGGTTCTGATCCGGTGGCCTGGGCGGGCACGTTCTGCGGCGGTCTCGGTGATGTGATCGCTGGAGTGTCCGCGATCGCGAAGGCGCAGCCGACCCCGCAGGGCCAGAAGGACGGGCTGCTCGAGTTCTCTGATATCGCCCAGCAGGCGTTTGCCAACACCGCCCACAAGCTCGAACAGCTCGGCCAGCCGCGGATCGCCGACAGCAAACGGATTCAGGACACCGCAGTGAGCTTCTTCACCACCGCAGCCGGGACCGTCGGTGACCAGCGCGCGAAGCTCGCCGCGTTGGATGCGAAAGATCCGGATTTCGTGCAGAAGGCCAGCCACCTCGCTGGCCCCGATCTCGATGCGGCCAGCAGCCAGATGCGGGAGCTGACCAGCAACAAGGAACTGGCGCCCGCATTTCGGGACGCGCCGGCCTGCCAGCGACTGAGCGCTGGCGGGAGTCACCGATAGCGGGTCCACCGCGCTGATTGACCCGCGTGGCGTCACGCAAGATTGCTGGTTGATCGCGGCGGGTTATGCGACGCTGACTGCTTCCTGGGGTTGCCAAGTTGTGCACACTGGGGCGCGGGGGTCGGGGCATCAGGAGTCGCACACCGAGGTGAGTAGAGCGTGGCACGATCGAGAACGACGGCAGGCCCGGGCGGCACGTCCGGCGGTGGCAAGCGTGGCAGTACCGCGGCTGCTCCCGGTCCGGTATCCGTTTCTGCGTCTTATTCTGGGACCGCTCACGGCGCCCGATCCAACGGCGCTGCCAACGGTTCTGGGCGCCGTTTGGTGATCGTGGAATCGCCCGCGAAGGCTCGCAAGATCGCCTCCTACCTCGGATCGGGCTACGTCGTGGAGTCCTCGCGGGGGCACATCCGGGACCTGCCTCGGGGTGCCGCCGATGTGCCCGCCAAGTACAAGGGCGAGTCCTGGGCGCGGCTGGGCGTAGACGTCGATCACTCCTTCGAGCCGCTCTACGTCGTCTCCCCGGACAAGCGCTCCACGGTCACCGAGCTGCGCAACGCGCTCAAAAGTGCCGACGAGCTCTACCTCGCCACCGACGGCGACCGCGAAGGCGAGGCCATCGCCTGGCACCTCATCCAGACCCTCAAACCCACGGTTCCGGTGCGCCGGATGGTCTTTCACGAGATCACCGAGCCAGCCATCCGCGCAGCTGCGGAGAACCCCCGCGGCCTGGACCAGGATCTAGTCGATGCGCAGGAGACCCGGCGCATTCTGGACCGGCTCTACGGGTATGAGGTCTCCCCGGTGCTGTGGCGCAAGGTAATGCCGAAGTTGTCCGCCGGGCGAGTGCAGTCGGTGGCGACCAGAATCATCGTGCGGCGCGAACGCGAGCGGATGGCCTTCGTGTCCGCGTCCTACTGGGATCTTGCCGCCA
Organism: Pseudonocardiales bacterium; assembly: GCA_019240665.1. Taxonomy (GTDB): domain Bacteria; phylum Actinomycetota; class Actinomycetes; order Mycobacteriales; family Pseudonocardiaceae. Next base: position 9,804 of record JAFAXZ010000005.1, on the reverse strand, counting down.
CGCTGTCGACGTCGGAGTCGACGTCGAACACCGCTGACGACACTGCTGCGCCGCGCACGTTCGGGGCCCGGCTGGTCGACGTCGACGGCCGTCGAGTGGCCACCGGACGGGACTTCGGTCCGGACGGTCAGCCCAAGCGCTCCGACAGCGATCTGCTGATCATCGATGAGGCGTACGCTGGGCGTCTTGCCGAGGCGCTCGCGGCTGCCCCGCTGACCGTCTCGAGTGTCGAGGAGAAGCCCTATACACGGCGGCCCTATGCGCCGTTCATGACCTCCACGCTGCAGCAGGAGGCCGGCCGAAAATTGCGTTTCTCGGCGGAGCGGACGATGCGCACCGCCCAACGGCTCTACGAGAACGGCTACATCACCTACATGCGGACCGACTCCATCACACTGTCGGAGACGGCGATCGCGGCGGCCCGGGCCCAGGCCCGCGAGCTCTACGGCGAGCGTTACCTGCCTGACAGGCCGCGGCAGTACACCCGCAAAGTCAAGAACGCCCAAGAGGCACACGAGGCGATCCGGCCCGCCGGGGAAACCTTCGCGACACCAGGCCAGTTGGCCAGCGCGCTGGACGCCGACGAGTTCCGGCTCTATGAGCTGATCTGGCAGCGCACCGTCGCCTCTCAGATGGCCGACGCCCGCGGCACCACCATGAGCGTACGGATCACCGGCATGTCGGCAGGTGGCCAGATTGCCGGCTCAGCCGGGGGTGGCGAGGAGTGCACGTTTGCCGCATCCGGTCGCACTATCACCTTCGCTGGGTTCCTCAAGGCCTACGTCGAGACCGTCGACGATGAGGCCGGTGGAGAGGCCGACGACGCCGAGCGCAGGCTCCCTCAGCTGACCGAGGGCCAACGCGTCACCGCCACAGAGCTGGTACCTGAGGGGCACACCACCACTGCACCGCCGCGCTACACCGAGGCCAGCCTCGTCAAAGCCCTCGAAGAACTGGGTATCGGCCGCCCGTCCACCTACGCCTCGATCATCAACACGATCCAGGACCGCGGGTACGTGTGGAAGCGTGGTTCGGCGCTGGTGCCGTCCTGGACAGCCTTCGCCGTGATCGGACTTCTGGAACAGCACTTCGGCTGTCTGGTCGATTACGACTTCACCGCCGCCATGGAAGATGAGCTGGACTCCATCGCTTCCGGCGCACAGCACCGCACCGACTGGCTGACCGGCTTCTACTTCGGCTCGGCGGAGGCCGGCACCATGTCGGTGGCCCGCTTCGGTGGGCTCAAGAAGCTGGTCGGGGCCAACCTGGAGGAGATCGACGCGCGCGAGGTCAACTCCATCCCGCTGTTCACCGATGATAGGGGCCGGGACGTGGTCGTCCGCGTGGGGCGCTACGGCCCATACCTGGAAAGGACCGTTGGCGAAGAGCAGCAACGGGCCAACCTGCCCGATGACCTGCCGCCCGATGAGCTGACCGCCGAAATCGCCGAGAAGCTCTTCGCCACCCCGGTGGAAGGCCGCTCGTTGGGCACCGATCCGGTGACCGGGCACGAAATCGTCGTCAAGGAGGGCCGCTACGGACCCTACGTCACCGAGGTGCTGCCCGAGGAGGTCTCAGCCTCCAGCCCAGGCAAAGGCCCAGTTAAGGGTGCCACCAAGAAGCCCAAACCACGGACCGGTTCGCTGTTTAAATCCATGAACCTGGAGACGGTGAACCTGGACGATGCGCTGCGACTGCTCTCGCTGCCCCGGGTGGTGGGGACCGATCCGGACACTGGCCAGGAGATCACTGCGCAGAACGGGCGCTACGGCGCCTACCTCAAGAGGGGAAAGGACTCACGCTCGCTGGCCGACGAGGAACAGATCTTCACGGTCACCCTCGACGAAGCGCTCAAGGTCTACGCCGAACCCAAACGCCGAGACCGCAAAATTACCGCCAAGCCACCGCTGCGTGAGCTGGCCCCGGATCCGGTGACTGGCAAGCCGATGGTTGTCAAGGAGGGCCGCTTCGGGCCGTATGTCACCGACGGAGAAGGCGTCAACGCCTCGCTGCGCAAGGGGGACAACGTAGAAACGCTCACCGATGAGCGCGCCGCTGAGCTGCTCGCCGAGAAGCGGACGCGAGCACCGCGCAGTGGCGCTCGCGTCCGCTCGTGAGTGCGTCATGGTGTTAACACCATGACGCACTCACGAGGGTGTCAGAGCATGGCACCATGGCGTAGTGAGCGAGCCGATGTCGGATGTCTTGTCCGGGGTTGATGGCACAGAATTGCCCGAGCTGCGATCCGACCCGTCAGAGCGCAGCGACTGGCGCGACGCACCGGGGATGCCACCGTTGACGCTGCCCGCCATCCCGGATCCCCGTGTGGCCCGGGAGGCGATTGCCGCTGCACTCGGTGAGGATCCCACTGGGTCGGTGGACCAGGGTCCTGGTGCGGCGCCTGCACAGCAATCTTCCGCCTCACCGAGCGTCGCCCCACCGAACGTTCCCCAGCCCAAGGTCCCCCAGGGAAATATTCCCCCGCCAAATACTTCCCCGTCAAATGTCCCCTCAACAAGTGTTCCCCCATCAAGTGTTCCCCCATCAAATGTCTCCCCAACAAATATCACAGCACCACTGCCTACTCCGTCTGCTTCGCAAGCGGAAGGGCCACCACCGGCCGGCGCACCGGGCCACCGCCCACGACCGATCATCCCTGCGCCGGTCCCGCCCGCTCAGCCGCCGCGCAGACCCAGCGGTCTGCGTTACCGCCCACCGCTGGCAGTCGGGTCCCGCACACTCGTGCAGCGTGTGGACTTCCGCCGTCGCCGAGCCGGCCGCCAAGGCCCGGGCTTGCCGCTGCAGACCCGGTCCGATGGGGGCGCGGTTGTCTTCTTCTTCATCGCGTTGATCATCTTCGGGGTGCTGGCATACAGCATCATCGCTGGGATCGTGGAATCGATACTCAGGCTCTTTCAGTAACCTCAGTAACCGTTGGCTCTTTCAAGTAACCGTCACCGGTGCGCCCCAACCGAGTGCATGGCAGACTCCGCGCGTTACTCACCTGCGCCTGGGGGAGCCGGAATGTGATGCGTGCCGTCTTGGCTGTGCTGGCGCTGGCCGCTGTGCTGGCCAGTTGTGCGGCGGGAAGCGGGCCGCCCGACGATGCCGACGCAGCGTCGGGGCCGTCCGCAGCGTCGGGACCGTCCGCAGCGTCGGGATCATCGACCAGAGCACCGGACTATCTGATCCCGCCAGTGCGAAATCCCAAGGACCTGGCCGCCATACAGCCGTGCCTGTTGCTCACCCCGGCGCAACTCGAAGCCAATCGGATCGACCAACCCGGCCGGCCCAGGGATGTCGTCGGCAGCACTGGATGCGAGTGGAGCGACCAGGCGCACACCCGCGAGTTCGCCGTGTTCGTGGACATCGGCAACGACGTGCTGCGCAATGTCTATAACCAGCGAGACACGATTCCGGTTCTCGAGGTGACCCAGGTGGCGGGGCAGCCAGCGATCCGCACCAAGGACGACGTGGACGGCACCAGCTGCTACTTCCGGGTCGCTGCGGCCGACGCGCAGACGCTGATCGTCCGGTTCACTTCACTGCGCCAGAGTCACGAGGATCCGTGTGGCCCGGCGAAGACGTTCGCCGAGACCGTCATCGGCAACCTGCCACCGCTGAAGGGCTGAGGACGGGGTCTCGCCGCTGCAGACCGTTCCCAGCCGTCAGATCGCCCCTACCCGCCCCTCCAGAGCTGCATCAATCTGCTGAGGAGGTGCCACGCTCCCTCCCTGGGGGTCACCGACAGTCATCCGGGGGTGGGATGCCAGCGGATAGACGCCACCGCAGGTGGAGCACTGTGGCAGACTCTGCGCGAGCCGCTGACGGCAGGTGAGAGGAACCACGATGAGTGAGCACGACAGGTTCGGTGGTCCCACACCGTCAGGTGGGATGACCGAGAGCCTCAACGCGTTGATCCATCCGCCGGCCGAAGGGCCGGCGCCTGTGGAGGATCTGGCCTCAATCCTGCTCGACCCGGCACAACACTTCCGGCTCGATCTGGACCAGGCCCCGCAGGCAATCGCCACCTTCCGGCAAGCTGCTCACGAGATGCGGGACCTAAAGTTTGAGGTCGGTCGGCTAGCCAACGTTCCCGCGCCAGGACTCGACGCAGTCAGCATCAACGCGGCGAGGGAGATCGGGCAGTGGGCGGCCAGCGAGGAGCCGGGCTCGCTGCGTTCGGCGCTGGAGTCCGGTGCGATCCAGCTGGAGAAGGCAGCCGATGCTCTGGAGCGCTCGCTGGCCCTCTACCGGAACACCGATGAGGTCAACGCCGCCCATCTGAGCCAGCCGGAGCTGTGATGCGCCGCGTCCCGGTTGTGCTGGCGCTCGCCGCCCTGCTGGCAGGCTGCGCGGCGGGTGGTGCGCAGCCCACCAGGGCGGGCGCGGCACCGGCAGCGTCGGCCAGCGCACCGGTCGACCCGATCCCCGCGGTGCGGGATCCCAAAAACCTGGCGGGCACGCCACCCTGCGCCCTGCTCACGCCAGCGCAACTCACGACCAATCGAATCGATCAGTCTGGCCGACCCAAAGATGTCCTCGGCGCCCCCGGGTGCGAGTGGGACGACAAGGCGCACACCCGCGAGATCAGGATCTATGTGGACATCGGCTACGACGTACTGCGCAACGTCTACGCTCAGCGGGCGACTTTCCCGGTCTTCGAGGTCACCCAGGCCGCTGGGCATCCGGCGATCCGGACCAAGGACCTCGTCGACGGCACCAGCTGCTCTTTCCGGGTCGCTGCTGCCGAGAGGCAGACGTTTGTCGTCGAGTTCACGTCGTTGCGGCAGGGTCTGGAGGAGCCGTGCGGACCGGCCAAGGCACTCGCGGAGGCCGTCATGGCCAACCTGCCACCGCTGAAGAGCTGAGGAGGGAACGCCGATGGGCACGAGCATCGACTACAGCACCGTCTCACACGAAACGATCTACTACCACATCACCGGGGGACCGGGCAGCGCCGCGCTGGGGGACGTGAGCCGGGGCTGGCAGAGCGTCGCGACGAAGCTGCAGGCGCTCCACGGCCTCGTGGACCAAGCGGTACGCGGGATTGGCGCAGCGCAGCAGGGCGCAGCGGCCGATGCGGCTACTCACGCAACGATGGCGCTGATGCCGTGGCTCGGCGACAGCGTCACCGCGGCGAACGGGATGGCCGCCCGAGTCTCCGAGCAGGCTGCCTTCTTCGCCCACACCCGGGACAGCATGCCCGCGCCGCACGCGATCCCCGAGGTGTCCTTCAGCCAGGATCCAGGGGCCTGGATAGCCGACCACGCCGTGGAATGGCTGCCCGGGATCCAAACTGAGCATGAGCGGGCTCAGGTGGCGGCCCAGCAGGATGAGCAGCGCGCCCGGGAGCTGATGAGCGGTTATCAGGGCACGTCGAATGAGAATCTGGCGGTCCGCCAGCACTTCGCCGCGGCACCGGTGGTGGTCGCCGAGGTGGCGGATCCGGCCCCGGGCGGTGTCAGGGTCGGCGGCGCGAATGGCGGTTGGAGCATTCATCCGAGCCCGGCGCACGCGGGGGCGGCGCATCCGACTCTGGCCCACTCGCGTCTGGTCGCAGGTGGGCACAGTGCCAGCGCCCCACCGGCGGCCACCGCGCCGCAGCTCGCGTCCGGCATTCACCACGCACCAGCCCCGGTGGCCACCGCGCCGCAGCTCGCTGGCGGCTACCCCAGCCCGGGCGAGGAACCCGAGGAGCCGATGACTGGATCAGACTCAGTCCGGCCGGCCACAGCAGCACCCTTCGGGCCATCCCCGATCCTCACGGGGTCGGGCGCAGCTGGCGGGGACCGAATTCGCGGCGGATCGCGATTTTCCCGTGGTGGCGGGGTGAGCCGAGACGGCGGTTTCGGACCACGTCCCTGTGCTGCGTTTGACTCCCCGCTCGGTGAGTCCCGTCTGGGTAGCTCCCCCGATCAGAGCAGCACCGCGCAGGGCAGCGCCGAGCAGGCCAGTGCCGGGCGAGCGGCCCGCGGTGGCGTTGGATGGGCGAACACTCCGCTCGGCGCAACCGGTGGCTCAGGCCGGGCCGGCAGCACCGAGCATCGGCGGCCGAGTTACCTGATCGAGCAGGACACCAGCGCCATCATCGGTGAGTTACCCCAGGTCGCCCCCCCGGTCATCGGTGCCGACGAGGACTATCGATGACCCCGGCAGCGTCGGTCGTCGGCGCGACCAGCGGAGGGCTGGAACTCACCACCGAGGAGTACCTGCTGGCGTGGCAGCATCTCCGGCTGGGCCTGGTGCACTGGAATCTCCAACCGCCTGGTGGATCCCCATGGGATCCCGAGAAGCAGCGTACGGTCGAGGAACGCATGGCTGCCCAGCGGCAGGCCTGGGAAGCGCTGCGGGCCCGCGGGCTGGCCGGCACCCGGCAGCTCGCCCCGGAACTCGAGGATGCCCTGCACCTCATCGCCCGACCGGCGGCGGAGCTCAACGCCCGGCTCGACCTGCCCGACGGCAAGCGCACCGTCGTGGGGTGCGCACGGGGTGAGCACGCCGCCGTCGCCGAACTCAGTGAGTTCGGGATGCGCATCCGAGCCGCCCGGAGCACTGCCCTGCCCACCGCGGTGGCCGACGTCATCCCCGACCGGCCGATGGGTAGCGGGACGGCGGTGTCGGTTCCCGCCGAACTCCTTTCCGATCATCAGGGGATGACCGGCGCCGAGGTGGAACGCGGCTTACTGCGTGGCGGACTGCGACCGGATGACGTTCGCCGCTTCCGCACCATGCTGCAAGGTCCCAAGCTCGGCGGGGGAAAGTTCGGCGCGGCCCGGCGCGATCGGCAGGGCAGCAGAAGCATCGCGGAGTTCGTGGTCACCTACTACGAGACCGAGCGCGGCGGCTACACGATCGAGCAGAAACGCGGGGTCGATCGCAGTCGCTGGTACACGTTGGCCCCGGCGTCACGCCCTCAACTCGCGCAGCGGCTGGGACACCTGCTTAACTCAATTCGGATATAACGGTAATGCGTTATCACCGCTAAACACGTGGAGCAGCATGGACCGCCGAGCCGAGCACGACCTGGCGGGGTCCACCGCGCAGCGGGTGCGCGGGGTACTGGCCATTCCCGCGTTCCGCCGGCTCTGGGCGGTCACGGCGATCACCGCGACCGCGGAGTGGCAGTCCCTGCTGGCGCTGTCCGCGCTGGCCACCCAGCTGACCAGCGGCTACCAGGCACAGAGCTTCGCGCTCGGCGGGGTGGTCGCCACCAAGCTGCTGCCCGCGATGGTGCTCGGTCCGCTGGCCGGGGCACTGGCCGACAAGCTGGACCGTCGGCACCAGATGGTGGTCTGTGACGTGCTCCGGGCTGGTCTGTTCCTCTCCATCCCGTTGATTGGCCAGCTGGCCTGGCTGTTCGTGGCGACCTTCCTCATCGAGCTCTGCGCGCTGTTCTGGATCCCGGCCAAGGACGCCTCGATCCCCAACCTGCTGCGCCGCCCCGAGCAGGTGGAGACCGCCAACCAACTCTCGCTGATCATGACTTACGGAGTGGCTGTGCTGGTCGCCTCCGGGGTGTTCAGCGCGCTGTCCAAGCTCGGCCCGGTACTCAGCCGGGCGGAGCTGATCCCTAGTGCCGAAGGATCGGCCTATCTGGCACTGAGCCTCAACGGCATCGCCTACGCCTTCTGCGCGCTCATGGTCGGAACCCGGATTCCGGAGATCTCGGGCCGGGCCATAACCTGGCGTGGCGCCCAACCCGGCCTGCTCACGATGTTGCGCGACGGTGTGGTTTTTGTCCGCGGCACGCCGCTCGTCCGTGGCCTGGTCACTGGAATCCTCGGTGCCTTCGCCGCGGGCGGAGCCGTCATCGCGTGCGCGAAGCTCTACTCCACCAGCCTAGGCGGTGGCAACGCAGCCTACGGACTGCTGTTCGCGTCGCTGTTCGTCGGTCTCGGTCTGGGCATGGCGCTCGCGCCACTGGCGGCTCGCCGGATCCGGCACCGCGGATTGTTCGGGCTCGCGATCGTGGCAGCCGGGCTGGCGCTGGTCGCCGTCGCGCTGGCGCCGCACCTGGTCGCCGCCCTGGTCACCGTCATCCTAGTAGGCGTTGCCGGGGGCGTCGCATTCCTGACCGGTCTGACCATCATCGGTGCGCAGGTCACCGATGAGATGCGGGGCCGCACCATCGCGTTCGTCCAGTCGCTGGTCCGGCTGGACCTGCTGGCCTCGATGGCCCTGGTCCCGTTCGCAGTCGGGTTGGTCCAGCAGCGCACCATCACCCTGTTCAGCGAGCGAATGACCATCGACGGCACTCGTCCGGTATTGCTGTGCGCCGGGCTGCTGGCGGCCGCCGTTGGATTGGTCGCGCATCGCCAGATGGACGACCGGCTCGACGGGTCGCCGCTGGCCGATCTGCGCACCGGGCTGCGCAGGCGTTCCCCGTCCGGTCCGCCGGGAGACCGGGAATGAGCGTGTGGGCCGGCCTGATCGGACAGGATCCCGCGGTTGCCACCCTGGTCGAGGCCGCCCGGTCGGCAGCCGGCACCGGATCGGCTGGATCGATGCCGTCGATGGGGGCGATGACCCACGCCTGGCTGTTCACCGGCCCGCCGGGCAGCGGTCGTTCGGTCGCGGCGCGAGCCTTCGCCGCCGCGCTGCAGTGCACCGATCCGCAAGCCGGACCGGGTTGTGGCACCTGCCAGGGCTGCCGGACCACGCTGGGCGGCACCCACCCCGACGTCCGTCAAGTCGTCCCCGAAGGTCTGTCCATCTCGGTGGCGGACATGCGTGCGTTGGTCGCCGGCGCATCCCGGCGGCCCTCGGCGGGCCGGTGGCAGGTGCTACTCATCGAGGACGCCGACCGGCTCACCGAGGGCGCGGCCAACGCCCTCCTCAAGGCTGTGGAGGAACCCCCGCCGCGGACCGTGTTCCTGCTCTGCGCACCCTCGGAGCACCCCGATGACATCGCGGTGACGCTGCGCTCACGCTGCCGGTCGGTGGGATTGCGGACTCCGCCCGCCGCGGCGGTCGCCGACGTGCTGGTGGCACGCGACGGGGTGGACGCCGACACCGCGCGGTGGGCCGCCTCGGTGTGCGGCGGCCACGTCGGCCGCGCCCGCCGGCTAGCCACCGATCTCGAAGCCCGGGCCCGCCGGGAGGCGGTGCTGCGGGTGCCGAGGGCGCTACGCTCGCCAGCAGATGTGTTCGCGCTGGCTGATGAGCTGGTCGGAGCCGCCGAATCGGAGGCAGGCGGCCTGACTGCGGCTCGGAATGCGGCCGAGACCGAGGAACTGGAGACGGCCCTGGGGGCCGGTGGAACCGGGAAGGGTGCCGCGGCAGCCGCCCGGGGCGCCAAGGGCGCCATCCGGGAGCTGGAACGCCGGCAGAAGTCCCGGGCCACCCGCACCCAGCGCGATGCACTGGATCGCGCACTGGTCGACCTGGCCGGCTTCTACCGCGACACCCTGGTTACCAGCTGGGGTGCCGCAGTGGCCCTGACCCACCCCGACTGGGCCGCCGACATCACCACTGTCGCCGCCCAGTCCAGTCCCGAATCACTGCTACGGATGTTGGAGGCGGTTCTCAGTTGCCGCGAGGCGCTGGAGCTGAACGTCAAGCCGCGGATCGCTATCGAGGCACTCACCAGCGCGTTGCAGCGCAAGTAGGCCGGCCAGGCGTGAGGTTCGAACGCTCGTTACACTGGTCGCCGCTGCCGAGCAGCGTCGCCGCCTTAGCTCAGTCGGCCAGAGCGGCTCACTCGTAATGAGCAGGTCCGGGGTTCGATTCCCCGAGGCGGCTCCACCTCTCAGCTGGGAAAATGCACCCAGACTGAGAGCGCAACCCACTCGCGTGGAATCA
>JAFAXZ010000269.1 GCA_019240665.1 Pseudonocardiales bacterium | reverse complement strand
CAGTGGTGGGCACTGCTCCATTCACGGGCACGGTCAACGGCGATGCGTTTGGCATCGAGACCACTCCGCTGCTTCTGAGGTCGGCCAACGCTGGTGTGTTCCGGGAAATGGCTGCCACGTCTGCTCGGCAGGATCCCGCCGCAGCCCAGACGGGACTGCCGGCGCTGGACTTGCTGCCGCAGATCTCAGCACTCGGATTGCCAGCTCTGCCGGCGCTGCCAACCGGGCAACTGCCGTCGGTGCTGGGCAATGTTCTGCAGGGATTGCCCATCGTGGGTGACACCGGTGATCTCCTCGGTCTGGTGGGTGCTGCACCGAAGTAGCCGCAGGAGTTTGATGAGTGGTCCATCGGGAGAGTGCCGACCGGAGCCGGTCGGCACTCTCCCGATCGTCATGTTCCGCCGATGGGGTCAGTGTCTGCCGATGGGGTCAGAGCCGATGGGGTCAGAGCTTGAGCGGCTCGGCGTGCGCGGCAATCTGGATGTCGGTGCCGGCGGGGGCAAGCTCGCGGAACAGCCCGTAGTGCTTGTCCGGCTTGGCCAAGATGGCTTGATGAATCGGCACCGCGAGGGGCGGGGCGATGGCGCGAAGGTAGTCCACCGCCTCGGAAACCTTGAGCCACGGTGCCGCGGTGGGGAGCAGCAACACCTCGACGTCGCGGTCGGGTGGCGCAAACGAATCCCCGGGGTGCAGGATCGCGCCGGCGTCGCTGTCGATCAGGTAACCGTTGTTCGGGACGACGGGGATATCGGGGTGGATCACGCCATGATCGCCGCCGATCACCTCAACGGCTGCGCCGGCCAGCTCCAGCCGGTGTCCGGGAGCCACCACCTGGTGCGCGATGCCCGCGCCGGTCAGCTGCGTCGCCGAGCCGGAGTCGACCAGTAGCCGCGCCGTCGGATTGGCGGCCAGCAGCGCGGGCAGCGCCTCGAGGTCGAGGTGGTCGGGGTGCTGGTGGGTGACCAGGATCGCGTCCAGGCCGGTGAGCTCGATGAAGCCAGCGGAGTACACCCCGGGATCCAGCAGCAGCCGGGTCGTCCCGGTCTCGACCAGCACACAGGACTGCCCGAAGTGAACGATCTGCATGAGGTGCCACCTCCTGCGCTGAGTCCCTACCGTGGGCCGCACACGCTGCGCCGTCAAGCGTGCCACGTACCGGCCAGACCCAGGTAGCCTCTCCAAGTGTGCCCCGGGTGGTCGTTGACGTCGTCCCCAAACCCGAGATCCTTGATCCGCAGGGTCAGGCGATCGTGCGTGCGTTGCCCCGGTTGGGCTTGCATGGGGTGCGCGACGTACGGCAGGGCAAGCATTTCGAGCTCGACGTCGAGGACGATGTCGATGCCGAGACGCTGCATCGGATCGCGGGTGAGCTGCTCGCCAACCCGGTGATCGAGGACTGGACGGTGCGCCGGCTGTGAGCCCCAGAGGATCAGGCGCTATTGGATCAGGCGCTGCCAGATGAGCGCAGTCTGCCGGATCGGCGTCATCACCTTCCCTGGCACGCTGGACGACGTCGACGCGGCCCGCGCCGTGCGCCGTGCCGGGGCGCAGCCGGTGCCGCTCTGGCACGCTGACGACGACCTGCACGGGGTGGACGCCGTGGTCGTGCCCGGCGGGTTCTCCTATGGCGACTACCTGCGAGCCGGCGCGATTGCCGCACACCAACCGGTGCTGCGGGCGGTTCTCGACGCTGCCCGTCGTGGCACCCTGGTTCTGGGCATTTGCAATGGGTTTCAAATTCTCTGCGAGGCGGGTTTACTGCCCGGTGCCTTGGTGCGTAATGCTGGGCTGCACTTCGTCTGCCGCGATCAGCGGCTGCGGGTGGAGAACCCCGCCACCGCGTGGACGGGTCGGTATGCCCCTGGCGCCGACATTGTGGTGCCGCTGAAGTCCATTGAGGGCCGATACGTGGCTGATGCGTCGACGCTGTCCGAGTTGGAGGGCGACGGTCGCGTGGTATTCCGCTACCTGGACGGCAACCCGAACGGCGCGATGCACGACATCGCCGGAATCGCTTCGGCCGATGGCCGGGTGCTCGGCTTGATGCCGCATCCCGAGCACGCGATTGACCCGCTCACCGGGCCGTCAACCGACGGGCTGGACCTCTTCCACTCCGCGGTCGACACGGTACTGGGCTCGGTGCGTGGCTAAAAACCCTGTTCCAGGCGCCTCCAAGCGCACCAGCAGGCGGGCGGCCGCAGCCTGATGCAAGCTCGACGAGTGCTGACCACCCCCGATGATCCCCAGCCGTATCGTGAGCTGGGGCTTGCCGATGACGAGTACGCACGGATCCTCCAGATCCTCGGGCGGGCGCCGACCGCGGCCGAGCTGGCGATGTACTCGGTGATGTGGAGCGAGCACTGCTCCTACAAGTCCTCCAAGGTGCATCTGCGCTATGTCGGGGAGACGACCACCGAGGCGATGCGGCAGCGGATGCTCGCCGGTATCGGAGAAAACGCCGGTGTTGTCGAGGTCGGCGATGGCTGGGCGGTGACGTTCAAGATCGAGTCACATAATCATCCGTCCTACGTGGAGCCCTACCAGGGCGCGGCGACCGGGGTCGGGGGGATCGTGCGCGACATTATGGCCATGGGAGCCCGCCCGATCGCGATCGCCGACTCCCTGCGTTTCGGTCTCGCCGACGCCGCAGATACTGCGCGGGTGCTGCCTGGTGTGGTCGCCGGAATCGGGGGCTACGGCAATTGCCTCGGCTTGCCCACTATCGGTGGCGAGGTCGTCTTCGACCCCTCTTATGCGGGCAATCCACTGGTCAACGCGCTGTGCGTCGGGGTGCTACGGGTGGCCGACCTGCACCTGGCGCACGCCAGCGGAACCGGCAACCAGATCGTCCTGTTTGGTGCGCGTACCGGCCGTGACGGCATCGGCGGGGTCTCGGTGCTGGCCAGCGAAAGCTTCAGTGCCAGCCATCCAGGTCAGGACAGGAGTCGCAGGAAGCTGCCCAGTGTTCAGGTCGGCGACCCGTTCGCCGAGAAGGTGCTGATCGAATGCTGCCTGGAGCTCTTCAATGCCGGCTTGGTGGCCGGCATCCAGGACCTCGGCGGCGCCGGCCTGTCCTGCGTGACGAGCGAACTGGCCAGTGCGGGCGATGGCGGCATGCGGGTGGATCTCGACGCGGTGCCGCTCCGGGCACCGGGGATGACGCCGGTCGAGATCCTCTGCAGCGAGTCCCAGGAGCGGATGTGCGCCGTGGTGTGTCCCTCCGATGTGGATGCCTTCATGGCGGTCTGCGCCAAGTGGGATGTCACCGCCACGGTGATCGGTGAGGTCACTGACGGCGAGCGCCTGGTGATCACCTGGCACGGCGAGACCGTGGTGGACGTGCCGCCCCGCACCGTCGCGCACGAGGGTCCGGTCTACCACCGACCGGTGCAACGGCCGTCCACCCAGGACGCCATGCACGCGTCCACGCCGGACGCGTTGGCACGGCCGTCCACCCCAGATGCCTTGCGCGCCACGGTGCTGCGGATGGTGGCCAGCCCCGGGCTGTGCTCGCGGGCCTGGGTGACTGACCAGTACGACCGCTATGTGCGGGGCGGCACCGTGCTCGCGCAACCCAGCGACGCGGGCATGGTACGCATCGACGAGATCACCCAGCGCGGGGTGGCGGTGGCCACCGATGGCAACGCCCGGTACTGCGCACTGGACCCCTACGTCGGCACCCAGCTGGCGCTGGCCGAGGCCTACCGCAACGTCGCGGTCACCGGTGCCACCCCGCTGGCCGTGACGAACTGCCTCAATTTCGGCGCGCCCACTGACCCCGGTGTGATGTGGCAGTTCGAGCAGGCCGTTCGCGGGCTGGCCGACGGGTGCGCCGCTCTCGGTATCCCCGTCACCGGGGGGAACGTGAGTTTCTACAACCAGACAGCGGACACCGCGATCCTGCCCACCCCGGTGGTCGGGGTGCTCGGCGTGATCGACGACGTGCGCCGGCGGATCCCGACCGGATTGGGCGGTACCGGTGACACGGTCTGGCTGCTCGGCGAGACGCGCGATGAGTTCGGCGGCAGTGAATGGGCGCACGAGATGCACGGGCACCTCGGTGGCCGCCCGCCCGTGGTTGATCTTGCTCGCGAGCAGGCGATCGGTGAGGTGCTCGCTGCCGCGTCCCGCGACGGCCTGGTGAACGGGGCGCACGATCTGTCCGACGGCGGTCTGGCGCAGGCACTGGTGGAAGCCTGCCTGCTGAGCGGTGTCGGCGCTCGGGTGAGGCTTCCCTCGCAGGTCGATCCGTTCGTCGCGCTGTTCTCCGAGTCCTCCGCACGTGTCTTGCTCGGCGTGTCCGGCGCCTGTGCGCATCGTGTCGCGCAGCTGTGCACGGACCACGGGGTGACGGTGACCCGGCTCGGTGAGGTCTCCGCCGCGCCTGTGCTGGAGATCGCCCACATCGCCTCCTTCACTCTGGACGAGCTGCGTGCGACGTGGGAGCGCACCCTCCCGTCTCTCTTCGGAACCCCTTACCCCCCAGAACGCGAAAGCGCGGGGAGTACATGACGCAGCGGCGCCGGATTGACGCCCGTGAGCTGCGGGGCGCGCTCGCGGTGGTCGAGGGATGGTTGGACGGAGAGACCGTAGCGCCCGCGCGCGACGAACTGGCGCGGGCCGTCCGGCTCAGTCTTCGTGCGCTGGCGCAGCTGGCTCCCGGCGCCACGGTGGAGGTGCGGGTACCCCCGTTTGCTGCGGTGCAGTGCGTTGCGGGACCCAGACACACCCGCGGCACCCCACCCAACGTGGTCGAGACCGACCCGAAAACCTGGCTCGAACTAGCCACCGCCCGCCAAACCTGGCCCACCGCGCTGGCCGAAGGTCGTGTCGCGGCCTCCGGTCCCCGCGCCGACATCTCACCCTACTTACCCCTCCTACGATCCCCGTATTCCGCGGGTTCAGCGGAATAAACGAGGCGGTCATCACCCCGCTGAGCCCGCTGAATGCAGATCCACCATCATGGGGATATGACGTTGTCGGGGTACGTGGCCGCGGTGGGGGAGTTTGATCGGCGGGTGCGGGCAGTGCGGTCAGAGCAGTGGCACAACGCGACGCCGTGCGCTGAGTGGGACGTCCGCGCGTTGGTGAACCACTTGGTGGTCGAGCAGCTGTGGGCACCGTTGCTGCTCGATGGGGCCACCGTCGAGGACGTCGGGAATCGGTTCGATGGCGATCAGCTCGGCGACGACCCGGTGACGGCTTGGGCGAGTGCCGCAGCCGCGGCGCGCGAAGCGTTCGCGGCGCCGGGTGCTCTTCGGCGATTTGTGGAGCTGTCCTACGGGCGCCGTCCGGCCGAGGGGTACTGCCAAGAGATGACCCTGGACCTCACCGTGCACGCCTGGGATCTGGCCCGGGGAATCCAGGCTGCTGAGCGGCTCGACGAGGAGCTGGTAGGCGACGTGCTGGCCTTCATTGAGCCGCAGGCCGGGCAGTTGGCCGGCACCGGGTTGTTCGCACCACCTATCGCTGTGGATGACGATGCCAACGCCCAGACCCGGCTGCTGGCCCTGCTCGGGCGCCGGGTGTGAGCCGCTCAGCGAAAGAACGCGCAGAATAAAGAACGGCCAGAGAAAGAATGCCCGCACCGAAGAACCAGGCGAGCCACTCGGCTAGTCGTCCGCGGGACCCGAGGGTAGCCCGTAGACTGGAAACCGTCGCCAGTCCCGTCAGTCCAAATCCAGTGAGCCCAAATCTCGTGAGCCTGAATCCAGTGAGCCCGAATCTCGTCAGCCCGAATCTCGTCAGCCCGAATCTTGTCAGCACAGCGGAGTCACAAGTGGGCACCGAAATGCCCCACCATGACCCCGGCCACAACAGCGCAGAGCGCCACGACGACACCGGACCACGCGAAGAGTGCGGTGTCTTCGGTGTGTGGGCGCCCGGCGAAGAAGTCGCCAAGCTGGCCTACTTCGGCCTGTTCGCGCTGCAACACCGGGGCCAGGAGGCCGCCGGAATCGCGGTGTCCGACGGCTCGCGGGTGCTGGTGTTCAAAGACCTCGGGCTGGTCAGCCAGGTGTTCGACGAGCAGGTGCTGTCCAGCTTGGCCGGGCACATCGCGGTCGGGCACTGCCGTTATTCCACCACCGGCTCGAGCACCTGGGAGAACGCCCAGCCCGCCTTTTGTACCACGGCCACCGGCTCGGGTCTGGCACTGGGGCACAACGGCAACCTGGTCAACACCGCCGAACTGCTGGCGCAAGCCCGTAAGATCGGCGTGCCCACCCGCAACGGGGCGAGCACCGACTCCGACCTGATCACCGAGCTGCTCGCCGCCGCCGCGGACACTGGTCTCGACAACGCCGTCCGGCGCCTGCTGCCCCAGCTGCGAGGGGCGTTCTCGTTGATCTTCTGCGACGAGGGCACGCTCTACGCCGCGCGGGACCCGCACGGTGTCCGTCCACTGGTGCTGGGCAGGCTGGAGCGCGGCTGGGCGGTCGCCAGTGAGACTGCGGCGCTGGACATCGTCGGTGCCGACTTCGTCCGTGAAGTGGAGCCTGGCGAGCTACTGGCCATCGACGCGAGCGGGTTGCGCAGCTCCCGCTTTGCCGACCCCGATCCCAAGGGCTGCGTGTTCGAGTACGTGTATCTGGCCCGCCCGGACACCACGATCGCCGGACGCGGAGTGCACGCTACCCGGCTGGAGGTCGGCCGCCGGCTGGCCCAGGAGCATCCAGCCGACGCCGATCTGGTCATCCCGGTACCCGAATCGGGCACCCCAGCCGCGATCGGCTACGCGCAGGGCTCGGGCATCCCCTACGGCAAGGGACTGGTGAAGAACGCCTACGTCGGGCGTACCTTCATCCAGCCGTCCCAGACGATCCGCCAGCTGGGTATCCGGCTCAAGCTCAACCCGCTGCGCGACGTCATCCGCGGCAAGCGTCTGGTCGTGGTGGACGATTCCATTGTGCGCGGCAACACGCAGGGCGCCCTGGTTCGGATGCTGCGCGAGGCCGGGGCGATCGAGGTGCACGTCCGGATTGCCAGCCCACCGGTGCGCTGGCCGTGCTTCTACGGCATTGACTTCGCCTCTCGTGCCGAGCTGATCGCCACCGGTGCTGACGTCGACGGGGTGCGACGCACCATCGGGGCCGACAGTCTCGGGTACGTCAGCCTTGCGGGCCTCATCGCCGCCTCCGAACAGCCGGCCTCCCGGTTGTGCACAGCCTGCTTCGACGGTCGCTACCCGATCCCGCTGCCACCCAGCGAGTCCATCGGCAAGCACCTGCTCGAAGACCTCGACGCGGTGGCGCGGGTGTCGTCCCTCACCAGGTAACGTAACGATAACTGCTCGTAGGGGCATCTTTCGCACCATCGCCACCCGTGTCCTGGAGCGCTTGCCATGACGGAGATCGACAACCCGCATCCCACCTACGCCGTGGCCGGGGTGGACATCGCTGCCGGGGAGCGGGCCGTCACCGCGCTGCGACCACACGCCGAGCGGGCTCGCCGCCCGGAGGTGCTGGGCGCCGTCGGCGGGTTCGCCGGCCTGTTCAACCTCAAGCCCGATCGCTGGCGCGAGCCTGTCCTGGCCAGTTCCACCGACGGTGTCGGCACCAAGATCGCGGTAGCGCAGGCAATGGACGTGCACCACACCATCGGGATCGATCTGGTGGCGATGGTGGTCGACGACCTGGTGGTGTGTGGGGCCGAGCCGCTGTTCCTGCAGGACTACATCGTGGTTGGGAAGGTCGTCCCGGAGCGGATCGCGGACCTTGTCCGGGGAATCGCCGATGGCTGCGTTCAGGCTGGCTGTGCGTTACTGGGCGGGGAGACCGCCGAACACCCCGGGATGATGACCAACGACGCCTACGACCTGTCCGCGACCGGGGTGGGCGTGGTCGAGGCCGACGCCATCCTGGGGCCCGATCGCGTGCGGCCCGATGACGTGGTGGTCGCGATGGCCTCCTCGGGGCTGCATGCCAACGGCTATTCGCTGGCCCGGCACGTGCTGCTGGACATGGCCCGAATGCCCCTGGACGGGCATGTCGAGGAGTTCGGCCGCACGTTGGGGGAACAGTTACTCGAGCCCACCCGGATCTACGCCAAGGACTGTCTGGCGCTGGCCGCGGAAACTGAGGTGCGGACTTTCGCGCACATTACCGGGGGCGGCCTGGCGGCGAACCTGTCCCGGGTGATGCCCCGCGGGCTGGTCGCCGTCCTGGAGCGCGGCAGCTGGACGCCGGCCGCGGAGTTCGCGCTGATCGCCCGCCGGGGCCGGGTGCAGCGCGCGGAGATGGAGCGCACCTTCAACATGGGCGTCGGGATGGTCGCGGTGGTCGACCCGGCTGAGGTGGATCGTGTGCTGGCCGTGCTGACGGCCCGGCATGTGCCGGCGTGGGTCCTCGGCGAGGTGCGCAAGTCCCGCGACGTCGCGCTCGAGGATGGCGCGAAGGACTCCGCCCGTGCAGTGCTCTGCGGGGATCACCCGCGGTTCTGACCGGGCTGGTGGACGACGGCTGGTGAGTAACAGTGGGTGGGGCCTCAGCGGCGGTACTCATCGTCCTCATCGGTGTACGCCTCATCGGAGCGGTCCGCATCGCTACGGTCACCGTCGCCGTTGCCGGCGGTGTGGCTGCCGCCCGACAGCTCTCGTTGGAGAGCCTCGAGATCCGTGGCGGGGGAGCTGTATTTGAGTTCCCGGGCCACCTTCGTTTGCTTGGCCTTGGCTCGGCCGCGCCCCATGGCTCGACCCCCTCGCGCAGGGAGACGGGGCGGCCGGGGGAACCGGCGGCCCCGTTTATCTCGACAGTGTTTCTCTTAGCCACCACCGTACAGGGTTGGCCGGAGGGGATGCGACGCGGCATGACGCCGGGCGCAGACTCCTCCGCCGCACCGGGGAGTTCGCACCGCGGGGGCACCGCGGAACAGGCCGATCAGGCCCGTTCCGCGGCGACCTGCCAGGCCATCCGGGCGAGGTCCTGCGCGTCGCGGCTCGGCCTGGCCTCCAGGGCCATGGCCAGCGGGTGCAGCCGTCTGCGGGCACGGACCGAACTGAGCCTGCTCACCGCGGTGATCGCGCCGTGGGCCAACGGAGCACCACCGTGCTCTCCAGCCTGGACGTGGACAGTGGCCAGCACAACGCTAGACATGGCGTGGCCCCGCTGGTTGATACCCTCCCAACGGCGCACCGAGGCCGCCGCGAGCGGTTCCGCGGCATCCAGCCGCTCCCGGCGCAGCGCCAGCAGCGCGGCGGGCCGGTCCAGATCCCCGTAGAGGTCGGCGCGGGTCGCCGACCACAGCTCCCGCGCCTTGGCCATCTCCCTCTCGGCGCCGTCCAGGTCCCCCAGATCGGCCAAGGCGCTTGCGCTCTCCTCCTGCGCACCCGCCTGCACGGCCGCCCTCCCGACTGCCCCGACGACCACCGCACGCTGCTCGTCCCGGGGAATCTCCCGCGCCTTGATTTGCCCGAGCTGAATCATCTTCAGCCCGTCGTTCGGGCGACCAAACTCCCGGATGGCCAACCCGGCGTGAATCATGGCTTCGGCCTGCAGGTAGGTATCCGCGGCCTGGGTGGCCATCTTGAGCGCGGTCGTGCAGTGGTGCATCATCCGGTCGTAGCGCCAGGCCTCGAACCCGGCCCACCCGGCCTCCAGGTGCAGCTCGGCCACCGCCACCAGCAGCGCGTGCTTGACCGGCTCAGCACCCGGCACACTCAGCAGCCGGGTGGCCCACGCTGTGGCGGCGCTAAGCACCTCCGGGGCGGTCTCGGCGTTGCTCGCTTCGCCGAGCCGCCGGGTGAGATTGCGCACCTGCGCCACGTGGATCCCCTC
>JAFAXZ010000163.1 GCA_019240665.1 Pseudonocardiales bacterium | reverse complement strand
CGAAAGGAGGGCTGCGGGATGGTGTTGCTCGCGCAACAGGCGCCCGGGCCCGCTGAGGCACATCTGTTCGGCTGGTACCTGGGTTTCGCGATCGCTGTCGTAGTGATCGCGGTGGTGGTCGCACTGGTAGCTCCGATTTTGGTTCTCGCCGCCCGGATTGCCCGTCAAGCGCCACAGATCAACCAGGCCTTGCAACAGTCATATCGAAATACGCTCCCGTTGGCCGACCTACGACAGACGATTGACCATGCTGAGGTTATCATCGGGGGTCTGGAACGCGGCCGAGCTCGGCTTGGAGGTTAGCGATGCCATTTCTATTAGGATATGCGGGTGGGCCTGATGGATATGCGCCTGAAGAGATCACCTTCTGGTGGGTCGCCGTAGGGATGGCCTTTGGTGTTGTCCTCGTTGTGATCCTGCTGCTGAGTTCTCTCGTGTCGATGGTGAAGTCCATCGACCGAAGTGTCGGGGGCGTTCGGGATACCCTACGGGCTATCCCAGAGAATACCGCAAACTGCGCGCTTATTCCTATCACTGCTGACAGGGTCGACGCAGTACTGGCAGAGGGTCTGCAGCATCACCTGTTCCTGACCAGGGTATTGACTGGTTCCGGGACGCCGGTTGGAAAGGGCTAGAGATGACTCTCATCATCCTCACGATAGTCGTCATCGGGTTGCTGGTTGCTGTTCTGGCAATCTATCTCTTCGTAATTGGTGTGCTGCTCAACCGTGTCGCTAACAATCTCGATGACTGTTTGGGAAACGTGAAGACGATCGCCAAACAGGCCGAGGTGGTTATTCCTGGCGTCGAGCACATCAACCGAACGGGCGGAGTAGTGGCAGGTGCGCTCCCCCTGCTGTACGGGGGTGCTGAGAAAATCGCAACCAAGTTGGCTCCTCCGACACCAGCGCCGGTCAATGGACACACCAATGTACCGGCCTCTGGTCGGCGGCGGTCTCGTTTGATGGACACAGTGGGTTTCCGAGGTCGTCACCATTAGATCACTTGCGGAGGGCTTTGTCCGTCAGGTAGGCGAAGCTCAGCGCAGTCTGCAGTCCTCCGTCGGTAGCAGCTGGAGGTTGATAGCGCCTCGTTGGGCAGCGATCCCCCCCATGGGGGGGATCGCTGCCCAACGAGCAGCACGGTTCGGAACCTGGGTTACAAGGGGGCCTCATCGGGGCCCCGTTGGGCGAGTGGGCCGGTCAGCTCGGACTTATATGCTCCGATCCACTCATCCTTCCAGGCCTTATCGTATTTCACCTCGTTGCAGTACGGGTTGTAGATGGCAGTGAGTTCCTGAGCGATCATCTCGCGGTGGGATCGCGCCCACCCGGCGACCTCATAGGTGCAGATATGTAGCTTCCATCGGGATCCCGCGCGCGCTATCCAGCAGTTAGCTCGTGGGTGCTTGAATGGAAAGCCGGCTTCCGCCATGTTGTCGGCGTGTCCGACGTAGATGACCGCATAGCGGTCGGGCTTGGTCTCGGGATCCGGCTTGTACGTGATGGCGAAAACCGCTGGTCTTTTCGAAGGTGTCCAGCCGCCAAGAATCCGCGGCCCCTCGAAGGAATAGCCAGCGAGCGATCCGAGGCGGATCATGTGCCGACCTGCGTGTTCATCTGATGTGTCCTCCCGCTAGCTTCAGATATCGGCGTCTGCTGCGTCTTCGTCCTCGCTGATTGCCTCGACGCGAACGATCGGGTAGACGGGCAAGCCCGCCTTCTGCACTGCGCTAGCGAAATGTTCCTTACCCTTAGCGATCGCGTCCTCGCGGTTGTCTGCGAATACGACGACCTGCGCACCGTAGCGATTGGTACCGATGCCAGTGGCAATGCCGCTGATTGGTGCGACTGCGTCGGTCAACTCGACGACTTCCTCGAGCTTCATGATGCGGTCACCCTCGGCCTCGATACCGACGCTCCACCTCATCAACATAGATCCTGGCCTCCTAGCCGAGCTTTGGAAGCAACGTGGCGAGTTCTTCAAGGCTGCTGAGGTCGTGGCCGGACAGGAGCACGTCGATGTGTGGCTCCGCGGCCATCATGCCGACGGTTTGTGGCTGGTAGTCGACGTTGTTGCCCTTGTGCGGGTTCATCCACACGATGTTGTGACACAGCCTGGAGAGCCGCTCCATGGAGTCGGAGAGCAGTTCGGGATCACCCCGGTCGAGGCCATCGGAGCAGATCACGACAACGCCACCACGGCACATGCCTCTGCGAGCCCACTTGCGCACGAACGTGTCGATCGAATCGCCGATCCGTGTGCCGCCTTCCCAATCAACCACAAGCTTCGCAGCGCGCTCAAGCGCCTCGTCTGGCTTGCGAGTCTGAAGCGGCTTGGTCACCTGGGTCAGCCGGGTACCGAAGCAGAACACCTCGACCTTCTGAGAGGCGCGCTTCGCGGAGTAGGCGAACTGCAGCAACGCGCGAGAGTAGTCCGACATTGACCCGGACACGTCGAGAATGAGAATGAGCGGACGCAGCCGCACGCGCCGCCGCCGCCAGTACAGATCGACCATCTCGCCATTCGTGCGCAGTGACTCGCGGATCGTCCGGCGCATGTCCGGCCTTCGTCCGTCGGACGCCGTCTTCGTACGACGGGTGCGACGTTTGGGCGGGGTAAATTTGATGCGTTCCATGATGCGTCGTATTGCAGCGAGTTCTTCGTCGGTGCACTCGCCGAAGGATCGGTGCTTGAGGGTCTCGGTGTTCGACGCCATCAGGCCGAGAAGCGCTTCCTCCTCCTGCTCCTTGCCCGACGGCTCCGTGGCTGGAATCTCGAAAGGCGTCTCTGCTTCAGCAGTGGACTGTGCTTTGACTTTCAGCATCTTTTGGACGGGGCTGTCAGACGCGAGGAAAAACGACCTGAACACCTCGTCGTAGACGACCACATCTTCGCGACGCACGATCATGGTGGTCCGCCCGGCCCAGTACAGGTCGACAAGGTCCGTCGGATCCAGCGGGGCCATTGCCGCGCAGTAGGTCAGGACGTCACCCGAGCCGACGACTAACCCCTTCGACCGCAGTGCGCGCCCGAACTCGACAAGTACGGTAACAAAGCCGTTGTTATTGCGCGACATCGGTGTCAGACGGATCCGTGAGGCGTCTCAGGCATTGGACGTCACTTCCCTGAGGTTGTCCCGCACCAGCTCGAGGTCGTCACGATCCTTGATGATCGAACCGAGAGTGACATCGGCGGTGCTAACGCTCAAGCCAGTCTCGCCGAGGAAGGAAAGCGTGCGAGCCCAGTCGATGGTCTCAGCGACCCCCGGAGGCTTTGCAAGATCCATTTCGCGGAGCCGGTTGACCGCTGCCACCACCTTACGGGCGAGCGCTTCGGCCACGTCGGGCGCTTGGACGGTGACGATCTCCACCTCGCGCTCGGGGTCTGGATAGCCGATCCAGTGGTACATGCAGCGTCGCTTCAGAGCGTCATGGAGATCCCGGGTGCGGTTCGAGGTCAAGATCACCAGCGGTGGATATTCTGCCTTGATGGTACCCACTTCGGGAATGCTGATCTGGAAGTCGGACAATACCTCCAGCAGGAAGGCCTCGAACTCGTCATCGGCGCGGTCGACCTCGTCAATCAAGAGCACGGCCTGGTCACCGGCCTGGATGGCCTGCATCAGGGGACGTTCCAGCAGGAACCGCGGACCGAACAGTTTTTCGACCGCCTCCTCCCCAACGATGTCCCGATCCGACAATGCTCGGATGTAGAGGAGTTGACGGGCATAGTCCCACTCGTAGAGGGCTTGGTTGGTGTCGATGCCCTCGTAGCACTGCAGCCGAATTAGTTTACGCCCGAGTACTGAGGCCAACACCTTGGCGATCTCGGTCTTGCCGACGCCCACCTCACCCTCCAGGAGGATGGGTCGCTGCAGGGACATCGCCACGAACACCGCCGTCGCCAATCCCCGGTCCGCCAGGTAATCACCCCGGCGCAACGTCTCGGTAAGTTCTTTGACGGTATTCGGATAGTTCATCGAGCGGTCTCCTTGACAACGCTGACGGCCGTTGAGCGGCGAAGCCGTGCAGGTCGAGCGCTAGGCCGCCGCCACGGTGCTGACGTCGACCGACACAACGGGCTCACTCCTTGGGGAGCCAGCCGTGATGGCAAGATCCCCAAGGACCTCAGTTGATCGTTTCGTACCCGCGGGCATTCCGTTGCATGGCGTTTACGTAGGACGTCGTTTTGGGTGCATCGGTGGTCGTCGGCGCGGCGTCCTGATCGACTCGGTATGAGGTGGTGCGGTCCGACTCAGTAGTTTTCTTCACGGGTTTCGCTTCAACCGTTGGCTTCTTGCGTCCAAACATGAGCCGTGTTCTCCCTGTGCATCCGACCGCCGCTCGAACGAGCGGGGCTCCCTATTCTTTCTGGCTATTCTTTCTGGTCTGACGAGCCGAAGACGAGATCCCGCACGCTGCTCGCCTGGGAACTCAGCTTGCCCTCGCGCTCGAGCTTCGTCTTCCACGCGGCGCGGAGGTTGTTGCCCACCGAGGGGTTGGCCTTGGTGGGTTCCTCGATGTCGTCGGCTAGTCCCTGGAAGCCGACGGCTTCCATGCTCTTGCACGCCTTCGTATTGCCACATGCCTCATCGAGGTCAGCACTCGTCTGACCTTGTGCCTTCCAGATGCCACGCAGCGCAGAGAGCGCATCTTTGCCCTCGTCGGCTAGGCTATCTGTCAGCTGTGCGTTCTCGTGCTCTTCGCTCATCTCCGCGTACCCTCTCCGAGGAAACTGGTCAGGGGATAGATGTGGAAACGTACTTCAGCTGGACTATGACCGCGTCGCCTCCTCGAACCGACGGCTTACCTCTTCCCAGTTCACGACGTTCCAGAATGCCTCGACGTAGTCAGCACGTGAGGCCGGGTACCGCAGGTAGTAGGCGTGTTCCCACAGGTCGAGCCCGAGGATCGGGGTCTCTCCCGCGGTGAGCGGGGAGTCCTCGTTGGGAAGGCTGTAGACCACCAACCGGTTGCGTGCCCGCACCAGCCATGCCCAGCCGCTGCCGAAGTGAGCAGTCGCGACCCCTGAGAACCGCTCCCGGAACGCCAGGAACGAACCGAACTCCTCCGTGATGGCCTCGGCGAGGTGGCCGGAGGGCTTTCCACCACCGTCCTTGCTCAAAGTCGCCCAGTAGAGGGAGTGGTTCGCGTGTCCGCCGCCGTAGTTACGCACCGCATTGCGAGACTCCTCGGGGGCCTTGCCAATGTTCCCCAGCAAGTCATCGATAGATTGCTCGCCAGCTGAGCGCAGGCTGGCGGTAGCACTCAGAGCTGCGTTCAGCTGGTCGATGTAGCGGCGGTGGTGCTGGGTATAGTGTAACTCCATGGTTCGCGCGTCGAAGTAAGGCTCGAGAGCGTTGTACCCATACGGCAGGTCGGGAAGGCTGTAGGCGCTCATAGACCCCTTCCTGAACTGGGGACTCCGGTGGTCCGTAGTGGCCCATCGTACACGGAGAATCGGTGCGGGCGCGCGTCGCGTGCCCCCGCGAAAGCCGACTCAGTGATCACCTCGGCGGCCGACAAATGATCACTTTGCCCAGCCGACAGATGGTGACTTCGGCGGGCAACACGTGATCACGTCGGCGGACCGCCAAGCTGATTACAGCCGGTCTTGACAGGGACGGCGCAACCCTCGGTCCGTGGTCTCGCTGCCGGACATACGTATGGGGAGCAGGATTGGTTCGGTCGGTCGGCCGCGTGGGCCTGCGCCTTGTCGGTGGCACGACGCTCAGTGGCCGGCTGGCACCGACGAGGTTTGCTGAGGACGGTGCCCGGCACATGGCTGTATCGCTGCGGCATTCGGAGTAAAGCGCGACTCTTCGTCGCCGGGAACGCACCTGTGGGCGCCGTCGAGTGCCGAGGGCTCTCAGGTCTGGACCAGCCGACGACCGCGAGTCGTAGTGTCCGCCGCGGCGACGGCTGGTCAGCAGGACTCAAGCCGCGGCGCCAACGGTCTCTACCAGGTACGTCCCGGCAGTACACCCCCGGTTCGGCGTGCTTGCGTCCTGCGCGTTGGCGGGTGCCGACCGCCGGAAGTTAGTTGGTGGCCAGTAGTGGCCACTGCCCCACTCACGGAACTCAAGAGAGGTGGCGCTGGTGACTCCCCGCACACCACGCTTCGTCCGCTGGAGCCTGCCTGCCGTCGCGGCCACGCTGCCGATCGCGATGATTGCACCCTGGCAGGCCCAAGCCGGCCCTGAACCGGTTGCGCCGGCAAGCGCCGCAGCGTTGGCGAGCGGCGCTCTGCCTCCAACAGATGGCGAGACTCAGACGGATGGCGAAGCCCCGGCCCTGACCGCCGACGGGCCGGACCCAAACCCAAACCCGGACCCGGCCCTTAAGGGGCGGAACAATGAGCGCCACCGCAAGCTGCAGGCCGCGCCGAACGGTGGTGGAGGCAAGGCGCCCAACCCGAGCTGTACGCTGATCATCCCGCCTGCGCCGTTCACCGCGCAGGGGCTGGCCACGCCGTACCAGTTGGTGGCGACAAATCGCCGCAACGGTGCCTGCCATGAGGCCAACGCCAACCAGTCGGCGTTCGTCGAAGCCACGATCATCGATCCGGCAACGGGTGCATTGGCGATCTACCGGCCGCTGGTCGTTGACCGGGGGACCCAGCCGGCGGCCCCACCGGTCATGCCGAAGCTGCCCGCAGGTTCCGTGGTCGGGCTGTGGTTCGGTTTCCAGGGCAACACCTTGCTCCTGCGTGGCGCTACGGACGGTTGCGTCAACGGGTTGCCCGGCTCGCCGTTCGGGCAGTTCGCCTACTGTGGTGCTCCGGAGTTCTTCCATGCGGCCAATGCCGCAATCGGCGCTGGCAAGCTGAAGGTGCCGCCCGTCGGCATGGCCCGCGACGGTCAGCCCTGCCCGACCACCCGCGACTTCGCGGTCGTCGATCAGGACCAGAGCGACAATCTCACTACCCGCTACCTGGCGCTTCCCAACGGGCGCACCGCGCAGAACAACGCAGCGAACGTTGCGGCGCTGCCCGTACGCACCGTCCTCAAGAATGCCAGCGACAACGGGCTGTTGACCGGATTCATCAACCCGGCGCTGGGTTGTACACCCTTTACCGCACCCGACCTCACTGCGGGCGGGACACCCGCACCATCGTTGGCGCTGAACGAGCTGCAAGCCGCGGCCGCGCAGGCGCCGCCGATGGCGCTCGTCCCGCCCAATGATCCCATGGTGAAGATCAACGGCAAGCCGAGCGTGGCCAAGATCAACCTATATCGGGCCGGTGTGGATCAGCCACCGCTGAACCCCGCGGTCGATACCGCGAAGAGCTACTGCCGCAACCTGGCCAGCATCGCCCCAGCACGGTTGCGCCTCGATCGGCCGCTCACCGTCGGTGCTCCGTCCCCGGACCCGGCCGCGGCGAGGAACCTGTTCGGCTTCCTGGTGCAGCGGCTGAAGGCCTCGTTCACCGACTTGGCCTGCTTCCCCGTCCGTCGGAAGGGCTGAGGGCCTTGTGGAGCGTCAACAGGTCGCATTCCGTACTTGACCCGGCGGGCTGAACTCTAGCCGCAGCGATTCGCTGCGCGGCAGTAATATCGCCTCGCCGTTCGCGTGTGTCCATTCGGAGGGTAGGAAAAGGTACTGGTTCCCTGCCTGTTGCACGAGTTTGAGCCCCTCATAGCGGAACCGGTAGGCCGCGTCAGGGTGTTGGCAGCTCACCTCTCGGACGCCCGGTGCTTGCAGGCTCAGTCTCTTGTCGCTGTACACCACCACATCTGAAACGTTACGCAGCGAGGCCTCAAATTGTTGAGCACGCCCGATTCCCACGCCGAGCGCGTAGCTCCCGACGGCCCAGAACAGTCCGACACTCACCAGGATGAAGACAGCGCCCCACTCGGCTATGGCCACAGCTCCCGGCGCGCGCCGCGATACCTGCTGTGGTCGTCGCTCCGCGATGAGCAGCCGCCACAGTCGAGTGGCGTAGGTCAGCAGCAGGACGCCGATCGAGAGACTGAGACCACGGCCTTCCGGGAAAGAAGTGAGGAACACGGTACCCATGACAAAATCGACCATTACCAGACTCACCAGGACGAACCCGGCAATAGCCGCAGCCGGCATCAGCACTCGCAATACGATCCGGCGGGTTCTGGCGGGCAGAGCTCCGAGCAGGAGCTGGTGGACCCAGAGGGCCAGGAGGGCGGCTACCGCGACGGCGATCAGTGGCGGGATCATGCCGTCCACACTGTTGTTGAGATAGTCCTGGACTGTCAGGTCCAGGACGGTCACCGGCGTGTCGAGGAAGTACCACAAAAACGCGGCAGTCTCCAGCCGCCCGAAGTAGTACATCAGCGCCGTCAGCAGTGTTGTGGGGGCGACCACCGTCCCGATGATCTTCAGGACCTGCGGCAGGGCGGTGGCTCCGGACAACGATGGCTCGGTGGCGGGGCCAGTCTCCCCCTGTTCGATGACCCGAGTAGCGGGTACGCCGTCGACACCAGGTGCTCGAACCTGTGCTGGTGCTCCGGGCGGAGGGGCCACGGGCGATTCTTCTTCCGGGGGCGGTTCCGCGGAACCGTCCCCGCGTGCCGTTGCGACGGTGCTCATTTGCCGTGGTGGCCTTTTGCGGGCCCTCTCCCCGTCTCATCGCTGCTGCTTGATCCGTCCAATGTCTTCTTGTTCGGTTCAGACTGCTCGCAGCTGACGTGTAAGGTGACCGGGGTACCGGTCGTCACTTTCGTGTCCATATGCGGATTTTGTGTGGTGACGGTGCAGTTTTTGTGGGGCCCCTTCGTGGGGCTATAACTGATGTGGAGGTTCAAGCAGTTCGGCCCGTAGTTCGCAGCTTTGCAATTACTGTGCATGCTGTTCAACCAAGCGTCTAGTGCGGATCCTGCTCCCCCGGGCAGTTCGACCAGTTCGGTCCCGGGCGGCGCGCCCCCCGGCCGCCTCGGTGGGAGCGCTGGCACAGGCACGACCTCTGGTGCCGGGGGGGCCACCTGAGCAGGTGGGGCCGCCGGTGCAGGCTCGGGGGCCTCAGCGAGTCCGCCCCGCGGCGGTGCTGGTGCGGCCGCCGGAGCGGGCGCCGGTGGCGGTGCGGGTGCGACCACGTAGTAGACTGGTGGGGCTCCGCAGGAGATCACTAGTGCGCCTAAAAGCGCCGAGCAGATCAACGGTGCGCGCCGTCCCCGAACGGACATTCCGACCCCCGGGTTGACAAGCGGTGGTCCCATCACAGAGTAGATGCCGCTGAGGTCGTCACTGATACCGAATTTTAGTTTATTTTTCGCTGCTCTTCAGCTGGCGAAACGGGCGGTGGTAAGGGTGAAGGTGCCGACCGACCACCGTCGAACAGTCCCGGCGCACCACCTCGCAGCGCATGGTGCCGCTGGCCGCTTCGTTGTCGGTGTCCAGCGACGGATACGTGACTTTGCGATGCCCACTGGGGTGCTCGCGACCTCGGCGATTTCCCGGGCGGTCAGCCCGGGGTACGGCGGCCATGACCCTGGCCCGTTCCGGCGCAAGGGTAGCGGGCGCGCTTCGCCACTGCGCCGACGTCATCTCGGGCCGACGTCATCTCGGGCTGACGTCATCATCTCGGGCCGACGTCTCTCCGGCCCGCGCACGACGTTCTGAAGGGTCGATGCCGGCCGCAATGCACGCTGAGTGTCGAGTCAGCCGGGGCGCTGATGCTTGCGCTCACCGTGATGCTCGCCAGTCAGCTCTGACCGCAGCCTCGGGTCAAGAGGGGCGGCCCGGAGGTGGCGGTCGGCGGTTCGGCAACCAGTCACCGCGTACTGACGTGAGCACCCAGGCGGTGCAGTAGCAGCATCAATGGTAAGGGTGGTAGTGGACGAGATCTTCGAATCCCCTCCACGTATTGCGGAGGATTTCACCAAGCTTGTCACTGGCCTCCGGAACTGAGTTCGCGATGAAACCTCCCAGCAAGTCCAAGAGAAGGAGGATCAAAATGACAATGACGAAGAAAGTGAGCACCTTCTCTATTGACCTTACCATCGAATTTCCTCCTGCGCGGGCGGTGCGATCGGATAGTGAGCTCAACGAGAACCATCTCACAGGCGCGGTGTGCGGCCGAGAGCTGGGTGAGTGCCGGGCACCTGTGCTCGTCGTAGGCGTGGCACACGGCACTGAGCGCTGCTAAGGGGCGCTGAGCCGGATCGTCGTGCGTGGCCACACGCACAAGGGTACGGCCTGTGTCTAGACGTCCACACACCGCGACGGAGTCCATCCTCCTGATGGGCCAAGCCGGTGCCGGCCGCCCCTTCCCGCCAGCACTGGAGGCTAGCGAGCACTGGGGGCCAGCGAGCACTGGGGGCCAGCGGAAGTTGGGAACTATTGAGTGGGGACTGCGTGCACGCCGGCGGGTGCTGCGGCCTACAGCGGGGTGGTGGCTTCGGTGGGTTCAGCGTCCGAGGGGGTGTAGAGGTGTGTATGGATCAGTCGCAGGAGCAGGTCGGTGTCCACGGGTTTGGTGACATAGTCGTTCGCCCCGGAGGCCAGGCTCTTCGCCCGGTCCTCCTGCATCGCTTTCGCGGTCACCGCGATGATGGGCAGGTCTGCGTAGTGGCTCAGGTTGCGGATCGCGGCGATCGTCGCATTACCGTCCAGCTCAGGCATCATCACGTCCATCAGGACCAGCGCGATGTCCTCGTTGCGCTCCAGCGTGCGGACTCCGGCCACTCCGTTGTCGGCGAAGACGACGTGCAGCTCGTGGGCCTCGAGCATGCTGCTCAACGCGAAGACGTTACGCAGGTCGTCGTCGACGATCAGGATTTTCTCCCCGTGGAAGCGCGGCAGCGCCTCGTCACGCGCCGGGTGCAGCTGCGGCAGCGACCGGGCCGCCGACACCACTTCCGGCGGGCTGGGCTTGTCGAGGGAAGTGTCCTGCGCCGTGACGTCAGGAACTGCCGGTGGGAACGGCTCGGCGACTTCGGGCAGGTAGAGGGTGAATACGCTGCCTACCCCGGGTGCACTGCGGACCGTCAGCTCGCCGCCGAGCAGCTGGGTCAGCTGGCGGCTGATCGACAGCCCGAGCCCGGTGCCGCCGTAGCGCCGGCTGGTCGTTCCGTCGGCTTGCTGGAACGCTTCAAAGATCGCAGACAGCTTGTCCGCGGGGATTCCAATGCCGGTGTCTTCCACCTCGAACGCCACCCTGGTGGGCGCGGCGCGCAGCGCATCGCCCTTCACCTCCGCAGCGGACGCCAGCCGGATCCGGAGCACCACCCCGCCCTCGTCGGTGAACTTCACCGCGTTGGACATCAGGTTGCGCAACACCTGCTGCAGGCGTTGTTCGTCGGTGTGCAGGATCGCTGGCAGCGCGGGATCGAGCTCCACGGTGAAGTGCAGCGCCTTCTCGTCGGCCAGGGGCTCGCACAGCGTCTTGACGTAGTTCACCACGCCGGTCACCGCCACGTCCGACAGCGACGGTTCCATCCGCCCGGCTTCGACCTTGGTCAGATCCAGGATGTCGTTGATGAGCTGTAGCAGGTCGCTGCCGGCGGAGTGAATGGTCCTGGCGAATTCCACCTGCTTGTCCGACAGGTTGCCGTCCAGGTTGTCGGCCAGCAGCTTGGCCAGCACCAGCGCGCTGTTGAGCGGGGTGCGCAGCTCGTGGGACATGTTCGCCATGAAGTCCGACTTGTAGCGCGATGCGGCGGCCAGCTGGGCGGCCCGGTCCTCGATCTCCTGGCGGGCGAGCTCGATCTCGGCATTCTTGATCTCGATGGCGCGGTTCTGGGTCGCCAGCAGGGCGGCTTTCTCGGCCAGCTCGGTGTTGGACTTCTGCAGCTCGTGCTGCTGGGCCTGCAGCCGCTGCGAACCTGCGGTCAGCTCCTGGGCCAGCCGCTGTGACTCGGCCAGCAACGCTTCGGTGCGGGAATTGGCCAGGATGGTGTTGACGTTGACGCCGATCGTCTCGCGAAGCAGTTCGAGCAGGTCCCGATGTACCGTGGTGAACTCGTTGACCGAGGCCAGCTCGATCACTCCCAGCGCCTGATCCTCGAACAGCAACGGCAGCACAAGCAGGTTGGTCGGGGCGGCGTAGCCGAGACCGGAACTGATCGCGGCGTAGTCCGGCGGCGCCTGGGTAACCAGGATCGTCCGCTTGTCCAGCGCCGCCTGCCCGACCAGTGACTCACCGAGGGCGAAGCGACGGATTGCCGCGGGATCGTGGATGCCGTAACCGGCGGTGAACTCCACGACAGTCGGCCCTTCGCCCTCGGTGCGGACCAGGAAGAAGGCCGCTTGCTGGGCTGACACCAGAGGGGCGAGTTCGCTGAGCACCAGCGAGGCCACGGTGGCCAGGTCGCGGTGGCCCTGCATGAGACCGGACAGCCGCGCCAGGTTGCTCTTGAGCCAATCCTGTTCCTGGTTGGTCCGGGTGGCCTCCTTGAGGTTGGCGACCATCTGGTTGATGTTGTCTTTAAGCTCGGCGACCTCTCCGGAAGCGTCGACAGTGATCTGGCGAGTCAGGTCGCCAGCGGTCACCGCGGTGGCCACCGCGGCGATCGCCCGCACCTGGGTCGTGAGGTTGCCCGCCAGGACATTGACGTTCTCGGTCAGCCGCTGCCATGTTCCGGACACGCCGATCACTTCGGCCTGCCCGCCGAGCTTGCCCTCGGTGCCGACCTCGCGGGCCACCCGGGTGACCTCGGAGCCGAATGCGGACAGCCGGTCCACCATGGTGTTGATCGTGGTCTTGAGCTCCAGGATCTCGCCGCGGGCGTCCACGTCGATCTTCTTGGACAGGTCGCCGTTCGCTACCGCGGTGGTCACCTGGGCGATATTGCGCACATGGCTGGTCAGGTTATTGGCCATGAAGTTGACGCTGTCGGTGAGGTTCTTCCAGGTGCCGGCAACATTGGGTACCCGGGCCTGGCCGCCCAAGGTGCCCTCGGTGCCGACCTCGCGGGCCACCCGGGTCACCTCGTCGGCGAACGCTCCCACGGTGTCGACCATTCGGTTGATCGTCTCGGCCAACGCGGCCACCTCACCGCGGGCTTCGACAGTAATCTTCTTCGACAGGTCACCGCCGGCCACCGCGGTCGCCACCGTGGCGATGCTGCGAACCTGGCTAGTCAGGTTGTCCGCCATGCCGTTGACGTTGTCGGTGAGCGCTTTCCAGGTGCCGGCCACCCCGCGCACCCGAGCCTGGCCGCCGAGCTTGCCCTCGCTGCCGACCTCGTGCGCCACCCGGGTGACCTCGTCGGCGAAGGCGGAGAGCTGGTCGACCATGGTGTTGAGGGTGTTCTTGAGTTCCAGAATCTCGCCGCGGGCGTCTACGGTGATCTTGCGACTGAGATCACCTCGAGCCACTGCGGTGGCCACTTGGGCGATGCTGCGCACCTGATCAGTGAGGTTGCTGGCCATCACGTTGACCGAATCGGTGAGATCCCGCCACGTCCCGGCCACCCCAGGAACGTGCGCCTGACCGCCTAGCCGGCCCTCGGTACCGACTTCGCGGGCCACCCGGGTCACCTCAGCGGCGAACAGCGACAACTGATCGAGCAATCTGTTGACGGTACGCCCCAAGCGGGCGAAGTCGCCCCGCAGCGGCTGATCAGACACCCGTGGGGACAGGTCACCCTCGGACACTGCGGCCAGCACTCTCGCCAGCTCAGTCGTCGGCCGGGTCAGGTCATCGATCAGGCCGTTGATCGCGGTGGCGGCCAGTGACCACCCGCCGCCGCCCTGGTCGGCGAGCCGCTCGCCCGTCCGCCCCTGCTGTCCAACCGCCTCGCGGACCTGAACCAGCTCGCCGACCAGCGACTGGTTGCGCTGTGCGATCTGGTTGATCACTGTTGCGATCCGGCCGCCAAGGCTGGTGTCGGTGACCACCAGGCGGCGGCGGAAGTTGCCGTCGCGAAGCTCCTCCAGAGCCAGCAGGATCCGTTCCAGTGTGGCGGGGTCGAACGGCTTCGGCCGCTCCGATGCTGCGACCGACACGGGCTGCGCGATCACGGTGAGCCTCCCAGAACATCACGGTACTTAATGCGCGCAGCGTGCCACGATTGGCGTGGGGCTGCGAGCGGGAGCACACCGGTGAAGCGGACTACCCTCGTCGCGACGCGATCGGATCGGGTGAGGAGATGCGATGGCATCTGACGTGGACCCCGTGGCCGATCTGCTGGTGCCGGGGCTGCCCGGACTACTTGACGACATCGACCAGGCCGTGATCGTGCAAGACGCGTCGGGCCGGATCCAGCTGCTCAACAGGGTGGCCCGCCG
The DNA here is from genome assembly GCA_019240665.1 of Pseudonocardiales bacterium. GTDB lineage: Bacteria > Actinomycetota > Actinomycetes > Mycobacteriales > Pseudonocardiaceae. The sequence continues at coordinate 2,263 of JAFAXZ010000163.1, read as the reverse complement.
GCTGTTTCCGGATCTGGACCTCGGCGATGAGTTCGGGCCCGAGGAGTTTCCACGGCCCGATCAGTTTCAACACACCGATGAGTGTCAACACAGTGGCAAGGCCTTCGTCACCACAGCGGGCGGGCGTCGGGTCAGCGGACGGCTACGGCGGCTCGCCGAGGGCTGGCAAGCCTGGGTGATCGGCGACATCGATCTTGACACCCGGGGTCTTGACACCCGGGGTCTTGACACCACGGGCGAGCCGGCTGGCCAGCAGAGCTTTATGCTGAAGGCAAGCCGAGAGCTGGCGGCTGGGGTAGATCACGATGCGGCGGTGGCCGCCCTGGTCCAGTTGGTCGTCCCGGTCGTGGGAGAACAGGCTGCGGTGCTCCTGCCGGCACCGCGGGCGCGGGTGTCCTGGTGGCGCTTTGCCGGCGGTGCGGTCCAGCCGGCTCATGGCGTGGCCCGGGCGCCGGCCGCGCGAACGGCTCCGGTACTGGCCAGCGCGCTGCGCGGGATCAGTGCGGACACCATCACGGTGCCTCCCGGCGAGCTGGACGCCCTGGCTGCGGTGTTCGGGCCCGACGTGACGGAGCGGACCCCGGTCGTCGCGGCACCACTCCGGGGACCGGACCGGATTGAGGGACTGCTGATCGTGGTCCGGCCCCTCGCGGCCACGTCGCTCGCCCCGCTGGCGGCGCTGGCCGGCCCGACGATCGGCGCCGGCCGCCGGCGTCGCGAGCAGGCGAGAGCGCTCGCCCAGTTGCAGGCCCCCCTGTTGCCACCGCGGCCGGACGCGTTGCCTGAGCTGTCCGGGGTGCAGCTCGGGGTGGCTTACCGGGCAGCCGGTGAGCTGGCGGTGGGCGGTGACTTCTATCTGGTCCGTCCCACTCGTGACGGGGGCGCTCTGCTCGGGCTCGGCGATGTGTGCGGCAAGGGTGCTGAGGCTCTCGCGGAGAGTGGTCGGGTACAGCACTCGCTGGCCGCCCTGATGGTCATCGAGCAGGACCCGACCCGGTTGCTGTACCTCCTCAACCGAGCACTGCTGGCCGCTGGGCGGACTGTCTTCACCACGCTGGTACTCGGTGCGCTGCAGCCTGCTGGCATGGGGTGCCGACTCACGCTCGCCACCGGTGGCCACCCCGCACCGCTGGTGCTGCGTGATGGCGGCCACGTCGAAGAGGTCAAGGTGCCTGGAACGGTGGTGGGCATCCTGCCCGGCGCCCGTTTCGGCCGTACCATGATCACCCTGGCGCCGGGGGAGACCTGCCTGCTCTACACCGACGGCGTCACCGAGGCCGGCTGCCACACCGCTGAGCGCCAGGAGCAGTTCGGGCCGGGCCGGTTGGCCGCCTGCCTGCGAGACTGCGCCGGGATGACCGCGCAGGCAGTGGCAACCCGGGTGGAGCGCGCCGTCATCAGCTGGCTGGGTCGCAACGACAGTGACGACCTTGCCGTGCTGGCGGTCCGCGCCGTCGAACGCGATGGGTAGCCGGTCGCACTGATGGGGTATCCAACTAACCCGTATTAGGCCTGCTGAGACCTGACCTATATCGTGGCAAGGGTGAACAGCGACTTCACCGCCGACATCATCGGCTTGCAGGTTGCCGAGCATGGTCCCGACGCGCGTGTAGTCACTGTGACAGGGGAGATCGATACGCTCACCGCGCCGAAACTGGCCAGCTTCTTGGGCGAGCAGCTGTCCGCCGCCCGCGTCGTCGTGGTGGACCTCGACGGTGTGGAGTTCCTGGGATCTGCCGGGTTGTCCGCGCTGTTCGAGGCGAACGAGCTTGCCAGCCGCGAACACCGCGCCCTGCGGCTGGTGTGCCACTCCCGGATCGCCAACCGGGCCTTGGAGGCGACCGAACTGCGGAACCAGTTCACCTTCGCCGACACGGTGCCGGATGCCTTGAAGAACTCGTTTTGAGGTGCGGACCCGCTGTTGACGGGGTTTGACTCGCACCGACATCGGGAACACCGCGAGCACGATCGGATGCGCTGCGGTGGGCTGCTATACCCGAGCGATACCCGAGACAGGCGTACCCGAGGAGTAAGGAGACGAGGATGGCCGCTGCAGCAGCCGGCGCCACTACGGATGCGGCCCGACCACGGTGACGTACGTGGACAGAGACCGCTCGATCCCCAACGGCGGCGCCCAGCCGGTGGATCCCTCCCAGGAAAAGTCGGTGCTGTCCTTCGAGCTGCACACCGCGGCCACGACGGTGGCGATCCCGACGATCCGCACAGTCGCCGCCGATCTCGCCGCCCGCGCAGACTTCGATCT
>JAFAXZ010000153.1 GCA_019240665.1 Pseudonocardiales bacterium | reverse complement strand
CGCATGGATCTTGGAGCCTGGCTTGCCGCGATCCACCGGATTTGGGCCAGTCAATGGGCCCCCTTTTTCGCCCGGACACTCGCGGCGTCCACGACGGCGCGCGACCAGTCGATCAGTCCTCGACTGCCCAGTTCATCCAGCACCGCTAGGTGCAGCCGCCGCCACAAGCCGGCCTGGGTCCACTCGGTGAAGCGCCGGTGCGCGGTGGGCACCGTGACCCCGAAGCTGGGCGGGAGATGCCGCCACGCACAGCCACTGGTCGGCACGAACACGATCGCGGTAAACACCGCCCGATCATCAACTCGGGACATCCCACCACCCTGGGGACGCGTCTTCGCCGGCGGGATCAACGGTTCGACTAGCGCCCACAACTCGTCGGGCACCAGCCGACGCGACAACTCGTCCACCACGGCCGGTGATCATGGGCGAAAACCGTCCATGATCCAAGTGAGACACGCTATAAGTATCCACGCCCTGGCGCCGGCCGCAATGGCGCCTTCGGCATCGCGATGCGATGGCGCCAGCGCCACCATTGCCCCCGTCACCACAACGAGCACAGCGGCCAGGATCAGGGAACGCGGCAAAAGCAGGGTCAGACTCGGCAAATGCCCGAGCAGAAATCCGTGCCCTCTGCGTGCCCTACAGGACAGACACCCACAGTCTTTCACGGCCAATCACGGTCAGCCGAAACCGCTGCTCAACAGTGCTGACCTGCCTATGTCATGTAGTTATCGCGGTAGGAACCGCCCTTGCGGGTGGCCCCCCGCACAGATCCCAGCGTGCGCTACTAACGCACTGGGCTCCTGCCTTGGGTACGAACGCGAAAGCGCACGTCGGGAAAGGGATGCACAACACGGGCGGGCGGGAGCCATCGAGTCTCAAGGCGGTTCATCCGCGCCCAGCTGATCCGCGTGCGCTGACTGCGACGCTCAAGCGCCTTGTGCCAGAGCCGGGTCAGCTGAGTACGAAAGGTGGCAACCGCCGCGCGGTTGCCGGGCACGGCGTAGTAGGCGCGGTAACCCCGCACCACGCTCGCCAACCACCGCCCCTGCTCGGGAATGGGCTGATGTCGCCGTCGCTTGAGCTGGTCTTTGACCTCTCGTAGCTTGGCCCGCATCCGCTTCGCCACCGTGATACGCCGCACCCAGAAACGCCCGTCCCGCATCCTCGCGCAAATGTGCGTGAAGCCAAGGAAATCAAACGTATCTGGTTTCCCGAGTCCCCGTGCTTGCTGATTCGTCGCGGCGAACCGCCCGAACTCGATCAGCCGCGTCTTGTCGGGGTGTAGCTCCAACCCGAACTTCGCGAACCGCTCGCGAAGCTCAGCCAGGAACCGCTGCGCATCTTCCTGGTACTCGAAACCCATGGTGAAGTCATCCGCAAAACGCACGATAATCACCTCACCGCGCGCGTGACGGCGTCTCCACCAATCAGCCCACTGGTCAAAGACGTAATGGAGATAAACCGCCGCGACGGCCTCGCCCGGTAACTTCCCGCGTGCAGCCGACGGTGCAAGTCCTGGAGATTCGCCTCCAAATCCTGGCCGTAAGCCTCCCACCTCACCCCATCCACCCCCGGCGCAGCCTGCGGGCGGATCGCCCGGTACGCCGCACGGAGACGCTCGATGGTGACGTGGTGCAGCAGTGCGGTGAACCGCGCTTCCTTGTCTCGTCGTGCTACCTCACGCACACGCTCCAGCCCACTGGGCACACCAAGTCCGGCGCTGCGTCCGGGATGCGTTGAGCTGGCCGTGTTCCCCCTGGCCGGTCCCCTTTCCTCCACCACCTCCGCCACCGCTCGCCCGGTGTTGTTCGGCGGCTTCGCAGGTACTACGGGACCGTCTGACTTCCCACGCTCGTGCATCTCAGGCATACGACCTCAGCCTTCCCTGAGCGGCCTGCCCGACGATCAACCGGACAGGCGAGCAATGGGACCTCCCGGTTCTCGCGCGGAAGGACTCCGTACATGCACAGGTTCTCAGACCGCGCGGGGCCCACCGGACGGCTCGCGCTAACGCCGCCGGCAGTGTGGCCTTCCGTCTCTTGGGACGACGTCGGCACCCCGAAGCTGTGATTTCGCGGCTCAATGGCTGGCCTGCACGTACCCCTGTCAACGCTTCACCGCCGCCCTCACGGACACCGGCGCATGACTCAGGGCCATCGTGGATCGCTACTCCTTCGATGTCGGGCGTTCTCATCCCTTTCCTCCCGCCGGTTTATCCCGGCGCACCCCAAGCTCACGACCAAATACAGGCGCCTCCGGCGGACCACGCTCCGGATGGGTACTCGACCGACCCCCGTAGGGGGTTACTAAAGGAGCTGGTATCTCGTCACATTGGCGACAGAGGCATAGCGTCAGCAAAGCGCACCGTGTGGGGGTGGTCGTCGCCGAGGACTTGGCGTGCCCGGGTGAGGGTGTCCTGGCCGAGCTGGCGGGCCTGCTCGTATTGCCCCAACTCCCGAAGGGTGACGGCGAGGACCATCGCCGAACGCACCGTGTCTGGGTGATCAATTCCTAGAACGCGGCGTGCGCGGGTCAGGGTGTCCTGGCCAAGGTGACGGGCCTGCTTGTATTGGCCCGACTGCTGGAGGGTAGTGGTGAGAAGGGTGGCTGAGCGCAG
>JAFAXZ010000053.1 GCA_019240665.1 Pseudonocardiales bacterium | reverse complement strand
GATCAGCGTGGTCGCTTGGGCTTGGGCCATCGCGGCGATCCCGACCAGGGTCTTTCCAGCTCCGCAAGGCAGCACCACGACCCCGGACCCGCCGGCCCAGAACCCGGTCACCGCATCGTGCTGATAGTCGCGCAGCGACCAGTCGTTTTCGACCAGTTCGATCGGGTGCGCTTCGCCGTCGACGTAGCCGGCCAGATCCTCGGCCGGCCAGCCGATCTTGAGCAGACCCTGTTTGAGCCTGCCGCGCTCAGAGGGGTGCACCAGCACGGTGTCGTCATCGACCCGGGCCCCCAGCATCGGGGTGATCTTGCGGTGCCGGAATACCTCTTCCAGCACGGCACGGTCCAGCGACACCAGCACCAGCCCGTGTGTCGGGTGCTGCGCCAGCTGCAGCCGACCGTAACGGCTCATGGTATCCACGACGTCGACCAGCAGCGGCTGCGGCACCGCATACCGGGAAAAGCGCACCAGTACGTCGACGACCTGCTCGGCGTCGTGCCCCGCGGCCCGCGCGTTCCACAGCGCCAGCGGGGTGACCCGGTAGGTGTGCACGTGTTCGGGCGCGCGCTCAAGTTCGGCGAAGGGTGCAATCGCGGCACGCGCCGCTCCGGCTGCCGGATGGTTGACCTCCAGCAGCAGTGTCTTGTCGGACTGGACGATAAGCGGTCCGGCCTCAGGGGTTGAGCTCAACTCACTTCCTCCGCACTCGGCAAGCACCGCGGCCGGTGATCGGGTCGGCTGGGCTCAGTCTCTCAGGTGCGCCCGCGCCCGCGCTCTCAGGTGCGCCCGCGCCCACGCCGCTGAGGCGCTCGAAACTGCGACGCACGGGACGGGAGCCGTCCGCTCACACGACGTGGTCTATGCGTCCTTTGGGTGAAAATTAATTACTTTAAGTAGTTCATCACCCTCCATAGCGGTAAAACGTCCGGGACTGGCGGGTGTTGTCCCGCCAGGGCACTGGCGCTGTCAGCGATCAAGTAGCACGGTAAGTAGACCCGAAGGACTGCCCAGCCCAGCCCGTCGTATCGTCCGGGCTTTATACCGGGCGTATCCGGCTCGGTGCCAGAGGCGTTACTTCCGTGCGGTACTTCCGTGCGGTGCGGATGGCCCACGACCGCGGTGACCTGTGGTGAGCCGGATGCCCGGCCACCGTCGACTCCTGGGGAGGGACCCCACCGTGCCAGCGAGTAGTTCGCGACTCCCGGCTCCCGCGGGGGCGGCGTGATGACCGCCGTACTCAGTCCTCCTGCGGATGAGGGAGCAGCGGCGACCGGCCCGGAGACCCCACAGTCCCGGTGGTATTGGCGTAACTGGCCAGTGGTGGTCAAGCTGGCCGCGGTCCTGCTGGTACCGACCGTCGTCGCCCTCGTCGCGGGGATCCTGCGGATTGTGGATCAGGCGGACGCCGCGCCGACCTACGCCCGGATTTCCCAGATTGTGCGCGTGCAGCAGCAACTGTCCGATCTGATTGGCGCTGTGGCGCGGGAACGAGACCTGGCTACGGCGTTTGTTGCCAGGGGCCGCGTTGGAGACCGGCGAGGGCTGGACCTGCAGTTCCGCGCCGTTGACAGCAGTGTGCGGGTGGTCGCAGGGGCCGCCAGCCAAGTGAAGGGGTTGGACTTCACCCGCTCCCCGCTCGCTGCGCTCGGCGCGCTGGGGCCACTGCGGGCGAGCGTGACCACCGGCTTCGGCCCTGTCGAGGTGGTGGTCACCGAGTACAGCGACGCGATTGACCCGCTGGTCGAGTTGGATTCCGCGCTGACCCGTCAGCTTGACGACGTCGCCGTCACCAACGACGCTGCCGCCGTGCACGCCCTGGTCGCCGGCCGCGAGCAGGTCAGTCGCCAACACGCGATCGTCTTGGCAGCGCTGTATGCCAACCGTCTCGGCTCCGGCCAGATCGAAGACCTGCGCACCGCGGCCGTCCGGCTGACCAGTGAACAGGACGCAGTCCGGGAGGCATTGGGGCCCGCTGAGCGGGCCAACGCCATCGCCGGGATCGCCGGGGTCGGTCCAGACGCGGAGCTGTCCCGCCAGCGGCTGTTGCAGTTGGTACTCAATCGCGGTCTCGCGGGGGAGCCGCTGAACACCTCGCCCCAGGACTGGGATCAGCGCAACGCGGTGGTCGTCGACAACATCACCACCGTTGAGAAGGAGCTGCGGCAGCGAATCGCGCGGACTGCGCAGGCGCTGCTTGACCACGTGCGCACCGCAGCTGGCCTGAACTCGGTCATTCTCTTCTTCGCGCTGGCTCTGGGTGTGCTGGTCGGCATCTTCGTGACCCGGGCTCTGCTGCGGCCGCTCGGAGTGCTCAAGCGCACCGCGCTGGACGTCGCCGATCGGCGGCTGCCCGAGGCGATGGCCCGGATCCGCGACGGCGAACTGCCCGGGGCAGTGGTTGAGCCGGTGCCGGTGGGTACCCACGAGGAAATCGGTCAGGTCGCCAGGGCGTTCGACGAGGTGCACAGCCAAGCGGTCCGGCTGGCCAGCGAGCAGGCCCAGCTACGTGCCAATGTCAACGATATCTTCGTCAACTTGTCGCGCCGCACCCAGGGTCTGGTCGAGCGCCAGCTCAAGCTCATCGACCGGCTCGAGAGCAGTGAGCAGGATCCGCAACAGCTGGATAACCTGTTCCAGCTTGACCACCTCGCCACCCGGATGCGGCGCAACAGCGAGAACCTCCTGGTCCTCGCGGGCACCGATGCGGCCAGCAGGTCCGGCCGTCCGGTCCGGCTGATCGACGTGCTGCGCGCTGCGGTGTCCGAGGTGGAGCAGTACCAACGGCTGGTGCTGCAGCAGCCACCCGCGGTCCTGGTGCTCGGCCGGTCCGCGAGCGACCTGGTGCATTTGCTGGCAGAGTTGCTGGACAACGCAACCCAATTCTCGCCTCCGGCTAGCCAGGTGATGGTCTCCAGCGACTTCGCTACGGACGGCTCGGTCGCCATCGAGGTCGCCGACTGCGGTGTCGGGATGACCGAGGCCGAACTCGCCGAGGCCAACCAGCGGTTGGCCAGTCCACCGGTGGTGGATGCTTCGGTGTCCCGCCGGATGGGGCTGTTTGTGGTTGGCCGGTTGGCTGGCCGGCACGGCATCACGGTGCAACTGCGCCGCGGCGAGGGCGGCGTGGGTGTCTGGGCCTCCGTCACCCTGCCTCCCAGGCTGGTGCGGGTGGCATCGGAGGCGGTGGAGCCCCGCGCGGCAGCCGTCTCCCAGCTGGCCCAAACCAACGGTTCCGCCCGGGACGGAGCTGCGGCGCTGGTGGCCGCTAGTTCCCACGACGGTGACGGTGACGGTGACGGTGACGGTGACGGTGACGGTGACGGTGTCCCGGCTCCTCGGCCGAAGCTCGATCCGGACGTCGACGCTGTGGGCGGGGCGCAGACCAACGGTCACGAGATCAACGGCTACGGGCTGCAATCGGCTGGCCAGCCCGCCCCGAACGATCCGCCGAGTGACTCCGAACAGACGCAGCGCATCGGCAAGCGGTTGACGCCCGCGCAACCACCACCGGCTCCACCCGGACCGCCGGCCGGCTCCCCAGCAGACAGCTCGGTGGATATCCCGAGCGCCGGATCCGGTGCGGATCTGTTCCGACCGGCACGGGCTGCTGTGGCGGGATCGGTTGGACCGGGGCATCGGGTGACGCTGCAGCACTCCACGCCGATCTTCGATGACGTAGCCTCCGCGTGGTTCAAGGAGCACGAGGCCGTCCCGGTTCGCTGGACCGCGCCATCGGCGCGCGGGCCGGTTGGAGCGACGTGGGAGGTGCCCTCACCGGGGGCCCCGTCACCGGGGGCTCCCTCACCGGATGCGCCGTCACCGGATGCGCCGTTGCCGGCTGCCCCGCCGGCGAAGTCGGCAGCGTCCGCTACGGCAGGCTCGCCGCCCCTGATACGTCGGCAGCCGGGCAAGACATTGAACGGATCGGACTCCGGTGACGCAGGCAAGCCTCGCTCATCGGGTGAGCCGGTCCCGGCACCGGAGGCCACGCACCCAGCCGGTGCACCGGCGCAGGACTGGGGCGCCGCCGATGAGGGCTGGCGGGCGGCAGAGGCACTGGCGATGCCGGTCAGCGGGGAGGTCACCGCCATGGGGCTGCCGCGGCGGCAGCCTCGGGCGCTGCTGGTGCCCGGTGCCGCGGGTGGGGCCGAGTCCGCCCCGAGCGCACCGGCGCGCAACGCGGAGTCGATTCGTGGCCGGCTCGCCAGTTACCAGCAGGGCATCCGCGAGGGGCGGCAGGCCCGCCGAAGCCTCGACCAGGAGGCTGATGGGTCGCTGCCAGAGCAGCAGGATGACGAAGAGGAGATGAAGTGACCGTTCTGCGGACGCAGCCGGAACGCTTCGGATGGTTGGTCGACGACTTTGTCAATCGGGTGCCGGGGGTGGCGCACGCGTTGGTGGTGTCGGCCGAGGGAATGCCCCTGACTGCTTCGGCCCACCTGCCCAGGGACCGTGCCGATCAGCTCGCCGCGGTGGCGTCCGGGCTGGTCAGCTTGGCTCAGGGAGCGGCTCGCTGTTTTGACGCCGGCCGAGTCGTGCAGACGGTGGTGGAGCTGGAACGCGGGATCATGCTGCTGATGTCGATCAGCGATGGCTCCAGTCTTGCGGTGCTGGCGGCCCCGACTTGTGACATCGGGCTGGTGGGGTATGAGATGACGTTGCTGGTCGATCGGGTCGGTCACCAGCTCACCCTGCACCCACGTGCTGAGCTGCATGGTGCCCTAGGTCGTTGAGGTGGCGGTGAGGCGGCGGTGAACAAACCCAGCGGCGATGACGGTGATGATCAGTCGTTTGCTGATGTGGTGAACAATCTCAGTAGTGGTCCCTGGCGGTTGGGTCGGCGTCGCAAGGAGTTGGCGAGGTCATCGACCACTCGGCAGCCGGTTCAAGCTGACCAGCCCTTTCTGGTGCGGCAGCCGGCCCCGGCGCCGGCGAGATTCGACGAGTGGAGCGAGCCGGCGACCTCAGCGTCCGTGGTGCGGCCTTACACCTGGACCAGAGGCCGCACCTCGCCAGTATTCGACCTCGCGGTGGAGACGCTGGTGTCCACCCGCGAGCACGGTCCCGGCATGGCGGTCATGACCAGCGAGGAACACCGGGCGGTGGCGGCACTGTGTCGCGCCCCCCGATCGGTGGCTGAGGTGGCTGCTCTGCTGTCTCTGCCGCTGGGCGTGGCCCGAGTTCTGCTGGCGGACATGGCGGACATCGGTTTGATCGTGGTGCACCGTAGCGCGAACAGCTCCGGCGACACGCCGGATATGGCCTTGATGGAAAGGGTATTGAGTGGACTTCGTCGACTCTGATCGGGCGAGGCCCCCGGGGGGCCCATTGACAGCAGCGGCCCGGCCCGGCCCGGCTCGGTCCGGCCCCCCCGCCGCGCGGCAAGCCGCGGGCGGCCCCAGCGTGATGTCCGCGAAGATTGTCGTCGGCGGTGGTTTCGGCGCCGGTAAGACGACGTTCGTCGGCTCGGTATCCGAGATTGCGCCGCTGACCACCGAGGCCGTGCTCACTGATGCGAGTACCTCGATGGATGACCTCGCAGCCACCCCGGACAAATCGACTACTACCGTCGCAATGGACTTCGGCCGTCTTTCACTGGATGCGGAGTTAATCCTCTACCTGTTCGGCACCCCGGGGCAGCACCGCTTCTGGTTCATGTGGGATGATCTCGTGCGCGGTGCGATCGGCGCGGTTGTGCTGGTGGACACCCGCCGGCTGGCCGATTGTTTTGCGGCGGTGGACTTCTTCGAGGACCGTGGTCTGCCCTATGTTGTCGGAGTGAATTGTTTTGACGGCGTGCTCAGCCACAGTATTGAGGACGTCCGGGAAGCGTTGGCCATCGAATCCGCGGTACCCATCATCCCGTGCGACGCTCGGGAGCGGGAATCGACCAAGAACACCCTCATCGCGTTGGTCGAGCACGCTATGCGGAGGTCGGTGACGGCTCGCGCGTGATCGTGGAGTGGGGAGAGTGCGCAGCGTGGCGGGCCACGAAGTGAGGGCTGGACCACCCTTGAGCCGCTCCGACGGCTCCACCGACGTCGCTATACGTGATGGAGTTACTACGCGGGGCCTCGGCCGGGCACCTGACGTCGCCATGTTCGGGACGCCTGCGGTGGGGCTGCAGCGCCGCGGCCGCCGGTGGCGGCTGCGGGACTGGAGACTGCGCACCAAACTCACTGCGGTTCTGGTGGTGCCCTTGGTGCTTGCCGGTGTACTCGGCGCGCTGCGAGTCACCGATCTGGTGCACAGGGCGCAGGATTTCGCCGCGCTGGCCCGCCAGGTCGGGTTGGCCCAGCAGTTGAGTCTCGTCGTGTATGACCTGCAGGGGGAGCGGCAGCGGGTGGCCGCGATGCTCGCCACTGGACGTACCGCAGACCGCGCCCTGCTGCAGGCTGAGGTTCAGGCTCAGGTTCAGCGGGTGGACACCGCCGCCACCAAGCTGCGTACCGCGGACTTCAGTGCCGAGGCTCTCGGCCCGATCGCGGCGCAGGCCCACCCGATCGTGGGCGAAGCCCACCGGATCGTGGTGAGCCGGCTGGCCGGGCTTGCCGCACTGCGGCAGAGCACCTTCCGCTCCAACGCTGTCCCCGGCAATGCCACCGCGAGCAGCGCTGTCACCGCCTATTCCAACTTCATCGCGGTGCTGCTCGATCTTGAACGCGGAGTGCTGGACGGCGCACCCGGCCCGGTAGCCCGGCAAGCCGACGGCGTCAAGGCGTTGTCGGTCGCCACGGAACAGGCTTCCTGGCAGCATGCAGTGTTGTTGACGGGGATCTTGTCCGGCGGTCTGTCCGCGACGCAGCAGGCCGCACTGCGCACCGCCGACGCCCGGTTCGACGCCGCTGCCGACGAGTTCGGCCAAGCCATGTCTCCTGCACAACGGCAGCTTTATTTCAACACCATGGCGGTGGTCGATCGGAAGCGGCTGCTGTCTGCCGCGTTGGACCGGGCAGCGCGGGGAGCGCCACTGGAGACGGTCCCCGGTGACTGGAACTCCGCCGCCGCGGGGACCGTGGAGACGATGCACCAGGGGGCGGCCACCCTGCTCAACGAGTTGCGGACGGACGCCCAGGCGCGCAGCTCCCAGGCGTGGCGCGAGGCGTTCCGGGATGGTGCCGTGGTCGCCGTGTTGCTGCTGCTCGCCGTGGCGCTGCTGATTGTCGTGGTGCGCTCGCTCCTGCAACCGTTGCGTACGCTGCGCACCGCCGCGTTCGAGGTCGCCGACCGTCGGCTGCCGCAGGCCGTCGAGCAGGTACTGGCCACCGACGGTAGCCCCGCTCAGGCAGCTGTTGATCCGGTGCCGGTGCACTCCAGGGAAGAAGTCGGTCAAGTCGCCAGGGCGTTCGACACCGTGCATGTCCAGGCGGTCCGACTGGCGGCTGAGCAGGCCCAGTTGCGCTGCAGCCTCAACGATGTCTTTATCAACCTGTCCGAGCGTAGCCAGTGCTTGCTGGAACGGCAGCTGCGGCTGATCGAGGAGTTGCGCGGCGCGGCGCGCGATCCCGAGCTGGCGAACAGCTTGCGCCAACTCGATCGCCTTGCCGCCCGGATGCGCCGCCACAGCGAGAACCTGCTGGTGCTGGCTGGCGGGACAGTGCGCCGTGGTGCTGACGGGCCGGTGGCGGTGCTCGACGTGCTGCGTAACGCGGTCGCGGAGATCGACGATGACCACCGAGTGACCGTGTGCCCACCCCCGGCGGCCACGGTGACCGGTCCGGTCGCGACCGACCTGGTGCACCTGATCGCGGAGTTGCTGGATAATGCGACCAACGTTACCCCGCAGGGCACCATGGTGACTCTGGGCGGCACGCTCACCGAAGACAAGAGCCTGCTGGTGGAGATCACCGACTCCGGTCCCGGCCTACCTCCTGACGAATTGCAGGCGATCAACGCACGGCTCGCGTTGGCACCGGCGGCCGATGCGTCGGTTTCTGGTCAGATGGGGCTGTTCGTGGTGCGCGAGCTGGCCATGCAGCATGGCATCACGGTGCGGCTGCGCCAGCGCCTCGGGGAGCGCGGGATCACCGCGACCGCGCTACTGCCCCCCTCGCTGGTGACGATCGATCTCCGGGTGTCGACTGATGGTCCCAGGTCGGATGCCCCGACGTCCGATGGCCCCAGGTCAAATGGCCCCAAGTCAAATGGCCTGGAGTCAAATGACACACCGCCAGATGCCACAACGTCCAGGGACTCTCCCGCGTCGATGGAGAGCGCATCTGAGGAACCGTCCACCACCGGGTGGAACGGGACCGAGGGGCAGCTGCCGCTACAGGTGTCGGTGGTCGACGAGGCCACCGCGGCGGATCTGTTCAGTCCCTCCTCGATTAGCCCAGCCTCGCTCGGAATTGTCACCTCACAGTGCAGCCGTCCGCGTACGGCCCAGGAGGAGTGGCTCGAGCTCTTTGGCCACCTCGAGCCCCAGCGTGAGCGTGAGCCGCTCTCCGATCAGCTGGGCGGCGACCAGGCGCAGGGTGCGGCGGCTACCGATCCGCTGGGGAGCCGGATGCCGGCGGGCAGCGCTGTGGCGGCCGGACCGCCCGAGGAGGTTCGCGAAGAGATCTTTGAGATGGTCTCAGCCTGGTTCCGGGAGCGTCAGTCCGCGCCGGTGAGTACCCCGCCGTCCGCCATCGCGCCCGAGTGGCAGTCCCCGTTTGACGAGCCATGGCAGGCCGCGCAAGCACTGCGCACCCGGGTTGACCACGAATTCACCAGAGCCGGGTTGCCCAAGCGGCAGCCCCGCGCGCATCTAGTATCCGGTGCGGACGGTCGTGTTATGCCGACGCCGGTGCCCCCTGGTCCGGTCCGCACCCCAGACGCTGTGCGCGGCCGGTTGAGCAGATACCAGCGCGGGTTGCGCGTCGGGCGGCATGCGCGCATCGGTCCTGACGAGCAGTTCGCCTGGACCGACAGTCCGCAGCGGCCTTTCGATCAGTGATCTTTCGATTGGTGACCTTTCAAGGAGAATCAGCAGTGACGACAGCAGCGCCCCAGCACCCGGTCCAGCCCGGCCAGTTCGGCTGGCTGGTGGACAGCTTCGTGCAGCAGGTGCCCGGAGTGGCGCACGCTGTCGTGGTCTCTGCCGACGGGCTGCTCCTGGTTGCGTCCTCAGCGTTGCCCCGCGACCGTGCTGATCAGCTTGCCGCGGTCACCTCGGGCTTGGTGAGCCTGACCCAGGGCGCGGCCCGCTGTTTTGAGGCGGGTGGGGTGGTGCAGACCATCGTGGAGATGGAGCGCGGCATCGTCTTGACCATGGCCATCAGCGACGGGTCCAGCCTGGCTGTGCTGGCCTCGCCGAGTTGCGACATCGGCCTGATCGGCTATGAGATGACGTTGCTCGTCGACCGAGCGGGCAAGCTGCTGACCCCCGAGCTGCGCGCACAGCTGCAAGCCACCTCGCGCTCGTAGCACCGCGGGCCAGCGGAACGCAGGAGTCCGCCTCGCCGTGGCTTGCGAGGGAGGTGAGGTCTGCGGGTCATTCCGGCATGACCGCCGCCGAGGTGATTCGGTGCAAGGGGAAGCGCCGCAGCTCGTTGGCTGAGCGGTCGAACCCCTCCAGGACGCCGCCACCGACGCTCACCGGTCGCACGATTCGCCTGCTGGCCACGCCCTGGGAGTCCACATAGCCGATACAGACGGTGCTGCCGGCGTGGGCGGCGCCCTGCAGCAGTTCCAGCGTGTCACCGGTGGACACCGCACCGTTGACCGTCGCGGACTTCCGTGGGATGGTAGCTGCGGCGTCCCCGGCCCGCACCGCTGTCACTAATGCGGCAAGTTGCTCTGCTGAGGGGGTAGGGGGCACAGCGGCACGGCGGGTCGCCTGGGTCCGGACCCGGGCCCGACGAGCTCCGGTGCGCAGGTCGACCACCTGGCCCTCGGGCCCCTCGGCGACCGGGAGGAAGCCGGCGCCGCGCACGTCGTCGAGCAGCGCGGCCAGCGACAACGGGCTGACCAACACGGTAGGAGCAAGCCGGCGCAGCTTACAGCGCGTGGCGACTGGATGCGCCAGTAGCTCAGTGAGCAGCATCGGGTCATCGCAGCGGAGGAATGCGGCGGCGGCGCCACCGCGCAGCCGCCCGTGCCGCCGGGCCACATCGTCGATGAGGTAACTCAGTGACTGCGGCACCGGGGTTACCGACCGGGTTCGGAACAGCTCGTGCAGGTCGGCGGCGCTGCGGCCGGCGTCCAGTGCCCGGCGCACGGTGTCCTCGGTGACCCGGTAGACGGTGGCGCCACCCGCTGACTCCACGTCGGCCACCAGCCCGATCTCCCGGGCCAGTTCGGGCTCCAGTGGTCCCGGTGCTACCACGGTGCGGTCGGCCTGCACCATCACGTGGTTCACCGGCTCGGGCAGGGTGGCCTGGAGGACGGCCGCCGCGGCCGTCGCGCCGTCGCGCAGCAGCGCCCGTCCGGCCGACGACAGCGCCCCCAGCGCGAGCACGCCCAGGGCGGTGGCCTCCTGCACGGTCCAGCCGACCACCTCGTCGCGTCGCCGGCCGTCCTGGCGCGGTGCCCGCCAGGAGAGCACGGCGGCGAGCTCTTCAGGTCGCTGGATACCTCGGTCGGCGGGCAGTTCGGCGATCAGCCCGAGGATTCGGCGCCGCTGCGCCGGGGCGCGGGGCTGGCGCAACTCGTCGGACAGCACGGCCAGCGGCCGGTCCTTGTCGTCGCGTGTCCTGGCCAATCCGGGCAGCCGGGGCAATTCGAGCCACGCGCGCGCGAGCATGGCCCAGCGCCGTTGCGGTGGCGCAGCGAGCCACGAATCGGCGGCGACGGTGGGCAACCACAGCTGCGCGCTCGCTGCCTCGTCGGTCCAGGTGATCAGTCCAGCGGCGAGGGCGACCTCGGCGAGCAGCGCGACTGTCGCCTCGTCGACGTCCACCAGGCGCGCCGTTCGTCGCATGTCCCGGATGCCCAGGCCACCAGAGCGCAACATCGGGGGAGGGTCTGCTGACCACTCGGTGAGCAGCTTCTCGGTGTGGCGCAGCAGATCAAGTACCGCGCCCGCGGCTGTTGAGTCGACCAGGGACGGATCGCGCTGCCGGGTGGGTAGCTCCGGCTCGTTCAGCTCAAGAGGTCCCAGCGGCTGGTCTCCGCGCAGCGCGAGACCCACCTGCGCGGGCAACTCGACGGTGCCAGCGTCGATCCGCCGCAGCAAACCACGGGCCAGCAGGCGTTGTACCGGCGTGCGGGCCCGGCCCAGAGGAAGCACCTCGGCGGCGTCCCGGCTGGTACCGACCGGCGGCCCAGCGGCCAGCACCCGCAATACTCCCAGCTCGTCGTCGGAGAGCTCGGCGAGGACAGCGTTGAGGTTGGCGTCGACGAGATTCGCGGCAGGGCGACCCAAGCCAGCCGGATGCGGCCCGATGATGTGGCGCGCTGCCGGCACCACGGCGAGTGCCTCATCGTCACCCCAGGCCAATGCGCAGCACCGCAGCGTGTCCAGACCCTGCTGGATTCGCCCGGCGGTGACGTCTCGACCGAGCAGGTGCTCCACCTCCTGGCGGTTCACCGGTGCGGCGTCGGCACCGGCTACGACCAGTGCTGACAGCACCGCCAGGGTGAATCGATCGAGGTCCTCGCAGGCTCGGGCGACCGACGCCGGGATCCCGGCTCGGGTGGCCAGCACGGTCGAATCGGCTGGAGTGGGTACGGCGAGATCCGGGCGGGTGCGCAGTAACTGGGCCAGCGTGTCGTCGTCCCGGGAGCGTAGCCAGTCAGCAAGTGCGGTGCTGGGCATCTGCTTCAGAGTAGCGAGCGTTCTCCTGGCGCGTCACGTGACGCCATTGGTCACACTGGAGATTGATCGCATGGGCATCGGGCACAATCGACGGTATTTCTGGCGGCTGTGCGCCAGAGGAGTGCGTCGGCGGTATCACCGAGCGAGGAGGAGCTGTGGCCAAACGCACCGACCGCATCGACCCGACTTGGCCGAGCTGGTCAGAAGAGGACCACCCGGTGAGCGAACTTGCCGCCTCGGTCCAGGGCGCGTTGTCCCCGTTTGGTGAGGTGACCTTCCCTCTGCCGCCAGACCAGCTCCTGTACGAGCACCCGCATACTGAGATCAACTGGAGCGACACCCGGTAGCGGGGTCCCCGCTAGGTCCTGTTTCGGGTCCGTTAGGGTGCCGTCACCGCGCGGCCCCAGCCGACGTTCCCAGTAGATGTCCCACTGGATGTCAGAGCGTCGTTGGCCCGAGCGGGATCGCCCGATCGGGGAGGGCGAGCCAACCAAGTTCCGCTCGTCCGACACCACCAGAGGTCATGGCTCAACGTCCTCCCAGATCGTTCCGGCTGCTCGATCGTCCTTACCTGATCGCGTGCGCGGTCGGCGGGGTTGCCCTGGTAGTGCTGGCGATCGTTGTGGTGGCCTTCGTGGCTCCCTCCGATGCCGGGATCCACAAAGCTGCGCCACCATTGGCGCCCGTGGTGGCCGGCCCGACCACCACGATCCCGCCAGCGGCGCTCCCGGCAGATCCCGCGGCATTGCCACAGAGCACCACCTACACCGTCGTCGACGGAGCGCCGCTTGACCCCGGTCCGCCGGTGGCCACTAACGGCACCGTGGTTCACCCGCGGCGGGAGATTGTGGTGTATGCCGCCCCCGGCGGCGCTCCGATCGCCAGGCTCGGTCCCCAGCAGATCGGTGACACCTGGCTGCCAGTGATCGCCCAGCAACCTGGGTGGGTGCAGGTGTTGCTGCCCTCGCGACCCAACAGCTCGACGGGCTGGGTCACCGAGACCGCACTCGATCGTGCGGTCACCCCGTATCTGATCCGGGTACACCTTCGTTCCCTCGACATGGAGCTGTTCAGGGACGGCAAGTCCTTAGGTAGCTGGACGGTGGGCATAGGCAAGGAGTCCGCTCCCACCCCCGCGGGGCGGACGTTCCTGCTTGGTTCGTTCAGCGACACCGCGCAGCGATACTCATCGGTGATTTTGCCGCTGGGCACCCACAGTCCCACTCTGGACAGCTTCGGTGGCGGACCGGGAACCGTCGCGATCCATACCTGGCCCACGGCCAATGTCTTCGGTACCCGCTCTAGCGATGGTTGCATCCGGGTGCCAAAGGATGCGCTCCACCAGTTGATTCAAGTTCCCCTCGGAACGCTTGTGCTCATCGACGAGAACTGAACGAACGAAACGAAAGGACAGCATGTGAACAGTAGGAAGCTCGCCGGCGCCAGTGCTGCCAGCGTCGGTGCTGCCACCGCCGTCGCGGCCCTGCTGCTGGGGACCCTGTCCGGCTCCGCTGGCGAAGAGCCTACCGCCTCGGCATTCGGGATCGCCGCGGAAGGTTTGCTGCCCATCGCACCGACTCCGTTTGTCGAGGCGCCGCCTGACGGTCACAAGGCATTGCTTGAGGTGCCGGGGCCGCATAAGGATGGCATCTATGTCGCGCTGCTCAAGGTCGAGGCCGAGCGTTTCCGGTCCAAGGCGACGGCTGTCAAGGTGGACGTTCTCGGTCTGCGACTGAAGGTCATCGAGGCAACCTGCGAGAACGGCCACGGTGACTCCTCGATCATCAGCACTGACAGCGAGGGCAAGTCCTCGCCGTACTCGGGTCAGACACTGGACCTCTCGCCGGTGGTCAAGGTCGAGTTCAACCGGCAGCACCGGGACCACGACAAGCTCACGGTCGACGCCGCAGTGATTTCGCTGCTGCCCGGCGACCGACACGGGCGGGCACTCACGCAGAAGGACCTCAACCTTTTCCAGAGTCTCGCGTCCAAGCAGCTGAAGGTTCCGACCATGGATCAGCTGCAGGCCGCGCATGCCAAGTCGTCGTCACCGGCGGGAGAGCCCACCGTCGATGACCTGCTGGGTTTGCTCAAGAAGGAAAACCCGAGCCTTAACACCCCCAAGGGTGGCCATGAGGCGCTGGAGGAGATTGTGATCTCGTCTGCCAGCTGTCGTGAAGAGCACCACGAGTACCACCAAGGGCCGCCGAAGGAAGAGGCCCCGCCGCCGCAGCCGGTCCAGGCACACCTGCCGGTCACGCACTGATCTGACCGACACATTCCGGGAGGGGCTGGCACGGGAAATCCGTGCCAGCCCCTCCGACGACTATCCCCACCGCCACCGACTATCCCCACCGCCACCGACGGGGTGCGGCCGTAGGATCGACTGGTGAGCTCCGAGGGACGGCTGACCCAC
>JAFAXZ010000011.1 GCA_019240665.1 Pseudonocardiales bacterium | reverse complement strand
TGGTGACTGGACGGCACGAGCCGGATGAATCGAGAGGTTCACGTCCGGATCTGTGAGGGCCGGGGGCTGAGATGCCCCCGGCTACTCGGCGACCAATCGGTGGGGGTGTGTGCGTCGCGTTCGAGAGCGGACCGCTCATGGTGGCGCACACGGTGGTCTCGGTGGGACCGTAGGCGTTGATCATCCGCCGACCCGGTGACCAGGTGGCGACCAGCTCTGAAGGGCATGCCTCACCGGCCACGATCAATGTCATCGCCGCCGGTAGGCCGTCCTCGGCCGGCAGGGCCGCCAGCATCGAGGGCGGCAACGTCGCGTGGGTCAGCTGTGCCTGCCCGGCCAGCGCGGTCAGCGGTGTTCCAGGCAGCAGCTGTGCGGTCGGAGCGCTGAGGGAGTGGTCTGGGTCGGTGATCGCGATCGTTTCCAACAGATTCAGGAAACGTTGCTGGTGGGCGGTGAGATCGTTGTCGTGGCTCATGTCCGGTCGCAGTGACAACCGCAGCGGCAACACGTTTGACACCATGCCTGGTGCACGTTTCAGGACAGGATCCTGACGGGCCGTGACGGGCACACCGACGACCACGTCCCACGCGCCCGTCAGTCGGTGCACATACACCGCCGTGGCTGCGATCACCATGCGGGACCATCGCACCCCGGCCCGGCGCGCCGCGACCTGCAACCTGTCAACCCCCGACGCTGACCAGCAGGACGTCTGCTGAATACAACTCTCCGGCGTCCCCGATGACCGACCCACGAACCTGACCGGTTCCGGTCGGTCAGCAAAACGTTCTGTCCAATATTTTCGGTCCTGCGCGAACTGCTCCGACGCACGATAGGTCGAATCACACTCCAGCAGTTGGAGCAGCGAACCACACGCGTTCTGATCACTCGCCCACCCTTGCGCGAGCGTCGTATAAAGCTCAGCCACCCGTCGTGCAATGAGGGAAAAACCACACATGTCCATCACGATGTGATGGTAGCTGTGATACCACAAGAACCGGTCCGGCCCCAGTTTGATCAACGCGTAACTGAACAGTGGACCCTGAGCCGGATCAATCG
Source organism: Pseudonocardiales bacterium (assembly GCA_019240665.1). GTDB lineage: Bacteria > Actinomycetota > Actinomycetes > Mycobacteriales > Pseudonocardiaceae. The sequence goes on along the minus strand of JAFAXZ010000011.1, from coordinate 7,634 downwards.
GCCCATATATTTCGATATACTCACCAAGCTTGTAAACCCTGTTCCCGGTACCCAACCGTTGTTCAGCAAACCAGACCTCACGCTGCGCAGCCGACAACGGCAGCGCAATACCATCACTGCCAGACAACGTGCCCCCCGGTTGCGCTCACGTCTGGAAGCGCCGCCTACAACCTGTGCAAAAATCTGTTCGATTATCGCCACGGTCAGGTTAGCCGCTGGGACGCAAGGGTGGCGTAATCACTACATGGTGCCCGCTGCGGTGGTGGCGTTGGATGCGTTGCCGTTGACGCCCCGTGGCAAGCTCGACCGCCAGGCCCTGCCAGGAACGCTGAACCATTCGGAGGGTTACTGGTATCGGAGGGCTTCGATGGGTCGTAGCCGGGCGGCGCGGTAGGCCGGGTAGCCGCCGGCGATGAGTCCGATCGCGAGGCTGACCCCGAAGGAGACAACCACCGAGGAAATGCTGACAGCCGGGGCGAATGAGGTAAAGAGTGAGCCGAAGGAGGACACGAGGGTGGTGCTGAGCAACGACAGGCTAACCCCGATCAGGATGCCGATGAGCCCACCGAGGCCGGCCAGCACAATGGACTCGATGAGGAACTGTTCGAGGATCGCGCGGCGGGTGGCGCCGATCGCTTTGCGGATGCCGATCTCCCGGGTTCGTTCGGTGACCGAGACCAGCATGATATTCAGGACTCCGATACTACCGACGACCAGCGAGATCGCTGCGACGGACGCGGTGAACAGGGTGAGGATGCGCAGGATCTTCTGGAAGGTGTCGAGCTGGCTTCGCAGGGATTGGACCTCGAAGTCCCGCTTCGTGGGGTCTTTTATCCGGTGCCGGTCGCTGAGAATGTGGATCACCTCGTCCACCGTGGCGGGCACGGCCGTCGCTCGCGTGGCTTGCACGATCATCTGATCGATCTTGTCACCGCCGCCGTAGACGTAGCGGCGCGCACTGGTCAGCGGCATCACCGCCATGCTGTCGACCGGCTCACCGATGGGCTGCATCACGCCGATGATCCTGAAGCTCTGGTGGTTGATCCGGATTGTCCGGCTCAGCGCTGCCCTGGCGCCATCACCGAAGAGGTTGGTCGCGACGGTAGACCCCAGCACCACCACTCTTGCGGTGGAGCGGACCTGGCGCTCGTCGAAGAACACTCCGAGCGCCATATCCCGGCTGTTTATCTCAAGCCACCGTTCAGTACTGCCGACGACGTTCGTGCGGGACTTGGTGGTTTGCGTCTCGGCTACGGCCTCGCCGGTGGTGGCCGGGGTGACGGTGGCGACGTCAGGTGCCTTCTCCAGCGCGGTGACATCGGTGTCGATCAGTTTCTTCGGCTCGCCGCCGCCGGGGATGTTGCCGGACGACTTCACAACGGTGATGAGGTTGGCCAGTGGTTCAATACGCGCATTGACCGAGGACTGTACCCCGTTGCCGATCGCGACCAGCAGGATCACTGCTGCGACTCCGATGACGATGCCAAGCACGGTCAGCGCGGAGCGCAGACGGTTGATCTGCAATGCTCGCAGCGCGATGCGCGCCGCCTCCCACAGGTTCATTGTCTGACCTTCGCCCGGTTCCGCAGCACCCGATCACCCACGGCGCAGCCGTCGCGCAGCCGCTTGGCCCTCTTCTTTTTCTGCGAGCCGGCAGGGCCGTTAGCCGGACCGGCTGAGGTACTCCAATCCCGTCAACCACAACCTAGGCATGAAGTGCAAGCGGGGCGTAAGCAACGCGCAACTGTCACTGCCTCTGAATTACCCTGAGCTTTCGTAGACACTACGGCCTGTTTCCGTGGACGGACTTTCATGATCGCAAATTCGCTGCTTACACCAGGCTTGCGCCCTCATGCGTCAATGGATTCCAGTCCAGACTGGCCGAGGTAGAGGAGGGCGTGCCTATGCTCCTGGTCGCGGTCGCCTGGGCGCCGGGCTACGGCCGATGCGATTCCGCTCAGCACAAATGATCAGCGCAGGACATGCGTTAGTCGGGGAACCTTTGTCGCGGCCATTACGGACTCTGTCTTGATGTCGATCCGAGCCATCGGTTCCCGGCAGTTTTTGCCGAACTCCGCATCTGGCCAGCGCACCACCGCCGTCGATTGTGCCCGGCTGATGCCAATGCAACAGCGCCCCGAAGGACATGGCACCGCGCTAGTGCATGAGTCCAGTCTGATCTGGGTGCCGCGTTGGAGTGAACTTCCTAGCCCAAGCCGACCGGTCGGTACTAACGTCAGCTAATGGGGAATTGCTCTGATGGGCCGAGTCGTACGTTCGACTTATTGGAGCGCAGCTAGTCGGGGGGATGGCGTGTGGACGGCTATGGGCTGAGGCGGTTGGTCACGAGGGACACGAGGGATGTTGAGTCTGTGATCGTGACCAGTATTGGTATGGATTTCAACCTCACGCCGGTGAGGATCCAGCTCACCGGCCGGTTAGCCGTAGAGGCTGATCATACGGTGGTCGATGAGCGGTTGCTTTATGGACGTCAAGCCCGGCTCATCTTTGCGATGCTCGTAGTCGAGCGCGACCGCCCGGTCCACCGCGACGAACTCGCCGAGATACTGTGGCCCTATGGCCTGCCTCGCACCTGGGACGCTGCCCTGCGTGGCGTAGTGAGCAAGGTTCGCGCGTTCTTGGTCGCCGCAGGCCTGCCGCAAAGCGCAGCGTCTTCGGGAGGCTCCGGGACCTACCAGCTTCAGCTCCCGCCAGAGGTGGTGGTCGATGTCGAGACGGCCTGCTCCGCCGTGGAAACCGCGGAACAGTCCCTGCATGAGAATGATCCTGCCCGGGCGATAGCACTCGCTGAGTACGCCCGGAAGGTCGTGACACGTCCGTTTCTTCCCGACGCGAAGGGGCGATGGGTTGACGGTGTCCGCGACCGTCTCAGCAAGGTGCGTCTGTGGGCGCTGTGTGTGCTCAGCGAAGCCTACGCCCAGCGGGGCCGATACCAACTCGCGGTGCGCGCTGCCGAGGACGCGATCGCGCTCGAACCGTTTCGGGAGCGGACGCATCAGTTGCTCATGCGGGTGCACGCGGCGGCAGGAAACCCAGCCGAGGCCTTGCGTGCCTACGACCGCTGCCGTCGATTACTAGCCGAAGAGCTCGGCGTCGACCCCACAGCCGAGACCGCAGCCCTCCACCTCGCGCTGCTCCGGAATGGGAATGAGTAGGACTGACCTGGAATAGCGCGGCTTGCAGCGGGTGCTTACCGACACCGCGTCACCGATTCCTGTGTGTTCGGCACGGGGGGAATGACGATGAGCGGATGGTAGTAGCCGGGTCCTTGCGGCTCGCCGACCAGTTGGCCGTCGGCTTCCACCCAAGCGTGGGCAATGAAGGGAGAGGTGCGCACACCGGTGCACCAGGTGGGCCAGACACCACGGATGCGGCACAGCAGCGCGGTGGCCAAGGATCGTTGCAGGCAGTACCGGCCGCCGTACAGCACGCTGATCGCCAGGACCGTGTCTAGGGCATCTTTGACCTGGTGATATGTCGCCGGTGCGGCGCGGCGGCGCAGCAGGGTGAGCACGGTGCGGATGCGTCGCGGTGGCAGGTGGGCGAGTACGCGGGCGGTACCGATAGCGATCAGGGCAGCGGGTCGCCGCCGAAGAGGGAGCCGCCAGCCACGTGCCACGGTTTGTGGCTGTGTCATGGGCGGCCCCTTTTACCGTCGGTCACCAGCCCAGCGGTGCGCAAGTGCTGCAGGAGTGTGGCGACGTCGGCAGCTGCCTGCTCAGTGCTCACCTTGTGTCGGTCGGCCAGGGTCTGGGCTATGTGGTCGGGGGCAGCGCCGCCGAGCAGCAGCCGAAGGACGAGTGCACCGGTGATGTTAAGCTGCCAGTAGCGGCCGGCGCGCTCGTCGAGCAAGACCGCGCCGTCGTTGGTGTCCGTGGCAGACACGTCAGTCCGCAACTGCAAGGTCATGGCGCTACTCCTGTCGCGTTGCCGAGGGCGGTCGGGGCCAGGGTGCGCAGCCACGCCTCGCAGGCCAGGGTCCGGTCGAGCGCGGGCATTGGCAGGGTGTACGGGTACAAGCCGAGGCAGACCGCACGCAGAGCGTCGGCGTCGACGAGTCCCAACCGGGCCAGGACCAGGTCGTCGAGCAGACCGGCGAGGTGGGGCCGGGCGCCGCGCAGTCCGACGTGCCAGTCGGCGCTGAAGTCGCCTTTGGTGGTGCGTTGCAGGACCGCGGCGGGCACCAGATCGCGCATTGCCTCGACGATCAGCGGCTTGAACCGCCACGGGGTGGCGCGCTCATACAGACGCACGGCTAGGCAGGCTTCGATCACCCGGTCATCGAGGAACGGGGAGGCCAGCGGCAGTCCGGCGCGCGCCATGATCCCGGCGAGGTGACGGGTGAGGTAGCCGACGCTGCGGAGATCCGCTAGGGCGGCGTGCTGGCCGCGAGTGGGGGCCAGCGGCGCTGCGGTGGCGGCTGCCTTGTGGAACAGGGTGCGGGCGGCGTCGACCGCTCGTGGGGTGGCCCACGGCGGAACCCGCAACGCGGGGCCCCAGCCGAGATCGGGCATACTGCGGGCCGGCGGGGGGGCGGTGAGATTGTCGATGGTGGCGGTCAGCCATCGCTGGTAGGAACGGCGATCGGCCAGCTCCCGCAGGGTAGCCGCCAGTGGCCAGCCGCTCACGGCGCGGCGACCCCGCAGGTGACTGGCCGCGACGCGGGGATGGGTCCAAGCGGTGGTGTGCAGGTAGGCGGGCGGGGCTTGCAGGACCTGATCACCACCCATCCCACCAAGGTGCAGTCGGCTCCCGCGCTCGACGAGGAGGCGGGCCATAAAGGTAGTGGAGGCATGATCCCGGACAGTGATGTGTGGTTCGTCGGCTCCGGTACCAGCATTGCCAACATCGGAATACATCAGGGGCAGCTGCTGGCGGTCGAGCACGAGGTGCTCGACACCGTCCAGCGCCTTGGCGGCGCATTGTGCCCAGCGCGCATCGTCGTGGCCCGCGTCGGTCGAGACCTGAGTCACCGCAATCACCTGGCTGGCGCCACGCGCGGCGAGGAAGCAAATCGGGGTGGAGTCCAGGCCACCGGACAAGTCGCAGCTGATCGTCCCACCTGCCCGGGTGCGGGCCTCAACCGCGGCCACCAGCGCTTGCGCCACGACGGGTGCTGCGTCTGCCAGCGCCACGACCGGCTCCGGTGGTCGCCACCACCGCACCACCCGAGGCGGCTGGTCGGCATCGATGAGAAGGTAGCAATCGTTGCCCAGCGTCCGTACTCCGTGCCATAAGCATCCGTCGGTCAGTGGGTGAGGCAGCGAGGGGTAGACCAGGCAGGCCGCCAACCCTTGTTCGTCCACCGCTGCACTGGCTAGACCGGCCAGCACATCCGCCCGGTCTGCGGCTACTGTCACCTTTCCCACCACGGTGTGAAACACCCGCCGTAGGCCGGAGATGCTGCCTTGCACCCGGACTTGGCCGTCGCTGGCCGCCACCAGGTGGAAACTGCCGGATAGTCCGGCTACCAGCCGATCCAGGTCAGCAACCGTACGCACCCGCTTGGCCAAGGCCGACAGTGTGGCGGCGGTGACCGGCCAGCACCCGATCACCGCCACCTGCCCCCCGGCCATCGGTACCGTCGCCAGCTCGTCCGCGCCCCAGTGGCCCATCAGCCAGGGTCGTCCCGAGGTGTGCGGCAGCGTCTGTGGTGCGTGCTGGTCCAAGGCTGCGGCTACGCCAAGCGTGGCATCGCAATCGGGAAGGACCACAAACCATGGCTGGCCGCAGTCCGGTGCACGAAGAGACGAGCCCACGGCACGTTAGCTCCAGAACCCGAACCGGTCGAGTGTGCTGCCGGCGCTCTCGAAGCGAGTCAGCGCTGTGAACCCACCGATCTCGTCGAGCATTGGTGGTTCGTACATCTCCGGACGTCCGGTGCGGATATCGGTGTCACGCTCTGTCCGAATGTCCATGTTGCATCTTTAGCCTTTCCTGCCTTCGATGGGCCTACAGGTCGTGAGCCGGAACCGGTTAACCGCCTGGTACTCCGCCAACGACGAACCTAGGTAGGAAGCGCAAGCGCGGTGTAAGCCACCCAGCCGTGGCCATGGTCATGATTGTCTTCGTATCGATCTCGGCAAGCCGGAAGATTTCCGTGCGGTGGCGGTGACCGGGCAGCACCCGGTCACCGCCACCTGTGCCCCCCACCTGTGCCGGCACCAGCTCGTCCGCGGCCCAACAGCTCATCAGCGCGGGTCGTCCCGAGGTGTGTGGCAGCGTCTGTGCCGCGGCGGGCTCGCGGCCGCGGCTACGCCACGTGCGGTATCGCAGCCAGGAAGACCACAGACCATGGCTGGCCGCAGTCAGGCGCACGCTATGCGATGCAGTAATCCCACCGAAAGGTCGTTCTTCTCAACGCGGGTCATAACGGTGAACCCAGCGAACGTCTGGACTCTCTGTACCGATCTCCCTGTTACGTTCGTGCGAACGTCCATATTGAACCTTGGGCTTTCCTAGCTGGTATGGGCCAGCTGGGTCATGCACCACACCGGCTGACATACCTGCACCTCCAAGCTGATGTGCCTATACCCTTCTGACCGTAATTTAGGCGGGGAGCGCAAGCGTGGTGTAAGCGGCGGCGGGACGGCTACCAGATTTTGACGCGTTGGTCGGGGAGGCGGAACAGCTTGTCGCCTTGTCTGACGTCGAAGGCCGTGTAGTACTCGGGCAGGTTGCTGACGACACCGTTGGCGCGGAATTCGTTCGGGCTGTGGGGATCGCTCAACAGTTGCTCACGCAGCTGCTTGTCCCGGATTTTGCCGCGCCACACCTGCGCCCACCCTAGGAAGAAGCGCTGCTCGCCGGTGAATCCGTTCATCACGGCGGCCGGTCGGCCGCCGAGCGACAGCCGGTAGGCGCGTTGCGCCACCGTGAGGCCAGACAGGTCGGCGATGTTCTCACCCAAGGTCAACGCGCCGTTGATGTGCTCGCCGGGCAACGGCTCATACGCCGAATACTGCGCGGCCAGGACAGTGGTCCGTGCGGTGAACCGCTGCGCATCTTGCGGGGTCCACCAATCACGGAGGTTGCCGGTTCCGTCGTACTTGCGGCCCTGGTCGTCGAACGCGTGGCTGATCTCGTGACCGATCACCGCGCCGATTCCGCCGTAGTTGACCGCGTCGTCGGCGGTCGCATCGAAGAACGGTGGCTGCAGGATCGCGGCCGGGAACGTGATGTCGTTGAGTGTCGGGTTGTAGAAGGCGTTGACCGTCTGCGGCGTCGTGAACCACTCACCGCGGTCCACCGGCTTCCCGAGCCGGTCAAGATCCCGCTGGTACTCGAGCTGAGCTGAGCGCACCACGTTGCCCACCAGATCGTCGCGGGCAACTCTCAGTTTCGAGTAGTCCTTCCACTCGTTCGGATAACCGATCTTCACGGCGAGCTTGCTGAGCTTGTCCCTGGCCTCGACCTTGGTCGTGGCGCTCATCCAGTCCACGTTGTCGATGGACGAGCGGTAGGCGTCGATCAGTTTGCTGACCAGCGCATCGATTCGCCGTTTGGCATCCGGCGGGAAGTATCGTTGCACATATCGCTGGCCGAGCAGGTCACCCATCGCGCTGTTGACGGCGGTGACTCCCCTTTTCCAGCGGGGGCTGATTTCCTGCTGC
>JAFAXZ010000283.1 GCA_019240665.1 Pseudonocardiales bacterium | reverse complement strand
GAGGAACTCGCCCCGGACGCCCCGGAAGACAGCCACTTCGCCGTTACTGGTGGCCCCCACGTAGTACTGGCCGAGTACCAAGATCGAACTAATCGCGATGACGGTGCCAAGCAACCCGGCGAACACGGCCAGACCGATCAGCGCGCGCCGCTGCTTGCGACGGCGCAGCTGGGAGTTGGGAGCCGCCGGTTCAATCCGCCTGGGCTCCGGTCGTGGCAGGGTGGTCGTCGCCGCCCGGGAAGCCGCCGAATCGGGCTGCGGTTCCTCGACGCCGTCGCCCGCTGCCCCGGCGATGATGGGCGCGTCCTCGCCGTACTCGACGTCCACCACGTCGGCCACGATGCAGGTGATGTTGTCCGGTCCGCCACCTTTGAGGGCCAGCTCGATGAGACGGTCGGCGCAGGCCTGCGGCTCGGGGATCGTCAACCCCTCGGCCAGGGTTTCGGCGCTCACCACACCGGAAAGCCCATCGGAGCACAGCAGGTAACGGTCCCCGGCGAAGGCCTCCCGCACGGTGAGCGAGGGCTCCACCTCGTGCCCGGTGAGCGCTTTGAGCAGCAACGAGCGCTGCGGATGGTAGCTGGCCTCATGCTCGGAGATGCGGCCCTCGTCGATCAACGACTGGACAAAGGTGTCGTCGCGGGTGATCTGGCTGAACGCGCCGTCGCGCAGAAGGTAGGCGCGGGAGTCGCCGACATGGACCAGGCCGATCTTGTTTCCACCGAAGAGCACTGCGGTCAGCGTGGTGCCCATGCCCTCCCGTTCGGGATCCTCGCGGACCAGCTCGCTGATCGAGGCGTTACCAGCAAGGGTGGCCTCGTGCAGCTGATCTAGCAGGTCGTTGCCGGGTTCGTCGTCGTCCAGCGGGGCGAATGCCGCGATGACGGCTTTTGATGCTATCTCGCCGGCCGCGTGACCGCCCATCCCGTCGGCCAGCGCCAGCAGGCGCGGACCCGCGTACACCGCGTCCTGGTTGTTCTGCCGGACCAGGCCGCGGTCGCTTCGGGCTGCGTAGCGGAGGACCAGAGTCATGAGCGCAGCTCAATCACCGTCTTGCCGATGCGGATCGGGACCCCAAGGGGAACCCGGGTAGGTCCGGTGACCTTAGCTCGGTCCAAGTAGGTACCGTTCGTGGAGCCCAGATCCTCCAGGAACCAGTCCCCGCCCTGGAAGCCGAGGCGAGCATGCCGGGTGGACGCGTAGTCGTCATCGAGCACCAACGTGGAGTCGTCAGCCCGGCCGATGAGGATGGGCCTGCCCTCCAGCGAGATGCGGGTGCCGGCCAGTCCGCCCGCGGTGACCACCAGCTGGCGGGGCGTCCGGTTGCGCTCTGCGCGAGCACCGCGGCGGGAGGGCGGGAGGCTGGCACGCAGTCCAGACGCCGCGAACAGGTCGGAGCGCACGACCCGGAGCGCGGCGACAACGAACATCCAGAGCAGGAGGAGGAAGCCCGCTCTGGTCAGCTGTAGCACCAGCTCCGGCACGCTGTAAGGTCGTCTCTGCTAGCTCGCGTGGTGGTCAATATCAGTCATCGGGGCTATCACTGGGCAGCCATCAAACTGTGCAACCATGATCTGGGCCTCAACCCTGAGTACGGAAGACGAGCCGAGACTGCCCAACCCGTACCACGTCGCCGTCGACGAGCTGCCAGGTCTGTACCGGGGTGCCGTTGACCGTTGTGCCGTTGGTGGACCCGAGGTCGGCAAGCGTCGCTGTCTGGCCGTCCCAGGTGATCTCCAGGTGCCGCCGGGACACGCCGGTATCCGGCAGTCGGAACTGGGCGTCCTGGCCGCGGCCCACCACGGTGCTGCCCACGATCAGCTGGTAGCACCGATTCGACCCGTCATCCAGGGTGAGCGACGCCGAAAGCTGACGGTCGTCACCCTGCTCATAGCCGTACTGGCCGTAGGTCTGCTCGTAGTTCTCGTCGTAGTGCTGGTAGCCCGGCTGGTAGCCGCCACCCTGATCATAGCTGTACTGGCGGCTCTGGTCCTGAGCGTACGGGGAGCTCGGCTCGTGGACATACCGGGAGCCCGGAAAGTCATGGCCGGATGGCTGACCGTAATCCGGGGCGGCTCCGGATGCGACATCGTGACGATACTGGCCGCCCTGGGCGTCCCCAGCGTGCTCGCCCTGTTGCTGGCTCATGGCTCGGTCTCCTGCGGTACGCGGTTGCGGTGTGTCGGGATCCACGGACGAGCTGGTGCGGAACTGTCCGGTATGCAGCGTCTCAGACCGCTTCAGAGCCACCACAACGTCTCCGTAGACATCCCAAGCCTGTTCTGCGAGGTGGCTCTGGATGCAGCCCTTCAGCATCCGGATCACCCGCTGCTCGTCGCCTGCCAACCGGTCATGGTCGGACGCCCCGAGTGTCACGGTGTAACGGTTAGGCGCGAGCACTCGCCCCCCCGCGAGCGGACGCGCGTTGTCGTCAGCCTCCCGCTGGAGCGCCTGCGCCACCTCCTGCGGCACGACGCTACCGCCGAAGACCCTGGCAAAGGCGTCGCCTACCATACCCTGTAACCGACGCTCGAACCGCTGCACCTTGCCCACGGCGACCTCCTTTCCCAGACTCGTC
>JAFAXZ010000156.1 GCA_019240665.1 Pseudonocardiales bacterium | reverse complement strand
CACCGGCGACCACGACGAAGCACGCGTCCAAGCCCACCACGCCAACCGGCTCGCCGCACAAGTTGGCTCAGCACGCCAACGGCGCCGAGTCAGGACTCTCCTGGGAACCTAACCCTGGCTTTTCATCCGGGCATGTAGCTGATCGGCGCGTCGACCGTAAAAGGTGCTCCTGACCTGGGACGATAAGGGTGTTGACGCCGTTATCTCTGCCAGGTTGAGGAGCACCTTGACGGTGAAGGTTACCGGTTGGTCGCAGGGTTTGGATGTCACCGCCGATGGTGAGGGGGTCGTGTCGCACGCCGGGCTGGCTCTGCTGCGCCGGTTGGCTGATCAGAGCGGGTTGACCGGGGGGCTCTCGGAGGCGCTGGCCTCTCCCCGGTTGTTGATCCATGACCGGGGGCGGGTGGTGGCCGATCTGGCGTGCGCGATCGCTGATGGCAGCACGGCGATCAGCGATTTCCGGGTGTTGGCTGATCAGGAGGAGCTGTTTGGTCAGGTGGCGTCGGTGCCCACGACATGGCGGACGCTGAGCGAGGTCGCCCGGGGTGGGTCGGAGGCGCTGGAGCGGATCAGCGCGGCGGTTGCCCAGGCCCGGTGCCGGGCGTGGGCGGCGGGTACGGCCCGCCATGGTGCGCTGCCGGGGGTGAGGATCGCGGAGAAGGTCCTGGAGGGGGTGACCTGTATCCGGTTGGATGCCACGGTGACCCCGGCGCACTCGGACAAGGAATGGGCGGAGCCGAATTTCAAGGGGTTCGGCCATCCTCCTTTGCTGTCTTATTGTGACAACACGGGTGAGCCCCTAGCTGGGATGATGCGCCGCGGCGGTGCTGGCTCGAACACGGTGGCTGATCACCTCACGGTCCTGGAGGAGGCGATCGCCGCGCTGCCACCGGCTTACCGGCGGCGGCTGATGGTGACCTGCGATGGTGCTGGCGCCAGTCACGGACTGATCGCCCGCCTGGACGGGCTCGCCACCCGGCCCGGGTATCAGCTGACCTACTCGGTGGGCTGGGATCTGGGGGCTCGCGAGCGTGAGGCGATCAGCCGGCTGCCCGAGGACTCCTGGCAGGTCGCGATTGATCACCGTGGGCAAGTGCGCCAGCGCCGCGCCAAGAACGCCTGCCCGGAGCTGCGCTGTGCGCACGAGCGATGCTGGATCGAACAAGCCCACGTCACCGAGCTGACCGGGCTGCTGCGCGAAGGCCCCGGCGGTGACCAGCTCACCGGCTGGCCTGCCAGCATGCGGGTTTTCGTCCGCCGCGAGCGCCCCCACCCCGGCGCCCAGCTCACCCTGTTCGAGGCCGAGGACGGCTGGCGGTATTCCCTCTGGGTGACGAATCTGCCCACCAGCCTGCGGGGCTGGCGGGCCAATCCCGCCTACATTGACGCTGCTCACAGGGTGCATGCCCGGGTCGAGGACGGCATCCGCACCGGGAAAGACTGCGGCATCGGCCATTTTCCCTCGCACGATTTCGGGATCAACTCCGCGTGGCTAGCCACCGCTCTGATCGGCGCGACCCTGCTGGCCTGGCTACGGCTGACAGCCCTGGACGGTGAGCTGGCCCGCGCCGAACCCAAAACCCTGCGCTACAAAATCTTGCACACCGCCGCCCGGCTGACCCACAGCGGCCGGCGCCGCCATCTGAAAATCTCCCGAACCTGGCCCTGGGCCAGAGCGATAGCCACTGCCTGGACCCGCCTCAACGCCCTACCCCAGGCACCCTGACCAGCACCACACCACCCCCACGACCACGAAAGGAGCAACCCAGGGACCCAGGGAACCCCCGGTCACCGGCCCGCCAGCCGGATCACCGCCATACCCGGACCCCAAAATCAAGACCCCTAACGAGACTCAACGCCCGTCCCAGACCAACCACCGATCAAGGCGAATGATCAGGGCTAGTCCCTCAAGACCACGTTACTGGGCTGATCCAGCCATACGGTTTGGGTATCCGGGGTGATGCTTCAGTCCGTAACTGGCCTGGCCTGGGCAGTCGTGCTCAACCCACCAGGCGTAAGCTGCTTCGAGTTCGTCCCAGAGTCGACGGGGACCGTGTTGGCGCACCGGAAACCTGTTGTTGTCGGTGTGCTCCGGCTTGACCTGAACCGTGGCCGCTGATTCAGTCGCG
>JAFAXZ010000137.1 GCA_019240665.1 Pseudonocardiales bacterium | reverse complement strand
TGGCGCGCACCGTGGGTCCCGAGGGCACCGCCAACGGAGGGATCGTCGGCCCGGCCTCGTTCATGTGGCTGCGCGCCCAGCGCATCCCCCGCTACACGATCAACCAGATCGTCCGACCCGATGACGCGGCGGCCGTGTCCAGCACCGACCTGCATCCCTGGCGTGTAGCCGGCGACCTCCACGCGGCCACCGCCATCGGGCTGCAGGTACCCGGGTGCCAGAAGTTCTACTGCACGCAGGACTCAAACACCGGGACCCTGTACCTGGTGGACCAACGCAGTCGCTCCTGGGCCACCCTGCATCTCACCACCGAGCCCCCCTACGAGGTTCACCAAAGCGGGCACCGCAAGCTCTGGGATGACGTGGAAACCGCCTACCGGTGGTGGGTTGATGCCGGTAAACCAACGGTCGATGCCTGGAGGTTCACCATCACCCCCAGCGAACACCGGGTTGAGCTGGGCTGATCCAGACTGTCTCAGGGGCACTGTTGCATTAAGCGATCGGCCCACCCGATCGGCATTGTTGCGTTGAGGGAAGGGAGACCGTTCGGATCCGGGGGAGGTCAACCGCCCGAGCGCCCGGTGCTCTTCCGGCGGCGCCAGGAACGGATCTCCGCGTCGGTCGTGGCATCGCGCTGATCGGCGTACCGCAGGACCGTCTGGGCGCTCGGGCGGTTGACCTCCCCCGGATCCGAACGGTCTCCCGTCAAGGTTAGTGCAACAGCTCTGCTGTCGAACTCGGCATACTCAGAGCGATCACGCTTGCCGGGCTTCACAGCGTCCGGGCTAGTCGATCCCCGAGCAGGCGAATGAAACGTGACGGATCGCTCAGTTCACCGCTCTCGGCGAGGAGTGCCATCCCGTACAGGAGCTCGGCGGTCTCCACGAGGCCGGGGTCGTCCGGGCGCTCGCCGTGGGCTTTCTGAAGCGCGCTCACCAGTGGGTGTGTGGGATTGAGTTCGAGGATGCGCTTGATGTTCAGCACGTGCTGCCCCGCGGCGCGATACATTTTCTGCAGGGTTGGTGTGAAGTCGCTTGTGTCTCCGACGATACAGGCTGGTGAGGTGGTGAGACGGGAGGACAGCCGTACCTCCCGCACGTGCTCCTGCAACGTGGTCGTCATCCAGGAGAGCAGGGCGGCAAAATCCTTGTTCTGCTGGTCCCGCTCGGCTTCAGTTGTTTTCTTCTCTTCCTCGGTGTCCAGGTCGACCTGCCCCTTGGCGATCGACTGGAACTGTTTGCCGTCGAATTCTCGAACTGTATCGACCCACATCTCGTCAACGGGGTCGGTGAGGAGCAGCACTTCGAATCCCTTGGCCCGAAATGCTTCCATATGCGGCGAGTTCTCGGTGATCAGCCGCGATTGACCCGTCATGTAGTAGATGTGCTGCTGTCCCTCTTTCATGCGGTCCAGGTATTGACGCAGGGTAGTGAGCTGTTCTGCGTCTTTCGTCGATGCGAACGATGAAATCCCCAGGATCGCATCGCTGTTTTCGTAGTCGCCGAGGAGCCCTTCCTTGACAACGCGACCGAATTCATTCCAGAACGTGTGGTAGCGGTCGACGTTGTTGGTCATCATGTCCTGCACCGTTGACAGTACCTTCTTGACCAGGCGACGGCGGATCATCTGGATCTGGCGATCCTGCTGGAGGATCTCCCGGGATACGTTGAGCGACAAGTCCTGCGCGTCCACCACACCTTTGACGAAGCGGAGGTACTCCGGCATGAGGGCTTCACAATGGTCCATGATGAACACGCGCTTCACATACAACTGGACTCCGCGCTTGTGGTCCCGCATGAACAAGTCCAGTGGCGCGCGTGACGGAATGAACAGCAGCGCCTGGTATTCGAAAGTTCCTTCAGCCTTCATGCTGATGATCTCAAGTGGATCGCTCCAGTCATGACTTACGTGCTTGTAGAACTCCTTGTACTCGCTCTCCTCGACCTCGTTCCTGGAGCGCGCCCAGAGTGCTTTCATCGAGTTTATCGTCTCGATGTCACTCGTAGCTTCACCGTCTTTGTTTGTGCGCTCGACTTCCATCCTGATGGGCCATGCGATGAAGTCAGAATACCGTTTGACAATCTCTTTGATCTTCCAGTCAGCCGTGTAGTCAAAGAGGTGTTCTTCTTTGTCTTCCGGTTTGAGATGCAGGGTGACCGACGTGCCCTGCAACGCGTCGTCAACTGATTCAATAGTGTAGGTTCCCTCACCCTTGGATTCCCAGCGAGTGGCTTGGCTCTCGCCCGCACGCCGGGTCAGTAACGTGACATTGTCGGCCACCATGAAACTAGCATAGAAGCCGACGCCGAACTGTCCGACCAGCTCTTGCGAAGCGACCGCGTTTTTTGATTCCTTGAGCTTGTTGAGGAACTCGACCGTACCGGATCTCGCGATCGTGCCAATAAGATTCACTACCTCGTCGCGGGACATCCCGATGCCGTTGTCCCGCACGGTGAGTGTGCGCTGTTCCTTATCGATTTCGACGTCGATGTGTAGATCGGATGTATCTACCTGCAGGTCTTTGTTGAGAAACGCTTCGAGTCGCAACTTGTCCAGCGCGTCAGAGGCGTTGGAGATGAGTTCTCGCAGGAAGACGTCCTTGTTCGAGTAGATCGAATGGACCATCAAGTGTAAGAGTTGGCGAGCCTCGGCCTCGAACTCAAGCGTTTCGACCTGCATGTTCCCCGGATTCCTTTCTGAAAGAAGATTCTCGGCGCATAGTACCTCCGGAACCGCCCAGGGATCAACTGCGCGCGGCGCTGCCTCCGCGACGCTGCTGGCTCAGCCTGGGTCCACATGTGTCACGAACGCTGAGAGGAGTTGATGTAGGAGGAGCTTCTTGAGGCGGTGCTGCGTAGAAGATTGCGCATACGGATAGCGAGGAAATCGCGTCGGTTTAGGTTGGACGAAGCCGCACAGTCATGGAAGCGAATGAGCGGACCGCAAGCTGCGAACATGGCCTGTGACGAGGATCGGAACACGATCCTGAGTCGCGACTGGAAATCTGTGACGACCGGTGGCCTATTCTGTGCGACAGCACGGCATCTGAAGGGCACTGTTGCGTTGTCGAAGCCGGGGATAGGCTCGATTCCGTTCCTGTGGTCTGATCAGATCGCGACGGTGAGCTCGGTGAAGGCAGCGGCCACCCGCAGTGTCGTGGGTTTTTCGACTCCGAGTTCGTCGTGGCCGCGGCGAAGGTTCTGCACGAACGCGTGCCCGGCGCTGATCACCCGTGCGCAGCGGAGCTGTTTGAGGCCGCGCATCGGCCGCAGTCGGGACTTCAACCGGCCATGATCGGATTCGATGGGGTTATTCGCGTACTTCTGCATGACATGGCAGGCGGAGGGCAGCAGCTGGGTCTGTTGCGTTGACGGATGACGGGCTCGGGCAGAGTGGGCCAGATGCGTCGTCGCTCTGCTCGTGTGCCCGCGCCCAGGTCCCGCTTCGCGGGGTTCCGGTTTCCGCCGGAGGTGATCCTGGTGGCGGTGCGGTGGTATCTGCGGTATGGGCTGTCCTACCGTGATGTTGAGGAGTTGCTCGCCGAACGCGGCATCACCGTTGAGCATGTGACGCTCTACCGGTGGGTACAGCGGTTCACTCCGCTGCTGATCGACGCC
>JAFAXZ010000259.1 GCA_019240665.1 Pseudonocardiales bacterium | reverse complement strand
TCCACCTTGCTACTGGGTTTGGCGGGGTGCCATAGATGGCGAATCAAGGGGCAGTCATGCAGAAGACTTGTGAGCCGGTCTGGCACTCGGCGGTATCGGTGGCTTCAACACCCACGACGCCGGCGTATTGAAGGCTCTGTACGACTGCGAGGCCGTGGGCACAACCGGACGTCGACGCGGAGGGTCCGAGCCGCCAAGACCCAACCGGATTGATGCATCCGCATCGGCTCGATGAGGTGGCTAACCGGTGGATCTACCCAGCCGTCGCGAGGCGCGCGCGAGAGAACTCCACGCACGCCGCATTGCAGGATGGCTCGGATCATAACACTCCCAGGAGAGCTCCAATTGAATTGCTCTTCGACCCCCACGTTGCAGCTGACCGGTTACGGTCCTAGCATTAGCTGCGAAGGGCCAATTGACCGATACCCTTAGCCCGCTCGCCACAGCTTCTTCCACAAACGGCCTCCACAGGTCATCACTCATTTTTGGCTTTGGCCCGAGACCAATGCAGATTTCCAATCCTCTCGGTCGCATAATATGGAGATCGATAGTCGGCCACTCTCCGGCTAACGTTCCGGCCCGCGCAATATACGGGTGGCCAATGTCCCAATTCGGGTCACCCAACTGACGGTCCGCCGTAGCCAGCGCGGACCCACCTGTGGCACGCGCCAACGCAAACGCGAGGTCAGCTGTGCCTCGCTCAGCAATCTTCTCAATCCCATCGCGCAGCTGCGCCGCCTCGTGGGGGGCAGAAAAGAGCAGCCCGTCTCCCCGGATCAATTCCCACGGACCCTTCGGGCTGAGCTCGCGGTCTCGCGGGCCAGCGGCCAGCTGTCGCAGGTATTCGAGTTCTTTGCCACGTAATCCCTCCTCCTCTGGAATCAGGGGAACGATGTCACCAAAAGCAGTCTCCAAAGCCACGATCATCATCGTACCGACTACTGAGAGCGTGTACAATCCACACAATGGAGGACATCATGGTGCTGCACTATCCCAGCGTGCGAAATTCCAACTGGGAGTTGTTATGCAAAGCTGCACGGGCCCGCGGTATCCGGCTCACAACTTGGGAACCTCACCGGCTTCAAGTTCACTGCATGGACGGGGAGATCTCGGGCTGTTACGACGGCAAGCCGGTACGGCCAGCAATCATTCTGCATCGTACGGTTGCGGCATTTCAAGGGATCGTGATCCCCGCATTAAAACTGTGGGCATCCGAAGAAACCATCATCCTGAACGAACCGGACGCCGCGTACCGTTCGAGAGACAAGTTGTTGACTTATCTTGCGTTGCACCGCGCACAGGTACCGATCGTCCACACGATCGCTTTCGTTGAGCCGAGCGAAGAGGCGATGCAGCCTCTCACAGGCCATTGGGGCGTGATTCTGAAGCCCGCCCACGGGATTCGGGGCGAAGGAATCCGCGCTTTTGGGTCGACGGGTGAACTCTTGGCAGCTTGGGAGGACAATCTCGAACAACAGCCTCCTTTATCACTCGCGAGGGAGCACTACGTTGTCCAGCCTTTAGTTGGGGGAGGTGGCCGCGACTTGCGCGCTTTTGTGGTGAATGGTGCTTGCGTGGCGTTAATACAGCGCCAAGCGGCTCCCGGCGAGATTAGGGCTAATCTCACCCTTGGCGCAACCCCTACCCGGCTTTCCCTCGATCACCCGGCGGCGTCCACTGCGGTAGCAGCATTGGAAGCCTGCCGACTTGACTATGGAGGTGTCGACCTGATCGAGGACGACGACGGAACCGTTCGGGTCCTGGAGGTTGACGCGTGGGCTGGCTTCGCGGGTATTTCTGCCGTGACCGGCGAAGACGTCGCGGGCGCTATACTCCAACTCGCCATGACGCGTCGAGGAGGCACTGCCGCATGACGCTTGGCATCGCCCGCAACCCGTATGCCACGAACGTGCCTACTCGGCTTGTCGAAGCGGCCGCCGAACTTGACATTCCCGTTCGAGTTATTGACCTTCCGACGCTCACTGTCGACATCAGCTTACATGGAGAAGCAGTGGTCCGCGACACGGCGGGGGCTATTGACATTACCAGCCTTGCTCCTTATTTGCTTTTTGGATACCCGACAGCGGTACACGCATTCCGCATACTCTGCCAGCGAGCGTACATGCAGAACCCAGTAGATAGCGTGTTGACAGCGGACGATAAGGCGGCGACAGCGATCCAGTTATCGCACGCCTCGCTTCCTCAGGTACCGAGCACTATCTGTTCGCTTGACTTGGAACGCACACTCTCGGTGGCAGAAGAAATTCAGTACCCGGTGGTTATAAAGCGCACTCACGGGGCGCATGGTCGATGGGTTCGTCGCGCTGAACACGCCGCCTTCCTGACGCAAGCCTTTTATGAACTTAAATCCGAAGGACCTGGGGCTCTGATCTTACAACCGGAAGTTGCAGAATTCTATGGACGCAGCATCAGGGCTGTGATAACGGGTGGGCATCTACTGGCAGCGACTCTACGGACAGCCACCGGAAACGAGTGGCGAAGCAACATTGCGGGCGGAGCAATGCAGTATCCTGTCGACTTGACACCGAACGAGCGCACGTTGGCTGAAAATGCGGCCCGCACCCTTGGACTTGGCCACGCCGGAATCGACATTGTGCGAACAGCACGTGGTCCGCTCATACTTGAGGTGAACTCTTGTCCCGACTTTACTAGTATGCTGCCCTTCTTCGACGAGGATCTTACCCGTGCCGTGCTGTTGGCATGTCTACCCTCGTCAGGCAGAATCGGACGCTCAGTTCGTCGATGAGCACCGAGAGGCGTTCGCGGGCTCGGAACATCCGAGGCGGTGCGCTCGATTCTCACGGCAACCTGCACGGGCCCGACCGTCGCCTCAGCTCGCGCATGTCGCGCAGCCCGGTAGCACGCACGGCCCGGTAGCACGCAGGCACGACCCCAGTGCCTGGGACGCTCATGAGAAAGGACTGTCTGTCCGGGTGCCCTGTCGATATGCTGCTCGGATGGGGGGTTCGGGATCACGAGTTCACGAGCCTCGGCGGCGGTAGGTTCTCCAGCAACACGGTTTGCTGATCGACACAGTTTGCTGACCGACACAGTGCGATGCGATGCGACGCGGCGATGCGACGCGCTGAGCCAACCGCAGGCGGAGCCGACAATCCCACGACCGCCCCGTCCGCACTCCCTACCAGCCGAGGATTCGCTAATGAGTGCTCTGCCCGCTGACTTCTTCACCAAGCCGGTCTCCGAGGTCGACCCCGAGATCGCCGAGGTGCTCTCCCAGGAGCTCTCCCGCCAGGAGCACACCCTGGAGATGATCGCCTCGGAGAACTTCGTGCCGCAGGCCGTCCTGGACTGCCAGGGCTCGATACTCACCAACAAGTACGCGGAGGGTTACCCGGGCCGGCGATACTACGGCGGTTGCGAACACGTCGACGTGGCTGAGCAGCTGGCCATCGACCGGGCCAAGGAGCTGTTCGGGGCCGAGCACGCCAACGTGCAGCCCCACAGTGGTGCCTCGGCCAACGCCATCGCCTACAGCGCGCTGATGGAACACGGCGACACGTTCCTCGGGATGAAGCTCGACCATGGCGGGCACCTCACCCACGGCATGCGGCTCAACTTCTCTGGGCTGCACTACAACGTGGTGCCCTACGGGGTGGACCGGGAGACCTCGTGGGTGGACATGGACGAGCTCGCCCGGCTGGCGAAGGAGCATCGACCGAAGATGATCCTCGCCGGCTGGTCGGCTTACCCCCGCCAGCTCGACTTCGTCCGCTTCCGCGAGATCGCCGATGAGGTAGGCGCCTACCTGGTCGTCGACATGGCGCACTTCGCCGGCCTGGTCGCCGCCGGTGAGCACCCCAACCCGGTGCCCTACGCCGATGTCGTCACCACAACGATCCACAAGACGCTGGGCGGGCCGCGCAGCGGGATGATTCTCTGCAAGGAGGAATTCCGAAAGAAGATCAACTCACGGACGTTCCCGGGCTGGCAGGGCGGTCCGCTGATGCACGTGATCGCCGCCAAGGCAGTGGCGCTGAAGATCGCCGCATCGGAAGAGTTCCGGGAGCGCCAACGGCGCACTCGCGCCGGCGCCCGGGTGCTTGCCGAGGAGATGCGGGGCGGCGGGCTCAACGTGCTCACCGGCGGCACCGACACCCACCTGGTGCTCGCCGACCTGCGAGAATCCCCGCTGAACGGACAGCAGGCCGAAGACCGGCTCGCCGAAATCGGGATCACCGTCAACCGCAACGCGGTGCCCTTCGACCCTCGACCGCCGTCCGTCGCGTCCGGCCTGCGGATTGGGGCCTCCCCCCTAGCAACCCGGGGCCTGCGGGAAGGCGACTTCCGCGAGATCGGCAAGGTTATTTCGGAAGCGCTCACCGGCGATCTGGACAACGATAAGCGAACGTCGCTCAGCGAGCGCACCCGGGTGCTCGCCACGCGCTATCCGTTGTACCCACAGCTCGCGCCCAATCCCCAGCACCCAACCTCGAAGGGCGGTGACGACGATGCCCAGCGGACCCATGCACCTGTTCATCCCCGGTCCGACCAATGTCCCGGACGCGGTACGCCGTGCGATGAACGTCCCAATGCAGGATCACCGAGCGCCGGACTTTCCTGAGCTGACCCTGCCCCTGTTCGCCGACCTGAAGAAGGTGTTCGCCAACGAGACCGGCCGGGTCTTCATGTACCCGTCCTCCGGTACCGGGGCGTGGGAGGCGGCGATCAGCAACACCCTCAACCGGGGCGACCGGGTACTGATGTCGCGTTTCGGGCAGTTCTCGCACCTCTGGGCCGCAATGGCGAGGCGGTTGGGCCTCGACGTGATCTGCATCGACCGAGAGTGGGGTGAGGGCGTCCCGCTGGAGGACTACGCGCGCCACCTCGCCGAGGACAAGACCATCAAGGGCGTCTTCGCCTGCCACAACGAGACGGCCACCGGGGTGACTTCCAACATCGCCAGTGTCCGGCGGGTGATGGATGAAGCCGGCTCGGACGCGCTGTTGTTCGTCGACGCGGTGTCCTCGCTGGCGTCGATCCCGTTCGAGCAGGAGGCGTGGGGCGTCGACCTGGCTGTGACCGGCTCGCAGAAGGGCTTGATGATGCCCCCTGGGATGTCCATGCTCGGGGTCAGCGCCAAGGCGTTGGAGGCGCACAAGTCCTCGACGATGCCGCGCTGCTATTTCAGCTTCGAGGACATGCGCACGTCTAATGACCTCGGCTACTTCCCCTACACCCCGTCCACGCCCATGCTGCATGGCCTGCGGTGCTCGCTGGACCTGCTGTTCGACGAAGGCCTGCCGCAGGTGTTCCAGCGCCACCACCGGCTCGCCGAAGGGGTCCGTCGCGGGGTGAACGCGTTGGGTCTGTCGCTGTGTGCGCTGCATCCGCAGTGGTACTCCGACACCGTCACGGCGATCCGCACCCCGGAGGGCGTGGATGCCGCGGAGGTCTGCCGGATCGGCTTCTACCGCTATCGCACGTCGTTCGGGGCCGGCTTGTCCAAGGTAGCGGGCACGGTGTTCCGGATCGGCCACCTCGGCCATCTCAATGAGGTGATGTGCCTTGCTGCGCTGGCCAGCGCCGAGATGTCGCTGGCCGACGCCGGGGCCAAGGTGGAGCTCGGGGCTGGTGTCGCGGCGGCCCAGGACTACTACCGCAGCGCGACCACCGCGCTGGAGGCCGACCCGGGCCCCCAAGGAGGAGCCAGTTGAGCCACACCTTTTACCCGATGCGTCAGCCGCGGTTGCAACGCAGTGAGCTCGCGGTGCCGGGATCGAACACCAGCTTCATCGACAAGGCCGCGAACAGCGCGGCCGATTTCGTGTTCCTCGATCTGGAGGATGCGGTAGCTCCCGCGGACAAGGAGCAGGCCCGCCGCAATGTCATCGAAGCGCTGCGCGACATTGACTGGGCAGCCAAGGGCAAGACGGTGTCGGTGCGGATCAACGGGCTGGACACTCACTACATGTATCGCGACGTCATCGACGTGATGGAACAGGCCGGGGACCGGGTGCACACCATTCTGGTGCCCAAGGTCGGGTTGCCCGCAGATCTGTACTGTGTGGAAACGCTTCTCAACCAGGTGGAGCAGGCCAAAGGTTATCCGAACAAGGTCGGTATCGAGGCGCTGATTGAGACCGCGCTGGGAATGGCGAACGTGGAGGCCATCGCGAGCAGTCCCGGCCGGTTGGAGGCGCTGCACTTCGGGGTGGCCGACTACGCCGCGAGCAGCCGGGCCCGCACGGTGAGCATCGGTGGTCTGAACCCGGACTATCCCGGTGATCAGTGGCATTTTGCGCTGTCGCGGATGATCGTGGCCTGCCGGGCCTATGGGCTACGCCCGATCGACGGCCCGTTTGGCGACTTCTCCGACCCCGATGGCTACCGCGTCGGTGCCCGGCGGGCGGCGGCGCTGGGCGCCGAGGGTAAATGGGCGATTCATCCTAGCCAGATTGAGCTGGCCAATGAGGTGTTCAGCCCGCTCAAGGATGAAGTCGACCGAGCGCAGCGCATCGTCGAGGCGCTGGCCGAGGCTGCGGCGCAGGGCAAGGGTGCCGCGGCGGTGGACGGCAAGATGATCGACGCAGCCTCGGAGCGGATGGCCCAGACGGTGATCGCGTTGGACCAGGCGATCCGAGCCGCAGCCACCAGCCGGACCTAGCGGGGCGAGCATGGACATCCACGAATATCAAGCCAAGGAGATCCTGGCCCGCTTCGGGGTCCCCATCCCGCGTGGCGGTCTGGCCTACAGCCCCGAGCAGGCGTCCTACCGGTGCACCGAGATCGGCGGGTCGGCCTGGGTGGTTAAAGCCCAGATCCACGCCGGTGGCCGCGGTGAAGCCGGCGGGGTGCAGCTGTGCCACTCCGACTGCGCGGTGCAGGACGCCGCAACCAGCATGTTCGGCCGGCGGCTGGTCACCAGGCAGTCCGCGCCGCGTGGCAAGCTGATTTACCGGGTGTACGTCGAGGAGGCCACAGATATCGCCCGCGAGTTGTATTTCGGCATCGTGCTGGACCGTCGCATCGAGCGGGTGTGCATCATCACCTCCACCGAAGGTGGCGTAGAGATCGAGGAGTTGGCGGCCGCCAAGCCCGAGGCGCTGGTGCGCACGACGATCGACCCCGCGGCAGGATTCCTGGAGTTCCAAGGACGGGAGATCGCGTTCGCCCTGGGCCTGCAACCGGCGCAGATCGCCGAGGCCGGCAGGATTTTCCGGCGCGCGTATCGGGCTTTTCGAGACCTGGACGCCACCATGCTGGAGATCAACCCGCTGGCCGTGACGGACAAGGGCGACCTCGTCGCGCTGGACGCCAAGATGTCCTTTGACGACAACGCGCTGTTTCGCCACCCCGACATCTCCGAGTTGCGCGACCGCAGCCAGGAAGACGCCAGGGAGAGTCACGCGGCCGACCGTGGGCTGGCCTACGTCGGCCTGGAGGGCGACATCGGCTGCATGATCAACGGCGCCGGTCTGGCGATGGCGACCATGGACATGATCAAGTTCGCGGGTGGGGAGCCAGCGAACTTCCTGGACATCGGGGGTGGTGCATCGCCACAACGGGTCCTCAAGGCCTTCCGTGCGGTGCTGCAGGACACCAACGTCAGGGCAATGCTGATCAACATTTTTGCGGGCATCAACCGCTGCGACTGGGTCGCTGCGGGCATCGTGGCCGCGTTCAAGGAGATCGACGTCAAGATCCCGGTGGTGGTGCGGCTGGCCGGCACTCACGTCGAGCAGGGCCAGCGGATCCTGCGTGATTCCGGACTGCCCATCATCACCGCGGACACCCTGGCCGAGGCGGCCCACAAGGCCGTCGCCGTGGTGGGCACTGTCGGTGCCAGCGCCTGAGTTGTGTCGGAGGGATCTGGAGGGATCTGGAGGGTCCAGAAAGGTTCTCACAAGGCTATGGCCATCCTGATTGACGAGCACACCCGCGTGGTGGTGCAGGGCATCACCGGCCGCATCGGGCGCTTCCACACCGAGGAGATGATCGGCTACGGCACCAACGTGGTCGCTGGCGTCACCCCAGGCAAGGGCGGCGAGCGCATACTGGGCCGTCCGGTGTTCAACACCATGAAAGACGCCGTGGCCGAGACCGGGGCGAGGACCTCGATCGTGTTCGTGCCGCCCCCATTCGCCGCCGACTCCGTCATGGAGGCCGCCGACGCCGGGATCCGGTTCTGCGTCTGCATCACCGACGGCATCCCGATGCAGGACATGATGCGGGTCAAGCGCTACATGCGGCGCTACAAGGCCCAGGCGCGGATGACCCTCACCGGACCCAACTGCGCGGGCACCATCTCACCCGGGCGAGCGCTGCTGGGCATCATGCCCGGGCACATCTACCTGCCCGGACGAATCGGGGTGATCGGGCGCTCGGGCACGCTGGGCTACGAGGCCGCGTCCCAGATGAAGGCGCTGGGCATCGGGGTATCCACTTCGGTCGGCATCGGCGGCGACCCGGTCAACGGAACCTCATTCCGCGACCACCTGGAACTGTTCGAAGCCGACCCGGACACCGACGCAGTGGTGATGGTCGGCGAGATCGGCGGGCCGCAGGAGGCCGAGGGTGCCGACTACGTACGCGACCACATGACCAAACCAGTGATCGCCTACATCGCTGGGCTGTCCGCCCCCAAGGGCCGAAAGATGGGCCACGCTGGCGCGATCGTGTCGGGGGTCGGGGAATCCGCCCAGGAGAAAATGGAGATC
>JAFAXZ010000232.1 GCA_019240665.1 Pseudonocardiales bacterium | reverse complement strand
CCGGTGAGCTGGTCGTCTCCAACGGTATTACCGGTCGCGCGGTGGGCAGTAACAAGCTGGCCTTGGCGGTGATGTCTGACCCGCGCTTTCAGCGGTTGTTCACCGGAGCGGAGCGGGACGCGATTGCCGCGCTGGTGCCCTGGAGCCGGAAACTCGGTGTTGGCGTGTCCGCGGATGAGGTCCTCGCTCAGCGGGAGGACGTGGTGCTGAAGGCGCCGTATGAGGCGATGAGCCGTGCGGTGTACCTCGGCCGGGAACACTCACCGGCGCGGTGGCGCGAGCTCGTGGAGTCCGCAGCCAGGCAGGGCTGGCTGGTCCAGGAATTCGTGGGCTCCCAGCGCATCGTGACGCAGGACGGTTGCTTCTATCGCACTCTCGGAGTGGGAATCGCGAATAGTCATGTTGTTGGTTACACGGCCCGGTTGAGCACGTCACTGTTGGCCACGTTCTTCGCCGGTGGCGGGGTCCAGGCGGTACTCGCCTCCGACGCGGGTGCCCCTCGCAGCGCCGGAGAGCTCCGGCCCGACATCTCCCGGTCAGGGTGAACCAATCTGGAGGGGAAGGCTGGAATGCGACCTCGGCTGCGGGAGGACGTTCGGTATATGCCGTGTCCGGATGGTGTGTACCTGCACAGTGACCGCGGTGTGTGCACCGTGAAGGGGACTACGGTGCACACGTGGTTGGCGCGGTTGCACCCGTTCCTGACCGGTGACCACACTCTTGACGAGTTGACCGAGGCGTTGCCCGCCGCCCAGCGTGACATGGTGGGTCAGCTCGTGCGGACATTGTATGAGCAGGGATTCGTCATTGACGCGCGGGTTGAGCGGTCGCATTCCCTGACGGCGGCGGAATGCCAGACCTACGCCGAGGAGATCGGCTTTGTGCGGTATTCGTTGGACTCGGCCGAGCATCGGTTCCAGCGTTACCGGCAAGCACGCGTGACAGTGCTCGGCAGCGGACCGGTGCTGACCGCCCTGCTGGAGGCCGGTCTTCGGTCGGGGTTGCGCAACGTGCGCGTCGCTGGGTACGACCCGGCGCAAGTTCCTCAACTACGGCAGGTGGTGCAGCGGGCTTGCCGCGACAGGGACCAGCACGTCGAGATCGACCATTCGGCGCCGGTCACCGACGGTGCGCTCGCTGCTGTGGTCGAGGCGTCGGACGTGGTGCTCCAGGTCTGCGCCGCTGCGGACTGGACGAACCTCGTCACGGTGGCGCGAGAATGCGGGCGGGCGGGCACGGTTCTCGGTCAGGTCCTGGTGAACCGGGAAGAGGCGTGGATCGCCCCGGCGGGTCACTTCTGGGCGGAGTCTGGTTGGCGGCGCCTACGCGCGCTACGGCCGGCGTGCTCGGAGGAGGACGCCGGCGGTGAAGACGGTGGGGCAGAGGGGGGGCAGGCCGGTTGGTTGACTGGTCCGGTGCCTGCCCTGGTCGCCGCCCAGTTCGCGCTCGGCTGCTTCCGTCACCTCACGGGGATGGATGAGCTGCCCCGGCACGCTGGTCAGGTGACCGAGCCCGTGATGACCCGGGTGGATCTGAGGACCCTGGACACCCGGACGCACAGCTTCCTCGCGCATCCGCTCGCGACGTTCGCTGACGAGCTCACCGAGCGGGAGATCCATACCGCGATCGAGACGTATGCGTCGGGACCGCCGGTCTCGCCGGGGGAGTTGTTGAACTGCGCAGCGACGGTCGTGGACGCTCGGTGTGGGCTGTTCGGCCAGCTGGATGAGGACGAGCTGACCCAGTTGCCGCTGTGGGTGTGCCGGGCAGGTGTCTCCGACCCGTGCGGCCTGCTGCCCGCCTGGGCGCCGGCACCAGTGGTGACCGGACACGGGTTGGACCGCGCCGATGCCCAGCTGAGCGCGCTGCTCGAGGCTTTCGCCGCTTACGGCAGCTTGGCGGTGGACCGGCGCCGGTTGACCGGTAGCGGCGCACTGGGCGATGCCGATCGCGTCCCCGGCGTGTGGGGCATGGACCTGGTTACCAGTCGGCCGAGGGTTGTTCCGGCGATCACGGCGATGCCCGCGCTGGGCGGCGTGGTCGTTCCCTACCGATCGCCGGTGGGTGCGGCGGCCGGCCTGACGTGGAACGGGGCGGTGTCGGCCGCGCTGGGCCAGCACTGCGAGCTGTTGCTGGCCCAGCGGCTCGCGGTGACCGACCGGCCGTGTCCCCGGCTGGATCCGGCCCAGTGGAATGGGGACGGGCGGGTCGTGCGGTTATCGCGGCTGCTTACGGCGGCGCGCGAGCCGGTGGAGGTCTATGACCTGACAGACCTCCTCGGGGTACCGGCGTGCGCGGTCCTCACCGGTGCCGTGACGGTGGCCCTCACCTGCGGGACCACGATGACCGACGCGTTGGGTACCGGCCTGGAGCGCGCGCTGCTCGCCTGGCAGGCCCGCAGCGAGAACCAGCCTGATTACGCCCCACCAGCCGTCCCGCAGCTGGGTGAGCGGCTGCGCGCACCGGCCGTCTCTCCCCCGCTGTCCGGCGAGGACGCCGGGACCACCAGTGTGGGTGACGCGCTGCGGGCGGCGGGGCATACGCCGGTAGTCGTGCCCTTGGACCACGATCCCGAAGCCACCCGGATCCTCCCCTACGTCGTCCAGGTGGTGCTGTGCCGTGACTGACACCCTCACCGCGCCGATTGGTGGAGTGTGCACCAGCGACAGCAGGCCCATCGCCCTGCGGGGATCGGGCGTGCTCTACGAAGCGATTCAGTTCGGACTGGATACTCGACCGGAACACCTCGCCGCGTTGTCTACCTCGGACACCGCCAGCTCCACAGTGCTCGTCGTGGTAGGCGAGGGCACCGTGGGTTTCGACACCGTGGGTTTCGACACCGTGGCGGTGCCCTCGTTGCCGGTGCGCTGGGAACCAGGACATGTTCTGCTGGGCCCCGCCAGATTGCCCGGGGTACCGGGCTGTCCCAGCTGTGCCGAGCAGCGCCGTCGACGGAACCGGCCTGACCGGGCAAGCTACGAGGCGGTGTGCGAGCGCTTCGGCGCCGAGCCGGTCGGGCGAGGCCCGGGCCTGCTCGGTGGTGTCACCGCTGATCTCCTCGCCACCCTGGTGGCTACCGAGGCCATCAGCCTGGGGCGTGACCCACGCTCGGCGCGGACCTGCAACGCGCTGCTGAAGGTGGCCGTGGAGACGGCGCGGATCTCCTGGCACCGGGTGCTGCCCGACCCGTTGTGCCCCGAGTGCTCCGCGCTGCCTGCTGACACGCCCGAGGCGGCGCGGATCGTCCTGTCTGCGGTGCGCAAGCCCGCGCCCGGCACATTCCGGGTACGCGACGCCGCCGCGGCCCAGCCAGCGCTGGAGCGGCTGTACACCGATCCGGAGACAGGCGTCGTCACCCGGGTGAGCAGCGGGGTGGTCGGTGCCTGCGCGATCAGCATGGCCACGCTGGAACCAGCCACCGCGAAGTCCGCTAGCCAGAACGGCTGCGGGCGCGCCCTGAGCTTCCGCTCCGCCAGGCTCTCCGCACTGACTGAGGCTCTCGAGCGTTACGCGGGCCGGGCACCGCGGGGACGACGGACGACGGTGCGCGCCCGCTACGTCGACGTCACGGACCGGGCGGTGGACCCGACCACGTTCGGGCTGTTCCCCGACGAACGCCACGACCTACCCGAGTTCCCCTACCGCCGCTATCACCCCGAACGGGAGCTGCCCTGGGTATGGGGCTACTCCTTCGCGCGCGAGGAACCCGTGCTGGTCCCGGAAAACCTGGCCTACTACGCCCGCGGTTCCCACGCGGGCGCGGAGGACTTCATCTACGAGATCTCCAACGGCTGCGCGCTCGGTGGCTGCCTGGCCGAGGCCATCATCCACGGGCTGCTGGAGGTCACCGAACGCGACGCGTTCCTCATGACCTGGTATGCACAACTGCCCGCTCCCCGGGTCGATCTCGACTCAGCCACGGACCGGGCGATCCCGCTGCTGGCGGAGCGGGCCCGGCAGACCCTCGGGTACGACATCCTGGCCTTCGACATCACCCTCGAACACGGCATCCCCAGCTTCTGGGTGCTCGCGGTGGACGCCCAGCCTGGTCCCTCCCGGCTGAGAGCACCTCGGCTGAGAGCGCTCTGTGCCGCCAATGCGCATCCGAATCCCGAGCACGCGCTACTGGGGGCACTGTGTGAGCTCACGTCCCTGCTCGACGGCTTGTTAGCCAGATACTCCGAGCAGGACACCACCGCGGCCGCACGCCTGCTCGCCGATCCGGATGAGGTCCGCACCATGGACCATCACTCGTTGCTCTACTCCCACCCCGAGGCCTTCGACCGGTTCTCCTTCCTGCCTCTCGGCAGGCCCGCCCGGCCCCTGGCCGACCTCGCCCACCAGTGGCGATGGCCAGCACACTCCGACCTCGCCGAGGATCTGTGCGAGCTGGTCAGGCGTTACCTGAACACCGGCCTGGATGTGATCGTGGTGAACCAGACCACGCCCGAGCACCAAGCGGGCGGCCTGTCGTGCGTCAAGGTGCTGATCCCCGGTGCCCTGCCGATGACATTCGGACACCGCTTCCGCCGCACCGAGGGCATCCCGCGGCTGCTCTCGGTCCCTCGCCTGCTCGGCTACCACGTCCGTGACCTGCGACCAGACCAGATCAACTCCCACCCCCACCCGTTTCCTTGACCGGGAGGCACCATGGCAACCCAGACGACCGCGCCCGCGGGTGCTGGGGCCGCGCTCCGATAGCTGTGTGAACTCGCTGTTCCAGTTCCTCGGTGCGCCACCGCACGTCACCGTAGCCCGGCGGGTGCCCTCTACCCGCTGTCGGTGTACGTCGCCACCGGACGAACTGGTCGCCAAGCCCGTCGCGGTGGCCGCACACCAATCCCGGGACATCACCGAGGCGTTCCGGATGTGACGCCGCGAGGAAGGTCACTCGGTGTACAGGGCGTCTAAAGCCTCGCGGTGGTTGGCCTCCACGACAGGTCTGCGCACTTTCAGGCTGGGGGTCAACTCACCGGAATCCACCGTGAGGTCATGATCGAGGATGATGAATTTTTTGATTGTCTCCCAGCGGTTGAGCTGGGTATTCAGCTTTCGCACGTAGCCCTTGACTGTGTTGTGCATCGCCTGGGAAGTCACCACCTGCGTATAGGACATCCCGGCCATGTTGTGGTGCGGGGCCCAGTCCGCTACCCCGTCGGGGTCGAGCGCGATCAGTGCCACACAGTAATTGCGCTGATCACCGTGCACGACCATCCGGCTGGCCAGCGGGCACATCGCGGTAAAACGATCCTCGATGTGCGATGGCGCGACGTATTTGCCGCCAGAGGTCTTGAACAGATTCTTCTTCCGGTCGGTGATCCGCAGGAACCCGTCGGCGTCGATCTCCCCGATGTCACCGGTGGCTAGCCACCCATCGCCGGTGAGCGACTGGCCGGCGTCCTGATCCAGGTGGTGGTAGCCATCCATGACGCCAGGACCCCTGATCAGGATTTCGCCGTCCTTGGCGATCGTGAGCTGGGTACCGGGTAACGGCAGCCCCACGGTGCCGAGCTTGACCCGGCCCGGGCGGTTGACCACCGTGGCGGCGGAGGTCTCGGTGAGACCGTAGCACTCGAAGATCGGGATGCCGGCGGCATGGAACCACTCCGCGATCTGTTCGGACAGGGCCGCCGCACCGGAGACAAAGAACCGCAGCCGGCCACCGAACTGGTCGCGCACCTTGGCCAGGACCAGCTTGTCGGCCAGCTTGTGCCGGACAGCCAGCCGCCATGGCACCGGCTTGCCCTGTCTGATCAGGCGGGACACTTCGAGCGCGACTTCACATGCCCAGTCAAAGACTCTGGCCCTGGGCCAGCTCGCCGCCTGTGCCGTAGCGACGATACGACCGTATACCTTCTCGAAGATACGCGGCGCCGCACCCATGAACGTCGGGCGCACCACAGCCAGGTTAGGCACGATCCGGTCGATCCGTCCGTCGACGGCGGTCGCGAAACCCACCTGCAGCTGGGTAGTCAGCAGCACCTTGCCGAACGCATGGGCCAGCGGCAGCCACAGGTACTGCAGATCCTCGACGTGCAGCACGCCCAGCGAAGCGACTGCGGCCCCCTCGTAGGTCCAGGAGGAATGGCGCAGCCGCACGCCCTTGGGTTGGCCGGTCGTGCCCGAGGTGTAAATCAGGGTGGCGAGGTGGTCTGGGTGAATTGCGGTGATTCGCTCCTCGACAGCATTGGGATGCTCGGCGAGGTACGCGGCGCCCAGTTCGGCCAGTCTGTCCAGGGAGATCACCCAGGGGTCGTTGCCGCCATCGGGTGTGCCGTCGAAGGTGACTACCGCGCGGACCGAAGGCAGCGCGCTCCGCTGCTCGCGCACCTTGACGATCTGGTCGTCATCCTCGGCGAAGACAACCCTGCTGCCGGAGTCGGCGACGATGAATACGACATTACCGGAGACCGCCGAGGGATAGACCGTTGTCGTGGCCGCCCCGGCACACATGATCGCGAGGTCGGCCAGAATCCACTCATAACGCGTCTCGGACGCGATCGCGACCCGCTGCTGCGCAGTGACGCCCAGAGCGACCAGCCCGGCGGCGAGCCGGGTGACCTGCTGGGCTGTCTCCTGCCAGGTCCGGGACACCCAACGGTCCCCAGTTGGGTACCGAAACGCCTCCCGATCCGGGGTCTGTGCGACCCGGTCGAAAAACATCTGCGCCACACTGACCGCCCGGTTGGCGACCACTGCGAGGCTTGCATTGGTCTGCGCGGGTGTCGACATCGCGGACCTCCTTGCGCCTGGCCAGTTACCCGGGAGTGTAGGCCTGGTGTGGATCACCGGGGGTTGCGAGGCTGGGCTGGATCTGCCGCAGCTCACGGTCTTTCGTCTCGGGGAGGGCTGCGGCGCACACCAGGCTGAGCAGTGACAGCGCGCACAGCAGG
Organism: Pseudonocardiales bacterium; assembly: GCA_019240665.1. GTDB lineage: Bacteria > Actinomycetota > Actinomycetes > Mycobacteriales > Pseudonocardiaceae. The sequence goes on along the minus strand of JAFAXZ010000232.1, from coordinate 11,782 downwards.
ATGCCGATGGCGAAGCTGCCGAAGCTCGCCGCCAGCGGCGCGGACACCAGCGGCGGCATCGCGCCGCCCACAATGCCGGCCAGGTTGTAGCTCATGCCGGCCCCGGTGTAGCGGTACCGGGTCGGGAACGTCTCAGGCAGCAACGCTCCGGCCGGACCGTAGGCGAAACCCTGGAGTCCCACGGTGACGATCAGACCGATGCCGAAGGCCACCGGGGAGCGCGTGTCGAGCAGCGGGAACAGCAGCAGCGACCACACTGCCGCGCCAGCGCAGGATGCCAGGATCAGGGTTCGCCGGCCGAACCAGTCCGAGGAGATCGCCGAGGTGATGGTGCTCAGCGCTGTCACCGCCCCGGCGACGATCTCGAGGGACAGCATCAGTGTGCGGCTCAGCGCCGGGCCAGTGGGACTGGTGCCGTAGCTGATGAGATAGGTCGTGCCGGTGTAGAACAGCGCGAACATGACCGTCATGGTCCCGGCCGCCAGCACGATCTCCCGCGGCGCTTGGGTGAACGCCTCCCGCAGCGGAGTATGCGTCGTCGGTTGTTGCCGCTGGGCCACCCGGAACACCGGCGTCTCCTCGATCCTCAACCGGACGTAGAGGCCCGCTCCGACCAGCACGATGCTGACCAGGAACGGGACCCGCCACCCATAGGCGAGGAACGACTGATTGGTGTTTCCGAGGGTGAGGCCGGTGACCAGGAACGTCGTGCTGGACAGCGCAACCGCGATCGCCGGTCCGAGCTGGGGGAACATCGCATACCGCCCTCGTTGCTGTGGCGGTGCGTATTCGGCGGTGAGTAGGGTCGCGCCGGCCCATTCCCCGCCCACCGCGAAACCCTGCGCGAACCGCAATACGACCAGCAGGAGGGGGGCTGCGACCCCGATCGTGGCCGCGCCCGGCAGCAACCCGATCAGCACGGTGGAGACGCCCATCAGCAGCAGTGTTGAGACGAGCGTCCGCTTGCGGCCGATCCGGTCGCCATAGTGTCCGAAGCTCACCGCCCCGAGCGGTCGGGCGGTGAATGCCACCGCGAAGGTGGCAAATGAGGCCACTGTGCCGGCGGTCGAACCCAAAGCCGGGAAGAAGACTCTGGGGAACACCAGCGCTGCGGCCGTGCCGTAGACGAAGAAATCATAGAACTCGACGGTGGTCCCCACACAGCTTGCGACCGCCACCCGGCGTCTCCTTGCACCGGCGGGCATCGCCTCTTCTGTGCTACTCATCCGTTTCCCTAGATCTCCCGCGCAGCGTCCGATCTCCTTGAGTATCAGTCGGTGACGTCTCGGCATGGTCGGAACGGCACGAGGTCGTGATCGTCGCAATCGGCCGCTGCTCACTGGTCGAGCTGTTCCTGTGCGATCCCGCGCGGTCGTTCGCAGTCGTACGCTAGTGCGCGATGGCGTCGATGAGCGCTCTAGCTCCCTGACGCAAGAGGTCGGCGCCGACGAAGTAACCCAGAGCCGCGGGGTCTTCGGCCACGCCCCAGTGGTGGGAGTCGAGCCACTGGCTGCCGTCCAGGCTGAACACCTTGGCACACAAAGAAAGCTTGCCGCTAAGCTCGGTGCAGGCGTAGCCCGCGATGGGTGAGTTGCAGTGGCCTTGCAGGGCGTGCAGCATGGCGCGCTCGGCGGTGGCGTGCCGGTGAGCTTCGGCGTCGTTGAGCCGAGCGCTCAACGCGCGAATGTTGGTATCGGTGGCGCGGCACTGCAATGCGATGATGCCCGCGCCGATCGCCGGGCACATCGTCTGCAGCGGCAGGATCTCCGTAATCCGCTCGGCCTCGTTGACCCGGTACAGGCCGGCTACCGCGGCCACGATCGCGTCGAAGTGGCCCTCGTCCAGCCGCATCAGGCGAGTGTTGACGTTGCCCCGCAACGGTTTGATCTCTAAGTGCGGATAGTGCAGACGGAGCTGCGCGGCACGGCGCACCGCGCTGGTACCGATGACGGCACCGGCGGGCAATTCAGTCAGCGGGTCACCGGTGCGGGAGATCACGGCGTCGTGGATGTTTTCCCGTGGCAGGTAGGCGGCGAAGGCCAGCCCTTCTGGTACTGGAACGTCGCCCGGGATGTCTTTGAGACAGTGCACCGCCAGATCGACCGAGCCGTTGAGCAGGTTGCGGTCGATCTCACGAACGAACGCGCCCTTACCGCCTAACTTCGCGAGGTCCCCCATCCACTGGTCGCCACTGGTAGTGATCTTGATCAGTTCAGTGGTGACCGTGGGATCCAGCGCTTCCAAGGCTGTGACGACCTGCTCGGCTTGGTGGAGGGCCATCGGGCTAGAGCGGGTGCCGATTCGCACGTGCGGCATGTCAGAACCTTACGCAGTCAGCAGTTGAGGTCATTCAGGCGCCGGGAAATCTAGAGGTCGACGGCGATCCGGTCACCGCGGCTTCGGGACACGCAGATCGTCATGGTGTCGGTGCGCTCACGGTCGGTCAGTACCCGATCGCGGTGGTCGATGTCACCGGAGAGTACCTGGGTCCGGCAGGTTCCGCAGAAGCCCTGCTGGCAGGAGTAAGCGATGCCGGGAACCGTCTGGCGGATCACGTCGAGCGCAGATCGGTCGGCGGGTATGGTAGACGGCCGAACATCCAGGTCTCCCTCCTGGCGGTGAGTGCGTAACAGGGTTCCGACACCTAATGCCACTTCCGAGGCGCTAGGTCGGCACGAGCTAGCGCCCGGAGCAGCCTCGGAGTCAGCCGGGAGGCCAGCAATCCGACTTTGGCTTCGGTCGTGATCGCAGCGATGGCGGCGTTGCGCTCTACGGCGCGCAGGATCTCCCGCGCTGCCCTGTCCGGGGTGAAGTTGCGCCGGTGGTACAGCTCGGTCGCGCGCTGCCTCGCGGCACGCTCCTCGGTGGCGTCGAGGCCGACGAACCGGGTAGTGCTGGTGATGTCGGTGTGCACGAAACCAGGGCAGATCGCCACGACGCCGATGCCGGCTTCGGCCAGTTCCCCGCGCAGGCACTGGCTCAGCGCGAGGACCGCGGCTTTGGTCGTGGTGTACGCCGGGAGCGCCCGCGTGGGCAGGTACGCGGCGGCGGATGCGATGTTGACGATGGTGCCGCCCGCACCGCCAGCAACCAGCAGCCCACCCAGGACCCGGCAACCGTGGATGACGCCCCACAGATTGACGTCGATGATCCGTTCCCAGTCGGCCACGGTGGTGTCGAAGAACGGCCCCGCCATGCCGATCCCGGCGTTGTTGATCACGATGTCCGGGATCCCGTGTTCGTCGAGCAGCACCGTGCCGAACTTCTCGACCGCGCCACCGTCAGACACGTCCACGGGGTACGCGCTCGCCGACGGACCGAGCGTGCTGGCCAGCTGCGCGGTGCGCTCGGCCGCCTGTGCCTCGATGTCGGTGACGATTACCTCAGCGCCCTGCTCAGCGAATTCGAGCGCCGTGGCCCTGCCGATACCGCTGCCCGCCCCGGTGATCACCACGAGGGTGTCCTCGAACCGCCGCCGTTGCGGGCCGCTGCGGCGTGCGCGGCGCAGCGGGCGCGATTCACGACCGCCTTCGGAGTGGTCGATCAGCTCGCTCGCGCAGCGCGCGACGGTGTGCGGGTGGCTGCGCGGCAGCCAATGGCCGCCGGGCAGCTCGCGAACCGCAAGGTTGGGTACCCAACACCCGATGTCGGTCTGGAGCGATCTCGACACGAACGGATCCCGCCCGGGCGCAAGGACTTGCACCGGAACGTCGATCGTCTGGGGAGCGGGTTTGGCTAGTCGGGGCAGCATGTTCGCCCGGTAAAGCTGCATGCCGTTCACCCCGTCGGTCACAGCGGGGGTGCTGGCGCAGCCCGCCAGGGCCAGCGTGCGCTGGGGGAGTCCGGTGCGCCAGACCAGCTCTGGCAGCAGCGGCAGTTGGAAGAAGCCGATGTACCAGCTCGACACCAGTTGGGTGATCAGCTCACGCAGCGCCCGCGGTGTTGGCCGGCGCAGCCGCGCCCGCAACCAGTGGCCCGCGTGGTCCAGACATGGCCCGGAGATCGACGTGAAGGACGTGACTCGGCCGCGCAGCCACTGGCCGGTCAGCGCATGCCAGGTCTGGATCGATCCCCAGTCGTGGGCCAGCAGATGGACTGGACGGTCGGGGCTGACCGCGTTGATCACTGCGGCCAGGTCCTGGGCGAGCTGCTCGAGCCGGTACGCTCGACGGTCGCGAGGTTTCCCGGACTCGCCGGCCCCCCGGACGTCGTAGCACACCAGGTGGTATCGCGGTGCCAGTCCGGCCGCAACGCCGTCCCACACGGTGTGGTCGTCGGGGTAGCCGTGCACGCAGACCACCGTGGGTGCGCCTCGCACTCCCGACTCGTGCACCCGTAGCGGCACGCCATCGGTGCTGGTCACCTCGCTGACCATCACGCAGCCAACGTTCGTTGCCAGCGACACACGTGCGGGAGATCGCCGTCAAGCCAATACGCGCTATCGGTCTCGGTGACCACGAGATTTTCTCGAATCGCCAGATCGGCGAAACCGGTCACCCCTTTGCCGGCCATCCGCCACCTCCTGATGCCGTTTCCTACTCCCCGGTAGGAACTTTCTCCGTCGTGATAGGTTTGTCAAGTGGAAAGCTCGAGGGTGGTTCCGCTGGCGGCCCGGCCGCATCGAACCGGACGCGCTCGGGCTGCCCATCTCGGCCCCGAACGCCGACGTCCGCTGATCCTCGATGCGGCGTTGGAGGTCTACGTCGAGCGCGGTTACCGGGGTACCTCGATGCAGGCGGTGGCCGATGCGGCGGGTGTGACGAAGCCAGTGGTCTACGAGTGCTACCCGAACAAGGACGAGTTGCTGCTCGCGTTATTGGACCGTGAGGAGCGACGCCTGCTAGACGCCATCACTGACGCGTTGCCCAGAAACCCGGCGTTCGACAATGTGGAGGTGGTACTGGCGGCGGGACTCACCGCTTTTCTCACCGGAGCGGGTCAGGCGACGAATTCGTGGCGGGTGGTCTTCGAGTCCCGCCGGGGTTCCGACTCTGTGGTGGCAGCACGGGTTCGGCGGGCTCGCGACATGATTTTAGGTCAGATTCGTGAGCTGGTGCGCTTGTACATGACCTCGGCCGAGATCGACGACGTCGAGCGCAAGTCGCCGGTTGTCGCCGAATTGCTTGCTACCGTGGCCGAGTCCTGCGTCCGGATGCTCGTGCTGGAACACTACCCGTGGACCGCGGTAGAGCTCGCAACCTACGTATCCCGTCTTATCACCCGCGGTGTCCGCCCGGTTTGAGTGCTCAGCAAAGCCCAGGAGGACAGCAAAGCCCAGGAGGACCCTGACGGAAATACCATGTTCCCGCGCTGGCGTTTGCGCAACCATGGACATAGGAATCATCGGCGCGGGCCACATCGGCGCAACCGCTGCGAAGCTTTTCGTGCGCGCCGGGCATCGGGTCACTGGGAGACGCTGCGCGACGGCGGTCACCCGCACCTGCCGCGTGAGCAGCGCCTTTCGCTTTTCGTTGCCGGTGACGACCAGGGTGCGGTTGGTGTCGTTGCCGAGCTGATCGAGCAGCTCGGGTTCGCCGCCGTGATCACCGGTGATCTCGCTGGCGGCGGCCGCCGCCAGCAGCCCGGGACGCGCGTTCTGCTCGCCGCCTCCACGGCGGCCCTGAGCCAGCTGACCCCGGGGGTGGTGGGTGAACCGATCCCGGTGGCCCTGCTGAGCGGTCGGGAGCTGCCCTCGCGGCTGGGCATGCGCCACGTGCACGCGGTGCGGGCGGTGACCGACCAGCTGGTCCCTGTGGGACGGTACTACGGGGGGCAGGCGGACCTGTTCGGCGGCGCCGCGAAGACCTACACGCGGTGGATGGGTGGATGGAGGTGCCCGCGACCGAGACGGTCAAGGCCCAGCTGGCCGCCGCGCTGGCCGAACTGCACACCATTGCGGGTTGGTTCTGTCATGACGTAGGGACGGGGCACTTCACCCGCGCCCTGTGGCTGGCCGGTGAGGCCGGGGACACTTACGGGGCCGCCTACGCCAGCTGGGGTGCCGGGGCGACGCTGGTTCGCAGCGGGCACCCCAATGATGCGCTGAAGCTCTTCCAGTCGGTGCAGGTCCGGATCCGGTTGCGCCCGCTGTCCGCCGCACTGGAGAGCACAGACTAGGCGGTGACGCGAAGGAACTGGTGGCTCATTGCATGGAGCGCGTCTTGGGGTTAGCCGGCCAGTGCGTGCAGTCGGCGCAGCACTTCTGCAGCGCCGAGTGCTTGGGTGATGGCGTGGAGGTCGGGGCTGCGGGTGGAGCCGGTGAGGGCGACGCGGATGAGTTGGGATGCTTCTCGGATCGAGCCGGGATAGGCGTTGGGGTTTTTCTTGTATTCCTTGGTGTTGGGCGCGAAGCCGTGTTTCGCGGCGAGCTCGCGGACCTGGTTGAACCATTCCTGGGGGTTGTCCCGGTGTTGGTAGCCCTCGGCGAAGTCATGAGCGAAGCTTGCGGCGATGGTGGCATCCACCCCGAGCGGGATGAGGCGTGCGTCCGCGGGGCCGGACAACGGGATGAACAGTTGCGGGAAGAAGAAGCCGTAGGCGGGTCGGAAGTCCGACCACTTGCGCAGATCCTTGCGGGGATTGTCGACACCGTCGCGTTCCACGGCGAGAGCGCGTAGGGCAAGAGCGTGTTCGGCGTCCAGGACGGTGGCCAGGTCGGGGTCGAATTGGCCAGCCCAGGTGCGGACGGCGTCAAGAACCTGATGTCCAGGCAGGGTGGCGAGGTAATCGGCACTGATGTCTTCGAGTTTGACCAGATCCACTAGTGGGCCGGCGACGCCGCACTGGTCCAGCCGGATAGGGGTGGCGAGTGCCTCGTGGAGTGGGAGATCGGCGAGCCGCCCGTTGGCCAGGCCCCGCAGGTAGTACAGGACAGCCTCGGCGGGGTAGCCGGCTTCAATGTAGAAATCGACGCTGGCTTCAGGGTCTGTGCGCTTAGACAGTTTGCGTTTCCCGCCGGGGATCTGCTTCATCAGCGGTGCGATGTGCGCGTAGGTGACCGGCTCAAAGCTCAGCGCGTCGAACAGTTGCAGGTGTAGCGGGACCGAAGAAATCCACTCCTCGCCACGGATGACCAGCGTGACGCGCATCAGGTGGTCATCCACGGCGTGCGCGAAATGGTACGTCGGCAGCCGAGGGGATTGATCGGAAGATTTCAGGACAACTGTGTCGTTGCGATTGGCCTCATGTTCCAACTCACCTCGGATCGCGTCGGTGAAGCGGACCCGCTGCCCAGCGGCGTTGTCGGGGGTGCGGAAGCGCACCACGTACGGGGCACCTTCGGTGAGCTTAGCCTGCACGGTGGCGGGGTCGGCGTCGCGCCAGATGGCCCATGGTCCGTAGTAGCCGGTGGGGATCTTCGCGGCGCGCTGGCGTGCGGTGATGTCGGCGAGCTCATCTTTGGTGGCGAAGCACAGGTACGCCTTACCCTGGCGCAGCAGTTCTCGCGCGTAGGAGAGGTAGATGCGGGCGCGGGCCGACTGGTGGTAGGGGCCATAGCTGCCGTGCTCGTCGTCTTCGTCGGAGGGGATACCGAAGTAGTCGAACGCGCGGGTGAACTGGGTTTGGGCGCCTTCGACCTCGCGCGACTGGTCGGTGTCCTCGATCCGCACCAGATAGACGCCCCCGGAGTGCGCCGCGATGTCGCGATCGATGGTGGCCACGTAGACGCCGCCGATGTGCACGAATCCGGTCGGCGAGGGGCCGAACCGGGTGACCTCAGCACCCTCGGGGAGCTGCCGCTGTGGGTAGTGCCGTTCCCAGTGCCCGGGTTCGGGAAGGCCAGCGGGGAACAGGGCGTCGATGACCGCGCGGTCCAGCATCGCCTACGTCAGTCTCGCTTCCGGAGCCAAATTCGATCATGGAATGGGACGTCTTGACAAGCGTCTCAGGCTACCAATCGTGCCTGTTCGTGTCGCGGCGAGCCATGGCGCGCAGCAGGAACTATCGCAGGAACGGCACCGGCTTGCCGCTGAGTTCGTTAGCAGTGACCGCCGTTCCGAGTGAGGCGCACCCCCACAGCGCCCATCGCGGAATACGCAATGTGTTCGGCTTTTTGATGAGCGCAACGATGGCGGCACCGGATACCCCAGAGCCGATCACAGCGCCGGACAGGTTCCTCTTGTCTTAAAATACCCTTCGTCATGGCTGAACCATATGGTACATGTACCATATGGTTCACAAGCAGCGTATCGACATCCAGGTCCACACCTGCGCCAAGGCCACCGCCGTGTACGCGTTGCTGCGGGACGGCACGAGCTGGCCGAGGTGGACGTCGCTCGATTCGTTCCAGCTGGAACGGGCCGGCGAACGGGAACCGGAAGGAGTCGGCGCAATCAGAATTTTCCGCAAGGGGACGGTGACCGGCCGGGACCAGATCACAGAAGTGATCCCGGAGCGCCGGTTCAGCTACCGGCATCTGTCCGGGCTCCCGGTACGAGATTACCGCGCAGACGTCGATCTCGAACCGACCCCGGAAGGGACCAGGATCCGCTGGCACATCTCGTTCGCGCCGAAGGTGCCCGGCACCGGTTGGCTGTGCCGGTGGGGAATCGAACGATTCGTCAAGCAGTGCGCGCGAGGTCTGGCAGCGTACCCGCTCACCACAACGTTGGCGTGAGTGCTGACGCGCTGCGCGCCACGCTCGACGCGCTGCGCCTGGTGGACCACCACGTCCACGGTGCCATGATGGGCGATGTCGACGGTGCCGCGTTTGAAGCAGGCTTCAGTGAGTCTCCGTGGGCAGCGCCTGCGGGCACGACACATCTGGACTCTCAGCTGGGTTTCGCGGTCCGCCGCTGGTGCGCCCCGGTGCTCGATCTGCCCCCGCACGTGGATGCCCATGCGTACCTCCTCCGTCGGCGCGAGCTCGGTGCGCAGGAGGTGACTCATCGACTTCTCCTCGCCAGTGGCGTCGGGTGGTTTCTGGTCGAGACCGGCTACCGAGCTGAGCAGACTCTGGGGCCCGTCGAGATGGCGGCCGCCTCCGGCGCGACCGCGTCGGAAATTGTACGCCTGGAGTCCATCGCCGAGGAGGTGGCGGTCAGTGGCGTGCAGGCGGCTGAGTTCGCTGACCGGTTCGCCTCGACTCTGGACGAACGGGCTCGACACGCCGTGGGGTTCAAGTCCGTCATCGCCTACCGGTACGGCCTTGACTTCGATCCTGACCCCCCCAGTGTCGCCGATGTGCGCCGCGCCGCTGGGCAGTGGCTAGGGCGACGGGAGACCGGTGAACTGCGCCTGACCGATCCGGTGCTGTTGCGCCACCTGCTGTGGATGGGTGTCGACCGCGGCCTACCGCTGCAGTTCCACATCGGGTACGGCGATCCTGACTTGACCCTGCACCGCTGCGACCCGTCGCTGATGACCGACTTCCTACGCCGGGTACAGGACCGCAAGATGCCGGTGATGCTGCTGCACTGCTACCCTTATCACCGCACCGCCGGGTATCTGGCCCACGTGTTTCCACACGTATACCTGGACGTCGGATTGGCGGTGAACTACACCGGGGCGCGGTCTCGTGCCCTTGTCGCGGAATCGCTGGAAGTGGCCCCATTCGGCAAGCTGCTGTTCTCCTCCGATGCGTGGGGACCAGCTGAGCTGCATCATCTCGGCGCTGTGCTGTGGCGGCGTGCCATGGCCAGCGTCCTCGGTGAATGGGTGCAGTCGGGGGAGTGGTCGAGCGCTGATGCGGTACGTGTCGCACAGATGGTGGGTGCGGACAATGCGAAACGCGTCTACCGGCTGGCGGAGTGGGAATGACACGTGGGAATGACACGTCGACGAGGTATGCAAGGCGACGTTCGCCGTCTCTTATGACTGACGGTCCTCACCATGGGGAAGGGCAACGTGATGTCAGAGATATTCGATGGTTCGCCGCCAGTCAAGGGTGCTCACCTTCGTCGAGAGCTGAGCGTGTGGGAGGCCCTTGGCATCTCGGTGGCGTTGATGGCTCCCTCGGCGGCGGTCAACATCAACCCACAGGCCACCGCGGGCACGGTGGGGCGCGCTGTCCCTTTAGCGTTCACCCTGGCTACCGTCGGGGTACTGCTCATTGCCTACACCTTCGTGCGACTGTGCCAGCGCTTCCACCACGCAGGCAGTGTCTATGGCTTCGTCGGGGCGACTCTGGGTGCTCGCGCTGGTGTCGTTGCTGGATGGGCGCTGCTGGGCACCTATACGTTGTTCGGGGTCACCACGGTATCGGCGGCCGGTATCTTCGGCTCGACGTTTCTGGACAGCGTGGGGATGTGGACGCATCAGCCGTCCTGGTCAGGTTTCCTTATTGGTGCCATCGCGTTGGTTGGCGTGTTCTCGCTGGCCATCGCTCCTGTTCGGGGGACGACCAGGTTCTTGTTGGCGGTGGAAGGCACCACCGTTGCGCTGATTGTGGTTGTGGCGGTGGTGATCCTCATCCGGCTCGCGACTGGTAGCGCGCCGCAGAATCACGCGGTCGACCTGTCGGTGTTCACTGCGCCGCCCGGCACCGGTGTCTCGGCGGTGTTCCTCGGGGTGGTCTTCGGCTTCTTGTCATTCGCGGGTTTCGAGGCCGCCGCGACGCTGGGTGAAGAGACACGCAAGCCGCGTCGGGACATTCCCCGGGCAATCCTTGGGACGGCGATCTTCGGTGGCCTGTATTTCGTGTTCGTCACGGCCGTGGCGATGATGGGTTTTGGCGCCGACGACAAGGGGGTGGCGGCATTCAGCGGCTCGGGATCGCTGCTGGGCGACCTCGGCTCGCGGTACGTGGCAGGTTGGGTGGGCGAGGCTATCACGATCGGTGCGGCGATCAGCGCCTTCAGTTGCGCGCTGGCTTGCGTGGTTGGTGCCACGAGGCTATTGTTCGCGCTCGCGCGTGATGGCGTCGGGTTTTCACCATTCAGACCCGATTCCGCGAGTAGCGGTGTGATGTGATCTTCAGTCTCGTTTGTTGATCTTCTGGTGGTCTTTTTCGGGTGATGGGCAGGCTAGGGGCCCGAGTGTCGCCTCGGGTGGCGGGTTCCGGGTGTGCAGGGCGTAGTGGCTGGGTTGGGTCAGCAGGGGTGGGGCAGGGTGCGCAGCCGGGTGAGGACCGCGGGCAGCAGCTGGTCACCAGGTGGCAGGCGCAGGATGAGCTGCCCCGCGTGGTGGGTCACGCGGCCGGGCACGCGGATCAGGCGGTGCCGCAAGGTGGCGATCATGGCCTTGCCGTTTCGGACGCCGAGACCGACCAGCGGCCCTGGCTCTGGCTCGGGTGCACTGTCCGGGTCCGGGTGTGGGTGTGGGGTGGGGCTGGTCGCGGCTAGCTGGTGGAGGTAGCCGGCGAGGCTGGTGGCCAGCAGGGCGCCCCACATCCAGGCGGTATTCACCTCGGTGTATCCCGAGGGGAGGTGGCGCAGGGCGGCTCCGTGTTTGGCGTCGCGGAAGATGTTCTCGATCTCGGTGCGGTGCCGGTACCAGTACTCCACGTCCGCAGCGTGGGCGGGGGTGGAGAGATCCAGGTTGGTCAGGATGAACGAGTAGCCATAGACCGCGTCGGTGTCCGCGAGTTCCTCGATCGGTAGGGTGCGCTGGTCGGGGTGCAGGGTGCGGCGCCGCCGCGAGCGGGGATCGGCCGAGACCTGCTCGCTGTCCAGGCGCACGCGGCGGATCAGCACCCGGGTGTTGGGCGGCCACCAGGCTGGGCGGTAGTCGGCCACGGCGACCTGCGCCCCCGGCATGTCGATCGCCTGCACCCAGTCGGTCTCCCTCACCCCGGCCAAGGTGCGCCACAGGGGGGCGAGGCGCTTGGCGCCGATGGCGAAGC
>JAFAXZ010000355.1 GCA_019240665.1 Pseudonocardiales bacterium | reverse complement strand
AGCCGCGGCCCCGGACGAACGGCGCTCGCCCGGGGCCGCGGCCTGTCCTGAGTACCCCCTCCCCGGAGGTCCCTCACATGTCTCGCCGGCCCGACCACCCACGGGCGGCGTTGTCGGATCGACCTCTGGGTGGCGGCGGCGTTCCTCGTCGGTCTCGCCCTCGTCGCCGTGGTGGTGCGAGCATTTACCCTGCGGACCGTCGAGGTTGTCACGCCCTACCAGCAGACCCAAGGCCGCATCGCCGCTCGGCTCGCCCCACCAACTCAGCCACCACCTCGGCGCTCTGAGGCGCAGTCCTACTGGCTGGTTGACCAACCACACGATTCACATCGGCGCGTGCGCCCGGTGCAGCGTCGCGCCGAAGTCGAGGACGATGCCACCGTGGGCGTGCATGCGCTCAGCTTCGATGAAAAACCGCTTGCGAAACTCAGCGATGCGCTTGTCCGACATTGACTGGAGTGCTTCCTTCAATCCCTGGGAGATTAGCCAATCCCACAGCGCCAATGGATCGGACATCGACAACGGCATCTCAACAGACTTTTGTGTCAGATCGACAAAACCGGCTTGGGCTAGCAGGGTGCCGACATCCTGATCCGTCATAGGGCCGACTTCTTGATCTACTGTGGTGTCGTCGGGTGTGGGTGAAAAGAACTCGACGTTCAGCTCATGCAGCCACTGCAAACGGCCGACAGACTGCTTTTCCAGTGACAGGGCGAGCACCCCCGCCGGCGCCAGCACACGTCGGATCTCGGCTATCGCCGCCGCCGGATCGTCTAGCACCTGCACGACAAAACCCGCAGTGACAAGGTCGAAGGAGTCGTCGGCGAAGTCGAGTCGACCGACGTCCATCTGCTTAACGGTGATCTCGGGGAAGTCCAAGCCCATCAGCTCAACCATGCGCGGGGACGCGTCAACAGCGGTGACAATGCAACCCCGGGCGAGTCCGGCGCGGGCTACAGCACCGCGCCCAGCACCCACATCCAGCATCCGAGTTCCTGATACCGGGTCGGCGTAGTCCACCAGCTGCTGCCCGACGTCCACAACGTAAAAGAACATGTCCTCGTAGCGGTCGGCGATCGCGTCGTACTTCCGTCTCGCCTGCTCCGTGCTGACCACGGGATCTCCTCCACTATCGGTGCGTATCTGGCTCGGTTCGCGTGTAGGCCGCGCGCTTGCGCGGCCAGTCATCAGGCCCTGGCCTCTGTCAATTCAGTGCCCTCCCGGTGTGTGCCGGGGTAGGTCCAGCGCCGGATTTCCCGCGAAGAAACCGACCGGCTTGAGATGGAACCCGATGCAGGTAACGGGCATAACGGGCCAGTCCTCGGGCCGGGGAACGTGGTGGGCGCCGAAGGTGTACCAGACGACCACGTCGGCGTCGTCGAGCGGCCGATCCGCCTGTACGTAGACAGGCAGTCCGTCGTTATCCTGCCGTTGGTTCGGGTAATCCCCAGCTGCGTATCGCTCCGTCGGGTCGTAGGCGGTCACCCACAGGTGCCGGTAGGCAAACCCGGCCCGGCGATCGGTCTGTGAGCCTTCTCCCGCCAAGGGCAGGATGTTCTCCCCGGGCACCAGCTTGTAACCCACGGGCTGGTCTAGCTCATTGCGCACCGACTGGTTGATTACCGTCCAGTACCTACCGGCCAGTGGGTTCACCACGCGCTGCGCCTCGCTCTCCCTGGCGAGCAACGTCGGGCGAGCCACCCAGGCATTGGCCCCTGGATTGTCCGGCCCAGGCGGTAGGGCTACGGAGTCCACCTCGTAGACCGAGTTGTGCTCACCGTCGACGCACATATCCAGCCGGACGTTGAAAAAGTGTTGGTGGTTGGGTGCGTACAGACCGGGAGCCAGCAACGTGCCGTAGGTCGGCGGCATATCAGCAGGACGGAAAGCTCCGGTGGAGACGATGCCCGTGAGCTTGACTTCGAACTCGATGGTGCCGTCGAGGTGGAAGTACCAGAAAAAGCCGTACTCGTAGTTGTTGAGGGTGGCGAAACAGGACACCACCAACCGCCGGTTCCGACGGGTCTCCATATGCCCGAGCAGGCCGTCGGTGTGCTTCCAGCCGACTCCAGCGTCCTCCTCGTGCAGGCAGATTGCGTTAGGGAGGGTACGCGGATTGCCGTCGGCGTCGTTGACGATGACATCGAAGTAGCGGATGTCGCCGAGGCAGTCGCAGCCGAGCACGAGATAATTGAGCACGGGGCCGATGCCCCACTCACCCTCGTCGAAGACATTCTTGATCCTATGCGTCGGGTTGGGGTCACCGTAGGGAACGTAAAGTTCCGACACCGATGCCCGATACAGAATCGGCCGCAAATGGCCGCGGTCTTCGTAGCCCACCTGATGCAGGACCAGCCCCTCGCGAGGATTGTAACCGATGCGCAGCCGCCACTTCTGCCAGGCCACGGCGTGGCCCTCGACGGTGAAGCTCGGTCCGTCCGGCTGGGTGACCTCGATGGGTCGCAGGTCGTCGCGCAGCCGCTTGACTGCCGGGAAGTTATCGGAATAGCCCTCGATCTGCCCGGTGACCAGCTCTGGAATGTAGTTCCCGGGCCGCGCCGGCAGCGGGACGAACCCGTGATCGGCAATCTCGCGTATTTGCATCTGATCCAGGTCAACCAGCACCACGAGCCCCTCCACGGGCCGGGCGTAGCGGTTGTCGTACGGGCCGTACCGGATGAAGACCAGTGGTCGGATGAGCCGGCCTTCGGCGGGGTTATCCTGTGGCCCGGTGTTGCCGGCCGCCCACAGGTCGATCAGTACCAGCGAGAGGTCGGCCACCCCGCGCCGGAGCATGGCCTGCTGAAACCGTGGGTCAGCAAGGACCAGGGCCTCGCACTTCGCAAGTTCGTCGCGGGTGAACGCCGACTGCACGCCGGGGATCTCACGCCAGGAGAGCACCTCGTCGCGCGTCAGTGAGACAATCGACTCGATCGTGATCCGGTTTTGCTGGTCGCGTAGCACCACAAACGTTTCACGATCAAGACTCTGACCTTCAGTCAGCCCAAGCACCGTCCGCTTCGACGGCTCATGCAACTCGATGCTGACAAAACGCACCGCTTCACTCAATGATCTCTCGCGGGTGAGGATCGCCGACGTGGCAGCGATCTCCTCAGCACTCAATGGTTCCAGCGGATGCCTAGTAAGCGATCGACTCATTCTACTTTTCATCACCATGGGAAGAGGTTCTCAATTATCCGTCTCGCTCAGAGTGCGGAGGACAAGCTCGACCGTGTTGACACAGCAACAGGTCAACTCTGGACTTCCGTGTTGTCCGTGGCAACAGTTCAGAAGGTTAAGGCGACGGCCTAAAGATAATCTTAGCTTCGGCTTAGATCAATCTTAAGGACATCGCTAGCCTGCGGCTAGTTTCCGCGGCGGCACGTTCGGCAGTGGGCTCGGTGGGATATCGATCTCTGCCATCCGGCGAACGTAGTGCTCGTAGTGACGGCGTGCCTCGCCGAGGCGTCCCGCGTTAAGGAGAATTTTGACCAGGGTGAGATGGGCGTCTTCGTCGTAGCAGTCCTGTTCGAGCAGGCGCAGTGTGTATCGCACGACCGCGTCGGTGTCGCCCGCGTCGCGTAGTCGTGCAGTCAGCGCCTGAAGCAGAGCGATGTGGGTGGCCTTGACTTCTTCGGCGAGCCCGACGGCCCACTCCTGGTAGGGGTCATCTTCGAGGAAATCCCCGGTATGGGCGCCGACGGCGGCCGTGAGTCGCGCGGTCGCCTCCGGTGCTTTTGTCCGGTGGGCGTCGAGGGCGGCGGCGGCTTGAGTGAGAAAGTCCTCGACGTCGACGCTGACTTGAGCACGGTTCAACCACACCACGCCGCCGGTGCTGACCAATGGACCCTCGCCTACCGGTTGGGGTTGGAGTACATCGCGAAGGGTGGACAGCAGCACGGACAGCCGGTTGCTGGCCAGGGCCGGGTCCGCCTCCGGCCACAACAGCTCCATCAGTTGATCACGGGGGGTCGGCCGGCGCCGGGCAACCAGGATCTTCAACAGGTCTCGGGCTTTTTTCGACTTCCATACGGTATTCGGAACCGGGACCCCGTTGTGGCTGACCCGGAACACGCCGAGCGTCTGGATGAGCACCTCGGGAGCGGAACGGACCAGCACACCGAGCGGTCCAGCGGTCCGCCGCGACTCGATGTCGACGCCGTGGTCCCGAAGCATCTGGTGGGCGAGGTCGGCGTCAAGGTGGGGAATGGGCGCGCCGATGCGAGCGGCCACGATTCTGGTCGCGGCTTCCTCCAAGCGACAGCCCGCCTCCTGCCAGATGCCGATCGCGTCCCGAAGCAGGACGGCATTCTCGGCGGGATCGCTGGAGGCCAGCGTGCCCAGGGTGATTGCCTCGGCCAGTCCGAGGTTGTCGCGCCGTTGCCGCGCGGCCACGGCCGCCCAATCAGCATCCGCCGAGGCGCCCTGCCGGTCACCGTCCATCAACTCGACCCAGCCGCGGGCCAGGAATGCCGGGACCTTGCGAAGTCCCTCGTCCAAGTCCACGGCCCGGAGCGCACACCCCCACGCGATCTTCGGGTCATCAGCCGCAGTGATGCGCGCGAGACCGGTCAGCGCCGAACTGAGGCCGAGCACGTCGTGGTGGGGCTCGGCGAGAGCCAGGGCCTCCTCGTACGCCGCCCGGGCTCGAACCAGCTGACCCCTGGTTCGATGCAGATCACCGAGTCCGCACAGCGGCCAGGCAAGAAATCGGGAGCCGATGCGCTGAAAAAGGTCGATAGCTGTGGCGAAGTCACCCGCCGCCGCCTCCAGCATCCCAAGATGCACGTGAGCGCGGCCGCGGGTGGTCAGCACATGAGCAATGAAAAACGGATTCTGGCATCGCTCGCCGAGACCCACCGCGATCTGGGCGTCGGCCAGCGCATGCCGGGGTGCCCCCGCTTCCAATTGGTGAAACGCCCGATTAGCCCGCGTATACGTCACCTGGGACAGGTCATCGCTCGCCTCGGCGCTGCGCAGGGCGTCGGTCCAGTGCGTGTCTGCTTGCCGCCAGTCACCCTCGGCAGCAGCCAGGAGCGCGAAGACGTGGTGGACACTGGACCATGCCCGGGCCTGGCCGCACCGCCGGGCCGCAGCACGGGCCCGATCCGCCATCCTCCGCAGACCTCCCAGGTCCCCAACCATCCGGTGGGCACTCGCGGCCAGTGCCAGCGCCCATGTCTCGTCGAGCGTGTCCTCCCGGTCCAGCCTGACCCGCCGAGTCAACGCTTGCACCTCGGCGAACTCGCCCCTGGCGAAAGCGATCAGGCCGACCCGCCAGGCCAGCGCAGGCTCCAGCTCGTTTCGGTCGAGGCCGGCGCGCTGGAAGTGCTCCAGCGCCTGCGCCCACTGTCCCCGCACCTGCTGCGCCCGCCCCAGAACTCGGTGGATCCGCGGGTCGTCGAGGAATTCGGCGGGCAATTCGGCGGCCTCCAGCACGGCGTCGTGCTGACCACGCGCCACCATCGCGTCACCATGATCAACCAGTAGCGAGGCGCACCCGGCGTGATCACCCGCTGCTAGCAGATGCCGCAGGGCATCAGCCGGTGCTCCCCGCTCGGCGCACTCATTGGCCGCCGTCACGTGCAGCGCTTTCCGCTCGCTTGCCGACGGCGGCGCCTCGTGCTCGAAAAAGTCCCGCAACGGACGCACGACCGCCCAGCCGGCGCTCTCACCGGTACGTCGCACGAGTCCCTGACGGGCCAACTCGGCGAGTAAGGCCGTCGGATCATCGAGCCCAGGCGCAATCTCGGTCGTGAATCTGACCTCACCGAAGATCGCTAACCTGCGGAGCAGCTGTTGAACCCACTCGGGTGAGGCACCGAGGACTTCCTCGTTCAGATAGTCATGAAACCGTTCTCCCGGGTGGGAAAGCCGTCCCACGGTGGCCAGGCGTTGATCCGGCAGGGTTCCCCGCAACATCTTCACAACGCTGTGCACGGCCGTGGGCCACCCCCCGGTGCGCTCCCAGACTTGCCTCGACAGGCCAGCCGGATCCCGTCCCACGGTCATGCGCAGGAGCGCCTCGACATCGGCGACGTCGAAGGCGAGATCCGGCGCGTGGATCTCCGTGACAAGACCGCGACCCCGCAGCCGCTGCAAGGAGAACGGCAACTCACGTCGGGATATCAGCACCAGATGCAGCCGATCTGGTGCTCGCTGACACAAACTCTCCACGACGCCCGCCGCGGCGCTATCCGGCTGCAATCCGTGCAGGTCATCCAGGACCAAAACAAGATCTTTACTCAGAACACCAGACAACCAGGCGCAGATGGCCGCTAACGAGGACCCCACCTGGTCTGTCTCCACTGCCGACGTTCGGTGGCTCGGCGCGGGCACCGACGCGTGGGCCCGCAATACCCCGCCGAGGCCGGCCAGCAGGCGTTCCGCGTCACCCTCATAGTCCTCATATCTCAGCCACGCGGTCGGACGATCGCGCGACCACGTCGCCACCGCCGTGGTCTTGCCCCAGCCAGCTGCGCCGATCACCACACAGATCCGGTGTTTCGCAGCATAGTCCAGCAACCCGTCAACTGACGGACGCTCAACTCGCTCTTCAGCTTGGCCGGATGGGTCTGGCACAGCAGACGGCAACACCCCAATGCCTCCCGGTTGTCCTGTGTTCTCCACGTAGACCCCGACTAGACCAGGTGTCGCGGCCGACCAGCCAGATCGAGCGATCGACGTCACACACCTGAGGTGATCCAGCCCATCCAGCTCATCCAGAAGCGCCCTTGTGCGTGGGGCGGTCGATGGCCATCACAGCCTGACCGTACCCTGCCCGCCTTATAGCTCCCTTACGTTCATCTGACGGAAATGCCCTCGTTGCTCAGGAGAGCCCAGCACTGGCGCTGGGGACGTACCACGATCCCCGACCCGGCCGCGGCGCAGGACACCCCACCTACCGCAGTCGGTCGCGGGTCGCGCGAGTCAGGACCTACCCGTGGGCGGCGTCGCGGAGCCGTACAGCCAGTGCTCGAAGCAGCGCGATCATCGCCTGTCGGGAGGGTCGGGAGGTAGCCAGCGCAATCCGGCAGTAAGCTAGATCCAGTCGCAACGACGAAACAACACATACAACCCTACCGAGAGCACCACCATCACGATGGTGGAGACGTAGAACCCGGATTCATGACCAAAACCGGGATAGGGCACGTTCTGCCCGTAAAATCCGGTGATGGCGGTCGGTACCGCGATGATGGCGGCCCAGCTGGTCACCTTCTTGGTGATCACATTAAGCCGGTTGCCCTGGATGGTCAAGTTGGTCTCCAGGACGGTGGTAACCAGGTCGCGTAGACTCTCGGTCCACTCAGTGGCCCGCAGTACGTGATCGTATACATCCTGGTAGTAGGGTGTCATCACCTGGTCTAACGCGCTCAGATCACGACGCATCAGGGAATTCACGACCTCGCGCATCGGCAGCACGACCCGGCGCAGCCGCACCAGGCTCTTGCGCAACTCGAACGATCGTCGTTGCACGGATAAATCCGAGCGTTTGTCGTCGAACAGTAAGTCCTCCAACGTTTCGATCTCGTCGTCGAGGATCTGCACGGCGGTGAAGTGCCCGTCGACGACATAGTCGAGCAGACCGTGCAGCAGGAACGAGACCCCGTGTTTGGCCAGGTCTGGTGAGGCGTCCCAGCGAGCTACCACACCATCGATATCGAACTGGTCCGATTTACGCACGGTGACCAACGCATTGTGGGTGACGAACACCGCCACCTCAAACGTCTCCAGTTGCCCGGTGATCATGTTCAACACGACGGCGTAAGCGGTGATGAACAGGTGGGTGTCGTACCGGTCCAGCTTGGGACGTTGACGTTCTTGGCCGGCATCCTCGACAGCGAGACGGTGCAGGCCGAGCTCCCCGCTGATCGTGGCGAGGTCATCTGCATCGGGCGCGCACATGTCCAGCCACACAGTGACGCCCGGCTGCCTGATGTGTTCGGAAATGTCCTCGACCGGAAAGTCCTCCACCTCGAGAACACCGCTACGGTACAGCCGCGTACGTGTCATACCGGCAGGCTAGAAGGCGGCCAGCCGGCGCGCCGTGTGCACCGCCGAGGAAGAGGAGACCTGTGAGTGACCTGACCTATCTTGAGGCGATCGTGGTAGGCGTTTTTCAGGGCGTCACCGAGCTGTTCCCGGTCTCCAGCCTCGGGCACTCCGTCCTGGTCCCGGCGCTCGTGGGCGGTCGCTGGGCGCACGACCTGAACGTGTCGGCGCCGGAATCGCCCTACCTGGCGTTCATCGTCGGCCTGCATGTGGCCACCGCCGCGGCACTGCTGATCTTCTTCTGGCGCGACTGGCTACGCATCATCTCCGGTTTCATCAGCTCGCTGCGCTACCGGCGAATCCGCACGTCCGGCGAACGGCTCGCCTGGCTGCTCATCGTCGGGACCATCCCGGTCGGTGTCAGTGGCCTGCTGCTGGAGCATCTCTTCCGCACCACGCTAGGCCGGCCGATCCCGGCGGCGGCATTCCTGATCGCCAACGGGGTGGTGCTCTACCTTGGGGAATGGCTCCGTCGGCGAGCCGACGCCGTCACCTCGCTGGGCGCCTCACTGGGCGCCGCACTGGGGCCGCCCGCGACGACCGGGGTGGACGGACCAGGTTCAGCGCGCGACGTGGGGGCTGCCGCAGATGCCCGGCTGGCTCGAATGTCCCTCGGTCGCGCCACGCTTATCGGTTCGGCGCAGATCCTGGCGCTACTACCTGGGATCAGCCGGTCCGGCGTCACGATGGTCGCCGGACTGCTGCGTGGGCTGTCTCATGAGGACGCCGCACGCTTCTCCTTCCTGTTGGCTACCCCGGTCATCCTGGCCGCCGGTGCGCTAAAGATCCCCGACCTGACCGGCCCGCTCGGCACCGGCATCCAGGGCCAGGTCCTGGCCGGCAGCATCGCCTCATTCGTGAGCGCCTACCTGGCGGTCCGCTTCCTCACCCGCTACTTCGAGACCCGCACCCTCACCCCGTTTGCGGTGTACTGCCTGCTCTTCGGCACCGCCAGCCTGCTCTGGCTCGTAGCGCACTAACTGCAACGCGAGAAGCGGCCCTGCAGGTAAGTGTGGCCCAGGTAGTTACGACCCAGGTAGGTATGACTCAAGTAGGTATGACGCAGGGCTGCTTGGTCGGGCAGGTCCAGGGCGGGCATGACCTGGCCGGTGACCTTGTGCAAGATGTGGTCGGCCAAGGCCGGGTTGCGGGCCAGCACGGGGCCGTGCAGGTAAGTGCCGATGATGCGGTCGGTGAACACCCCTTCGGTGCGATACCTCGTCGTGCCCTCGCTGGTGCCATTGCCGGTGCCGGTGATCACTCGTCCCAGGGGGGCTGTGCCCGGGCCCAGGGTGGTGACGCCGCGGTGGTTCTCAAAACCGGTCAACGAGCCGATGCCGGGCACGGTGCAGGTGGCGATCACCTCGCCGACAGCGCGCTGGCGGCCAGGCGCGGTAGTGATATCCAGTAAGTCCAGCCCCGGGTAGTGGTGGCCGCTGGCGTCACTCATCGACCGACCCAGAATTTGCAGCCCAGCGCACACAGCCAGCGTCACCGCGCTGGTTTCCAGCGCCCGACGAAGCTGATCATGACGACGCAGCCAGTCTGCGGCGAATTGCTGTGCGGTGTCCTCGCCTCCACCTAGCAAGTACACCGCACAAGTGGTCACGGGGACGTCGCAGGCCGTGATGGTGCGAATCTCGGCGGGAATGCCACGCCACCGCAGCCGTTGCGCCAATATCGTGGCGTTGCCGGCATCGGAGTAGGTGCCTAACACGTCGGGCAGCAGCAGACCGATCGTGACCGTGGACTCTCCGCTCACCTGGCTACTTCCCGTTCCCGGCTCAGCCTGGATCCACCCAGTAGGCGGCGGCGGAAGTGATGAAAAGCAGTGTAGTTGGCCACCACATCGATCTCCCCCGCAGGCAGCGCCGCGAGGGCGGCCAGCGGATCGGCCACGGTCTGATGCTCCAGCCCGGCATAGCTTAGCCGCACACCCAGGTCAGCGGCGCGTTCTCCGCTGGCCACCACCTGACGAGAAGTGAGCTGTTCGAACGGGACATCCCACAACCATGAGGTGTCCCGCCCGTCGGCTTCCCGGGCGTTGATGATCACCAACAGCGGCCGCGACTCACCCAACATGGACAACATCCCCGCCCAGCCAGCCGGGTTCTTCGCCAGCAACATGCGCAGGTTCTGTGCTCCGCGGTGCACCACCGCGTACCGCCCGGCCACGACGTCAACCTCGCGCAGTGCCGATGC
Source organism: Pseudonocardiales bacterium (assembly GCA_019240665.1). GTDB lineage: Bacteria > Actinomycetota > Actinomycetes > Mycobacteriales > Pseudonocardiaceae. Next base: position 2,050 of record JAFAXZ010000355.1, on the reverse strand, counting down.
GGCTTGATCAGCCGCGACACCGACAGCGCAGGCGGCAGCCAACGCCATGGCGGCATTGCTCCGATTGACCTGGCCGGGCAATCGAATGTCCAGCGGTAGCACCATGTTGGAGGTGCATGCCTTGCCGTTCTCGATCCGCCAGTCCGGGGTGGGACGGGCCAGCCCACAGACACACTCCCACCCGCTCTCAGTGAAAGTGAGAGTGTGGCCACAGCGGGGACAACTGGACGCATCACCTAACCAGCTGGATCCCGCGGCTACCCAGACGCTGCGGGTGGCCAGCTTCGCCGCCGACACCACCATCGGATCGTCCGCATTGGCCACTACCACCGTACGGGGATGCCGGGCCAGCGCATGCCCGACGGCGGAGGCGATCGCCCCCACCTCAGTCGCCCGATCCAGTTGGTCACGGGTCAGGTTGAGGAGGACCACCACCATCGGGTCGACGGCCTCGGCGACCGCGGCCAGGTGTAGCTCGTCAACCTCGATCACCGCGTACTCGGCGTCTCGCGCCTCGGCCAGCGCCGCCACCGCCCCGTCGGCCATATTCGAGCCACCGGAATTGTGCGCCACCGGCCCGACGGTGCGCACCGCCGCCGCTACCAGATGACTGGTCGTGGTCTTGCCATTGGTCCCCGACACCAGCACCACGCGCCGCCCCGCCGCCAAGCGCCGCAGCGCGTGGGCGTCCAGGGCCAGCGTCACCCGGCCACCGATGATCGACCCGGCGCCCAGGCCCAACCGCCGCGACAGTCCCGCCGTTATCAGACCGGCCCGCACGGCAGCGCGCGTCCACCACCCCCACCGGCGTTGCCCGGGGGGCGACGTTGCCGCCGGGCTCACCCCGGGTGTCCGCACCACCATCGCCCCCAAGCCTCTCCACCATCCCTGCCGAGCACTGTGCCGACGCGCACGGCACCGCGGCGACCTGATGACCCGTGAGCTTCCGGACTGACGGCAGTATTCCCTACCCGGTTGGCTTGCGTGCGAGACCCCGTTGCACCGACGACCTTTCGGGTAATTCGCGACTGTCAGATGATTTGCGTAATTTGCGCCGGGTATCGGTGGTGGCGGCTAAGCGTCGCTCGCCGGTAGCGAGCAGCCATACCCCGGCCAGAGTCAGCGCCAGTCCAGCGGTTTGGACTACGGCCAGCAGCCCGGTGGAGAAGGACTCACCGAAGACGATGGCGCCGAGGCTGACACCGATAATGGGGTCGATCACCATCATCGCCGCCAGTGGGCCACCGAGCGGACCGGACTGGAAAGCGGCCTGGCTCAGCAGCGCACCGATCAGGCCGCAGCCCAGCGCCGTCCACAGCTCCCAGCTGGTTGCCAGCGCGGGGAGTCCACCGGCGCCCAGGATCTCGCCCCACGTCTTGACCAGCGCGGCAGACAACGCGAACACCGTCCCGGCAGCGGCGCCCAGGCCCAGCGCCCTGGCCCGGTCCCGCCGGGCCAACGCGACGCTCAGCGCGGCGAGCGCCGCTATCGCGACCAGCACCAGCCCCGGTAGCCAGTCCCTGATGCTCTGCGGGTCTCGGGACTCCACGGTCGGTTGGACTGCCAAGAAGACTGCCAAACCAGCGACGGTCAGGGTTGCGGCCAGCAACGCCCTTCGGCTCACCGGAAGCCCGAGCACGGCCTGCAGCGGCAGCGCGACCACCAGGCCCACCGTCAGCAGGGGCTGCACGACCGAGAGCGCCCCGAGGTTGACCGCCACCATGTGCAGCGCTACGCCAGTTACTTCGGCCACGATCCCCAACAGCCACAACCGTTGGCGCGCGACATCGATCAGCAACCCAGGGTTCAGCGGGAACCGTCGGCGTACCCGGTTCGCCCCATGATGCTGCAGCACCGAGGCGGTCCCGAAGCACACCGCAGCCATGATCGACAACACGACGGCGAGTGTCACAACCTCACCGAGCCTACAGGGTGTAGGTGAGCTGTAGAGATGGGTCAGGGGCGGGGCGGTGCTAGGTCAGTTCGATGCGCTGGGCTTGAGGTGTCACGGTGAACCGCCAGCGATCGGCGGTGGGCTTGCCTTGATCGA
>JAFAXZ010000256.1 GCA_019240665.1 Pseudonocardiales bacterium | reverse complement strand
GCTAGAGACCACCCTCCAGCTCGGGGCCCTCCGGTAATCTCTGTTGGTCGTACAGTCATGGACCCCTGATAACGTTGGTCGACCTAAAACACGGACCACCTTTTACGTTCAGCATCTTGTAGTTCGACGATCCATGGAGAAAAACGGTGGAGGAGGCGACGTTGTCTGGTAACGAGGGTGATATTGCGCCATTGTCGGCGGCTCATAATGACACTACTCCGATCCCCCAGGCCTGCCTGCCCGAGTTGTTCGAAGCCCAGGTCACCGCCCATCCCGACTTCGCCCGCTGGCATCCCGGCTTCGCCCATCACAGCGGACCCGTCGAGCTTGTGGCGTAGGCATCACCACCGGGCGCTCGAACAGTTGATCTCCCACGGTTTTGGTCGGTCTCCGAACCTGCTAGCCAGAACGGCGTCGACACGCCGAGGATCATCGCGATTTGTGCTAGCTCGAACGGGTGGTCTCCAGACCCAGTGCCCCGGATGTCGGGGTGCCGGGGAGCCGTTACTGTTCGGGTGTCGGGGGTGACCGTGGGTGGTACGGGGCGTGCCGCGATCATGCCGAGTCAGCTCCGGTACATGGGAGAGGTTGTGCGATATGTGCCCAACGAGACTCAGATATCGGAGGAGGGGCTCTCGATGACCCCGTCTGATCCGCTCTATCCGGTCACCATGCTTCTGCCGACCGGTTCTCCGGGCGGGGTTCGGGTGCTGGTGCCGGACACGCCTGGCGCGTTGCGGCCCTTCGCCGCCACGTTGGGTGTGCCGAGTAGACCTGATAGCAAGAAGCACGATACGACGGCGACCAAGTCGACTTATCGGACTGACAGCGAGACGATCAATGACGGCACTCGCACAACCGATTCGGTTACCGACACGGATGTCGATGACTGACGGCTCGGGAGAGCCCGAGGTCGTGTTGGTGATCACCGCCCCGGACGACTCGACGGCGGACGCGGTCGAGATCGAGTTGACGAAACGGGCCTGCTCAGTGGTGCGTTTCGACACTGGTGATTTTCCTACCCGCATTCGCATGGTTGTGCGCAACGACTCGACGCGATGGCGGGGGCAGCTTGTCATCGGCTCCGACGCGGTCGATTTTGATGCTGTTAAAGCTGTGTACTATCGCAGGCCGAGCCGGTTCGTCCTACCCGAGGGGTTGTCCGCGGGTGACACGGCGTTTGCAATCACCGAGGCTAGGCTGGGCTTTGGTGGGCCGTTCTCCTCGTTGCCAGTGTTGTGGGTCAACCATCCGGCCAAGGTTGCTATGGCCGAGTACAAGTCCGCGCAGTTGACCACCGCGGCCGCTGTCGGGCTGTCGGTGCCGCGGACGTCGATCACTAATGACGTGGAGGCACTGCGGGCGTTCGCGGCTGAGGTTGACGGCCGGGTGGTGTGCAAGACGTTCCCGTCGCTGATGCTCAGCAACGGGAAGACGGCAGAGTCGGTCTTCACCACGATCGTGGATCCCCTCGCCGTCGATGCTCGACAGTTCGCCGTAACCGCCCATCTGATCCAGGAGTGGGTACCGAAAGCCTTTGACGCGCGTCACGATGGTCGGCCCCGAGCCGTTCGCAGCGGCGATACACGCAGCCTCCGAGAGGGCGCGCGTGGACTGGCGCGCTGACTATCGGGCCCTTCGCTACGAGCGCATCGAGCCGCCGCCCGACGTGGTCGATGGCGCACGACGGTATCTCACGACGTTCGGGCTCAACTACGGGGCCTTCGATTTCGTCATCGAGCCCAACGGGGCATGGCGATTCCTGGAGTGTAATCCGAATGGGCAATGGCTGTGGTTGGAGCACGAGGCGGGCCTGCCAATCGCGGCTGCGCTGGCCGATCTGCTCAGCAGCGGGGTTTCGCCGTGGTGAGCTGGCAGCAACGTGCTCGCGCCCTAGCTGATGACCTTACCGCGCTCGGCGCGCTCGACTTGGCGTGGCGCGAGGCGTTCGAGCAGGTGCCCCGGCACGTCTTCGTGCCACGGTTCTACCAGCCGGATGGCACTCTGATCGAGGGCGCCGACCCAGATGCGCGGGATGAGTGGCTGGATGCGGTCTACCGCGACGACTCACTGACCACACAGCGGTTGGTCGAACCGGGCAGCGGCAGGATAGTCCCGACCAGCTCGTCCACCCGGCCGAGCCTGATGGCCCTGATGCTGCGCATGCTGGACGTGCGCGACGGTCACTCCGTGCTGGAGATCGGCACCGGAACCGGCTACAACGCCGCGCTCCTGGCCTACCGGCTCGGTGACCACCGCGTCACCAGCATCGACATTGATCCCGACCTCGTCGAGGCAGCCAGGATCGCGGCTCACCGAATCGGACTGGCCCCGTATCTCGTCGCAGGCGAGGGAGACAAAGGCGTTCCCGAGCGGGCGCCGTTCGACCGGGTATTAGCCACGTGCGCGGTGCCCACGATCCCCACCCAATGGGTCGCCCAACTGGCCGACCGGGGAATCATCGTGGCCGACCTGCGGGCCGCCACGTCCAGCTCCCTCGTCACACTCCACCGCACAGCGGAAGGCATCGCCACAGGCCGCTTCCACCCCACGCCGGGCTACTTCATGTGGCTGCGCCCACGGGCCGACGATCCGCGACGAGACGAACAGGAGAGCAACTTCATCTACGACCACACCGCAAGCCGGCACTCCACAACCTGGCTCGACCCAGCCCTGCTCGCCGAGCCCGGCCTCGGTTTGATGGTCGCCGCCAGTGTGCCCGATCTCATTCAGTCGGTGACCTTCGCCGACCCGCTCACTTATGGCCTGCGCGCACGGGACGGGTCATGGGCCAAGGTCGACAAAGACAGCAATGACGTCGTCCAGTCCGGGCAACGATCGGTCTGGAACGAAATCGAGGCCGCCGCCCTGCACTGGGAACGGCTCGGCAGACCCGAGCCATCACGGTTTGGACTCACCGTCTCCACCGACAACGGCCAGCAAGTCTGGTTCGATGACCCAGACGGCCACCAAGTTCGGGTCCAGGAGAGCGAAACAAACTGGGGTTGCGACGTGAGGTCGCACGTGGTGAGTGACGACGTCGAGGAGGTCGGCTGATGTCGAGGACGTAGTCCGGGTCAGTGTTCAAGACCTGTCTCCACCCTGGCATGCGTGGCTGGGTCCGGCTCAGTTGGGTGTGAAGCCCAGGGGAGAGCCCAAGGGTCCCCGTTCCGTCCGGGGGCCACAGGCGAGGGGAAGGCTGGACGGGTGAATAACCGTGAACCCTTGCTGATGCTTCGTTAATGTTAAATCCTGGGGCGGGCAGTCGTATCGGGATTTCAGGGACCGTGCCGTTGAGAGGCGGCAGGCGGCGACCGAGCACCCCACTATGGTCGCGTGAACACCGTCGTTCCCGGAGTGCAGAGGGCACCCACCCCAGTCTGGTCTCATGCGTGCGGAACATGGAAACCCTGTCCGGGTCCGCCTAGCCGTGATTTCGTGGGCAGGCGGTAAGCCGACCGTAAGGAGGGCTGAATTCCCGGGCGGGACAGGATGCCCAAGAAGGTGCGACACGAAGTCCCAGACAGTGAGTGGATCTACCAGGTGGAGGTCGAGTGAGTTCGAAGGTGTGATCCCAGGCCAGTGTCCATGGGCCTGTCCCTGTCCCGGCGTGCGTTGCTGGTAACGGTGGGGTGCGAAGC
>JAFAXZ010000145.1 GCA_019240665.1 Pseudonocardiales bacterium | reverse complement strand
AGATTGAACGACTGGAACACGAAACCGATCTTGCGGCTGCGGATCTTAGCCAGCCGGTTGCTGGACAGCCGGCTGACATCGATGCCGTCGAGCAGGTAGCGCCCGCTGGTGGGGATATCCAGACAACCCAGGATGTTCATGAGCGTGGTCTTGCCCGATCCGGACGGGCCCATGATGGCGACCATTTCACCGTCATCTATGGTCAAATCGACGCCGTCGAGTGCCCGCACCGCGACCTTACCCATCCAATACTCCTTGGTGACATCCTCAAGCAGGATCATTCCGCTCCTCTCATCTGGGTATCGATCGCTCTCGGCTCCCGGTGGCTGCCCCAATCGGAGCAGCGGGGCGCAGGTGCATCCCCAGGGTCTGGTTGATCATCGACGTGCGCCCCTCTCGCACCACATCTCCCGTCGTTCGGAGTAACCGTGCCGTTCGGAGTAACTGTGCCGTCCGATCAGCCCCATGTTCCACCGCTTTCCTGTGAGGAAGCTGAAAGTTCCAGCAACGGAGCGCGGGCGGCCTCTTGCTGGGCCCACGGCAGCGGGGTGGACAGGTCATGGTCGCCGGGTGCAGCCCGACATGGTCCAGCGGCCCGGTCAGCGTCGCGCAGCTCAATGTGACGCCGCCGGGATTCCTGACGGGACTGCCCACATCGGGACCGGCCCCGGAACCAGGCGCAAGCTTATTCCCCGCGGACAGTTCCGCCGGAATCGTGCACGGGCTCAGCGCCTACGGCCCCGATCAGCTGGCGACTATCTGCAGGGCCGGTGAAAATGCCGGGTCGGCGGTCTCCACAATCACCATGCCCTCGGGCTCCCTGGCTTCAGTCTCGCCGAAGGCGAACAGGGCGAATGGGTGCTGGTGGGGTTGCGGAAGTTTCCGGGGAATAACTCGCGGGTGCGGTTCACGCGCTGACCTCTGTCCGGGTCCGCTGCACCTGGTCACTGACGACGCGCCCGTCGCGCAGCCGCACGATCCGCCTGGCACAACGGGCAACGTCCTCTTCGTGAGTGACGATCACGACCGTGCGGCCGGCATCGTTCAGCTCACCGAGCAACTTCATGATCTCGGCGCTGGAGGCGGTGTCGAGGTTTCCCGTGGGCTCATCGGCAAGCAGGATCGCCGGATCATTGATCAGCGCCCGAGCGATCGCCACCCGCTGCTGCTGGCAGCCGGAGAGCTCATTGGGCATGTGCTTCTGGCGGTCACCCAGCCCGACCTGCTCCAGCAGCCTGGCCGGGTTGCGCCGATCCCGCGCCCCGGCATAGGTCAAAGGAAGTTCGACATTGCGAATCGCGCTAGTCCGCGAAAGCAGGTTGAACGACTGGAAGACAAACCCGATCTTGCGACTGCGGATCTTGGCCAGCCGGTTGCCGGACAAGACGCTGACGTCGAGACCGTCGAGCAGATAGCGCCCGCTGGTAGGGATATCCAGACAGCCCATGATATTCATGAGCGTGCTCGTGCCCGATCCGGACGGGCCCATGATAGCGACCATTTCACCGTTATCTATGGCCAGGTTGACCCCGTCGAGTGCCCGCACCTCGACCTTACCCATCCGATACACCTTGGTGACATCCTCAAGCCGGATCATCCCGCTCACCCCATCTGGATATCGATGGCTACCGCGTGGCCTATTTCAATTCTCGTTGTCGACTGGGGTCTGTCAAGTTAACGGTGTAACTGAATCGGGTGTTATTTCCGTGCTTCTCCGGCGGACAGGCGTCCGTCGAAGCTGATCTCAGCGTTGAACGCGGACTACCGCGGCGCTGCCCGGTAATCGCCTGCTCCCAGGCAACTGTGAGGTTGCGTCCAGGCTGCTTACACATCACCAGGCCATAACTGGTAGCGCGGATCCACAACGGCTCTCGAGGGGTGAGGTGAGGTTGATGACGGTGACGAGGGAACGCGAGGGCGCTCCCGCTGCTGGTGTGACACGGTGGTCGGTGGGGCAGCGGATCGCCACGGTGGATGTGGTGGTGCCGGTATACAACGAGGAACGGGCGTTGCCTGGCTGTCTGCAAGTGCTGCGTTCGTATCTGGATGATCAGTTCCCTTTCGAGTGGACGATCACTGTGGTGGACAATGCCAGCACCGACGGGGTGCTGCGGGTGGCGAGGGAGTTTGCGGAATGTGACGACCGGGTGCGGGTGCTGCACCTGGACCGCAAGGGCCGCGGCCACGCGCTGCGCACCGCCTGGGAATACAGCGATGCCGACGTCGTGGTCTACATGGACGTTGACCTGTCCACCAGCTTGGACGCGCTGCTGCCGTTGGTCGTTCCGCTGGTTAATGGTCACTCCGACATCGCGATCGGTTCCCGGCTGGCGCCGGGTGCGCGCACCGTGCGCAGCGCCCGCCGCGAGGTGATCTCCCGGTGCTACAACACGATGATTCGGCTCACCCACGGCGCCCGGTTCTCTGACGCACAATGCGGGTTCAAGGCGGCCCGCACCGACGTGGTCCGTCCGTTGCTGGCACACGTGCGTGACGACGGGTGGTTCTTTGACACCGAGCTCCTGCTGCTCGCCGAACACAACGGGTTGCGCGTGCAGGAGGTGCCTGTCGACTGGGTGGAGGACCTCGACAGCCGGGTCCACATAGTGTCCACCGCCGTGGGGGACGTCCGCGGATTGGTGAGAGTGGCCCGGGCCAAGGTCACCGGTGCGGCGCGGGTGCCGGAGTTGCCCCGACGGCCGGCGCCACGCTCCGCCCACCCGGATGCGGTGCTTGCTGCGCGTGCGGGCGGGTTGCGCTGGCAACTGTTGGCTTTCGGTCTGATCGGTCTGGTGTCCACCGCGGCAACGGCGGTGCTGTATGCGCTGTTGCGCTCATGGTCACCGCCGCTGGTGGCGAATCTGGTCGCGTTGGTGACGGTGACCTTGCTGAACACGGAGGCGAACCGGCGGCTGACCTTCGCCGGTGCCGGTGTGTCACGGCAGCGGGTCCACCTGCAGGGCCTGGTCGTCTTCGCGCTGTACTACGCGTTCACGTCGGGGGCCCTGCTGGTATTGGGCGTGCTGGTCAGTCAACCGTCGCGGTGGCTGGAGGTCGCCGTGTTACTGACGGCCTCGATCGTCGGCACAGCCGGACGGTTCCTGCTGCTTCGAGCGTGGGTCTTCACCGACAGGATCCAGCCTCGCACAGATCAGGAAGGCACGTGGTGACCGCGACACTCGAGGCTCCTGACCGTGCCACCGCGCCACCCGCAGACGCAGCGCTCGGCGGCCCCGGCAGGTGGCGCCCACTGGCCCTGACCGCGATCTGCACGGTGGCGGCGGTGCTGTACGCGTGGCGGATCGGCACCGAGGGGTGGGGCAATCCGTACTACTCCGCCGCGGTGAAATCCATGTCGGCAAGCCTGACCAATTTCGTGTTCGGCTCCTTTGACCCGCTCGGCGTGGTCACCGTGGACAAGCCGCCGATGGCGTTCTGGCCGATGGTCCTGTCTGTCGCGGTCTTCGGCTATCACGGTTGGTCGCTGCTGTTACCTCAGGTCGTCGAGGGGGTGGCGGCGGTTTTCCTGCTGCATCGCACGGTGCGGCGCTGGGCGGGCGAGCACGTCGCGCTGCTGGCCGCGCTGATCTTCACGCTCACCCCGGTGACCGTGGCGATCAACCGTGACACCAACCCCGACACACTGATGGTGCTGCTGCTGGTGGCCGCAGCCTACGCGTTCACCCGCTCGGTGCAACGCCCCTTCGAGCCAGGCCGCTCGAGGCGCTGGCTGCTGCTGGCAGCGTTGTTCCTCGGCCTGGGCTTCGTCACCAAGATGCTGCAAGCGTGGATCGTGGTCCCGGCGTTCGCACTGGCCTACCTGGTCGGCTCACCAGCGTCGGTGCGCCGCCGGGTGCTCGACCTGCTCGGCGCCGGTGCCGTGCTGTTGGCCAGCTCGCTGTGGTGGGTGGCGCTGGTCAGCGCCTGGCCTGGGCCCAAACCCTACATCGGGGGAGCACCAATGGCTCCGTGCTCAACCTGGTGATCGGCTACAACGGCCTGGGCCGCATCCTGGGCCGCGACGTCGGCCGCGAACTCGTCGGCGGCTCCGGCAGCGCCGGTGGCCCCCGGGGGGTTCCCTGGAGTGGCGGCCGGGGTGGTGGGGGCGGGTTCGGCGGCAGCTCCGGCATCACCCGCTTGTTCGGGGAGCAGATCGGCGGCCAGATCAGCTGGCTGCTGCCGTTGTGCCTGCTGGTGCTGGTCGCGGCC
>JAFAXZ010000040.1 GCA_019240665.1 Pseudonocardiales bacterium | reverse complement strand
CTGGGTGGCGTGGAACTGCCCCCACTTCCGAGTTAGGGACCTTACTCTTGACGTCCGGAAGAGCACGCCGTTGCTGTCGCGGTTCGCCGCCACCGCCGCCCGCCGCTCCGCGCATCGGTGTGACAGCGCTAAATTCAGATGAAGTACAGGCCGACTGCCCACCCCACACTAGTCATAATCATCACTAAGACCGTCCAGAGATAGACCTGCCGAGCACTGACCCACATACCGCGTGCCGGTGGGGCATGAGGCGAATTGTGCAGGTCGGGGGCGTGGCGCCGCATGTGGTCAGTGAGTTCTCGTTCCCAGCGCCTCCGATCGATGATCTTCACTGGCACACCACCCTCGCCCCGGACCGTCAGTGACCAAGCATGTCCCCTATCATAACGCTTCGTGGCCGGCTGTGCGGCGGAGCGGGGACATCGGACAGCTCTGCGAGGATGCCACCATGGGCAGCGGTCGGCCTGACCGGGATCCCCTCGACGATCTTGACGAGGAGCAGCGTGTTGCGGTGTGCGCGCCACGGGGACCGGTCTGCGTGCTGGCGGGCGCGGGCACGGGAAAGACGCGTACCATCACCCGGCGAATCGCCCAGCTGGTCCGTACCGGCCACGTCGCCCCGGGGCAGGTTCTCGCGGTGACATTCACCGCCCGCGCCGCGGGTGAGATGCGTACCCGGTTGCGTGACTTGGGGGTAGCCGGGGTGCAGGCCCGAACCTTCCATGCCGCGGCGCTGCGCCAGCTACGCTACTTCTGGCCGCAGGTGGTGGGGGACGAGCCGTGGCCGCTGCTGGAGCACAAACTGCGGCTGGTCGGTCAGGCCGCGCAGCGGGCCGGCGCGGGCACCAGCGCCGACGACCTGCGCGACGTCGCTGGTGAGATCGAGTGGGCCAAGGCCAGCCTGGTGACCGCCGCGGACTACCCCGCCGCGGTGGCCGCAGCCCGCCGAAGCACCCCGGTGCCGGCGGTGCAGATTGCGGCGATCTACACCGGATACGAGGAGCTCAAGAACCGCAACCGGGTACTGGATTTCGACGACCTGCTGCTGCACACTGTCGCCGCTCTGGAAGAGTATGCGGCGGTGGCGCAGGAATTCCGGGAACGCTACCGCTGCTTCGTCGTCGACGAGTACCAGGACGTCACGCCGCTGCAACAGCGTGTGCTGGACGCCTGGCTGGGTGCCCGTGACGACCTCACCGTCGTTGGCGACACGAACCAGACCATTTACTCCTTCGCCGGTGCGGCTCCCCGCTTCCTCCTGGAATTTCCCAGACGATTCCCCAACGCGGTGACGGTGCGGTTACACCGCGACTACCGTTCCACACCCCAGGTCGTGGCGCTGGCGAACCGGGTGATCTCCGCTGCCCGAGGCCGGCCAGCGGGAGCCCGGCTGCAGCTGGAGGGCCAGCGCAGCGCCGGTCCGGAGCCGTCATTCGCCGAGCATGACGACGAGCCCACCGAGGCGGACGCCGTGGCAGCGGCGATCGAGCAGTTGCTGCACGAGGGAACCCCGGCCGCCGAAATCGCCGTGCTGTACCGGGTGAACGCTCAGTCCGAGACCTACGAGCAGGCATTGGACGCCCGGGGGATCCCATTCCAGGTCCGTGGCGGAGAACGGTTCTTCCAACGCCCGGAAGTCCGGGCCGCGGTTCGTTCGTTGCGGACGGCGGCTACTGGGTACTCCTCCCGCCCGCCCACGGCGGATTCGGCGGTCGAGTTGGGCGCTGCTGTTCGCGCGGTCCTGGCCCGGCAGGGGCTGACCGACCAACCTCCTGGGGGCAGTGCCGCGCGCTCCCGCTGGGAATCGCTGCGCGCGCTGGCCGAGTTGGCCGATGACCTCGCAGGCAGCACTCCGGGCGCCGACTTGGGCCGGCTCGTCGCCGAACTCAACGCCCGTGCCGATGCCGCGCACCCACCCGCGGTGCAGGGTGTGACGTTGGCCTCTCTGCACTCGGCGAAGGGCCTGGAGTGGGATGCGGTTTTCCTGGTCGGGCTCGTCGAGGGGACGCTGCCCATTCAATATGCTGAAGGTGACCAGACTGCGCTGGAAGAGGAGCGCCGGTTGCTCTACGTCGGGGTGACCCGGGCCCGCCGCCGGCTTGCGCTGTCCTGGGCGCTGTCGCGCGGTGCAGGCGGGAGACGTTCCCGCCGTCGCAGCAGCTTCCTCGACGGCCTGGCGCCAAGAAAATCGGCTGCCGGTGTATCAGCGGGACCCTAACCTTGCTCTTAACCTCCTGGAAGCGGTCGTTGCATGCGGCTGACCAGGGCAGATCATCCAGTCACTGAGCATGGGTCGAATGGGAAGAAGGTGCTCCGATGGAGATGTGCATGACCACCGGCGCCCGTTGCTTCCCGCGGTGCGGACCCATCGCTGTGTCCGGGGGATCTGGTCCGAGCGCCTGCGGACCGTGCTGTGACCGACCGCATGCGTATGTCCACATCCGAGCCTTAATTCTCGAGCAGGCAGCATCCGGCTCGTGAAGGCCGCGGACCCCACAGTGGGATTCGCGGCCTTGGTGTGTTGCTAGGTCCTCGTCCCGCGGCGGTCCGGTACTGGCGAGTTCCACCGGCATCATACCGAGGAGGAGAGACAAGTGTTGACCGCGACCGTCCCGCTGGACGGGGGGGCGTTGCTAGACCTGCTGGATGGGGCAGAGCTCGCCCACCTGCTCAATACTGTGCCGTCCGGACCGGACACCCTGCCCTGCCGCTCACACGATCCGGACCTGTGGTTCGCTGAGTCGCCAGCTGAGCTGGAGCGGGCTAAGCAACTGTGTACAGGTTGTCCGATCAAGGCTGCCTGCCTGGACAGCGCGCTGTCCCGGCAGGAGCCCTGGGGCGTGTGGGGTGGCGAGATCTTCGAGCACGGCGCTGTCATTCCACGCAAGCGTCCGCGTGGCCGGCCCAGCAAGGCCGCCCTCGAACGGGACCGCGCCGAGCGCGAGCGCGCCGAACGGGAAACCGCCGCGTGAGGCGGTCACCTGCTTGGAAAAAGCTGAACGCTCTGGTGCTCAGTCGGCGAAACCCGGTTGCCAGCGTTGGGCGATCCCGCGTAGCGGCACGGTGGCGTCGAGCTGGCAGAGCACGCCAAATGTCCCGGTGCTGACCCGGTGGATCAGCAGGTAGTGAGGCGGCAGGTTCAGCGCTCGCCCGGTCCGGAAGTCCGAGCCGGAGAAATCACCAACGCGCTCGGCCTGAGCCTGCATCCAGGCTCGAGTGAAGTGGAAGGTCTCGGCACGTACCGGATCAGCGAAGGGACTGAGGTAAGCCAGCACGTCCTCGGCCCGCAACTGCATGCCCGGCCGGACAAAGCCCTCCGAGCGCAGCAGCTCGAGCAGTTCCGCTGAGCGCTCCTCGACAGCCAGCCGGGTCGCTACCCCCAGGGTGCGCGGGGCTCCCCCGGGCAGCTTCGCTGCGGCACCGAAGTCGAGCACCCCCAGCCGCCCGTCAGTGAGGCGCAAGAAATTCCCCGGGTGTGGGTCCGCGTGTAGCAGCCCGGTGAGGGTGGGAGACGAGGAGTGGAAGAGGGACAGCTTGGTACCGATGTCGTCTCGCTCGGACTGCGAGCCACTGCGGATGATCTGCGCCATGGGTGTCCCGGTGACCCACTGCGACACCATCACTTTCGGCGCGCTGGCGACAATCGCGGGGACGGCGATCTCGGGGTGGTCACGGAACGCGGCGGCGAACACGCGCTGGTTATTGGCTTCGTCGCGGTAGTCGAGCTCCTCCACCATCCGATCCCGCAACTCGGTAAGCAAGGGTTTGACCTCCATGCCGGGCACGATCGCCTGGAATAGCCGGCTGAACCTCTGCAGTTGCCGCAGATCAGAGCGCAGTGCCTCGTCAGCGCCTGGGTACTGCACCTTGACGGCGACCTCACGGCCGTCATGCCACACCGCCCGGTGCACCTGCCCGATGCTGGCGGCGGCCGCAGGCTCATCGGAGAAGTCGGAGAAGCGGCGACGCCACCCCGAGCCGAGCTGCTCGTCGAGTACCTGCCGCACTGACTGCGGGGACATAGGCGGTGCCGCAGATTGCAATTTGGTCAGGGCCTCCCGGTACGGCGCGGCCAGTTGGTCGGGAATTGCTGCCTCGAACACGCTCAGCGCTTGACCGAACTTCATCGCGCCGCCTTTGAGCTCCCCGAGCACCGCGAAGAGTTGCTCGGCGGTGCGCGCGCTGAGCTCGGCGTTGACGTCGCGCGCATTGTGCCCCGCCAGCCGCTTGCCCCAGCCCGCAGCGACTCGTCCGGCCACCCCGAGTGGGAGGCTCGCGAGCCGGGCGGTTCGCTGCGTGGCTCGGCGCGGGATGTCGGTCACGGTGTGATTGTCTCCTGGTTGCGCCCTGCGCAGTAGTGGGCCTCCAGGCTCATCCGGCGCCGCAGCCGCAGCGCGGATGCACTGGCCGGGGGTGGTGACGCAACGTGCCACGCACCGGGTCCAGTTCCAGCGCGGCACCCCACGTCGGGGGAACCGGCAGACCAGCGGTTGGCCCGGCGAGCGCGGCGAGCGCCTGCTCGGCGATCAGTGCGGCAGCGAGCTGGGTGCACGCCAATCCGGCGGTCGGGATCTGCCCGACCAGTTGGGCCGCCAGTTTCGGCCAGGCCATGTCCACGTCCGCCCGGTGCAGTTCGGCGCAGCGCAGGCAGCTGCTGCGACCCGGCCACACCAGCGGGCCCACCACCGCGGTCCCCTCGTGGGCGTAGCCGATCAGATGCGGAATCCGGGTCCCGAGCAGCTCGGTCACCATCGCTGGCTCCGGGACCACCACGTCGCAGAGCACGATGAGATCTGGCTGGCGGCGAGCGGCAATGATTACTTCCGGCGCGCAGCGACGCACGGCATCGGCGGCCGCCTCGGCGCGGGATCTGCCCAGGTCGTCAGGAAGGTAGCCGGTGCCCAGGTCTGTGGCGGTGATCGACCCGGAGGCGTGCACCGCGACGTGACCAATCCCGGCCGCAGCGAGCGCGGTGGCCACCGCCACCGCCACCCGGCCGGATCCCATCACCCGCACGGCAGCTTCGCGCCGTCGGCGCAGCACGTGTTGCGTTGCGTAGGTGGTGTGTACCGACCAGCTGGCCGCTTCGGTGGCCAGCGCGACGCGGTGCCAGCCCGGTGGACCGTGGTCGGCGGCCGAAGCGTCCTGCACTAGGCCGCAACGGTGCAGTTCAACGAGCATCGTGAGAGCGTCACGACGGGAGGATCCGGCTGTCTGTGCCTCGGTGAGCAGCTCGGCTGTGCTGCGGACGCCGTCCATCCGCTTGAGCAACGCGGCTAGCGGTTCCGGCAGATCGTCGAGGACCATAGCACGTTGCTGATCCAGCCCGAGCTGCAAACAGGTGGGGGAGCGCCAGAGGGCGGCGCGGCCCGGCGCAAGCCGCAGCCGTTCGGGAAGGTCAGACATCGGAGCATCGGATAGGTCGGCGGCGGTCAACGGTGCCGAGGTGGACGGTGCGGCGGTGGCGCTCGAAGTCATGCCCGCAATCCTGGGTCGTTCACCCCGGCGACTCAACTGCCTGTCCACAGGCTGTCCCCAGCTGGGGACAGCCTGTGGACAGGATTACTCCGGAGGGTGCGTGGGTGGATCGTCCCCGGAGGCCTCGGGGTCAGGGGGTGGCTGCTCGCGGGGGGCCTCTGCCCTAGTGCGTTCCAGCGCGGCGATCGGGTCGTCCAGATCGGCGGCGTACTTCGCGGCCCGAGCGACAAATGCGGCGGGATCGTCGAGGTCCTCGGCCGTGGGCAGCAGATCCGGATGGTTCCACAGGGCGTCCCGGCTCTCGACGCCGTGGTGCACGGTGAGCCTTCGCCACAGCTCGGTGGCAGCCCGGAGCTTGCGTGGCCGCAGCTCCAAACCGACCAGCGTGGCGAAGGTGTGTTCGGCCGGGCCTCCGGAGGCGCGCCGCCGCCGCAGCGTCTCCCGCAATGCTTCGGAACCGGGGAGTCGCTCGCCCAACGCGTCCGCGACGACGACATCGATCCAGCCTTCGACTAGCGCAAGTAGTGTCTCCAGCCGACTCAGGGCGGCCTTTTGTTCGGGACTGTGCCGCTGCTCGAGGAGACCAGAGGAGATCAACTGGTCCATACTCTGTGGATCGGTCGGGTCGACCTGATGGGCGAGCTCCTGCAGCGCGTCGGTGTCCACCCGGATGCCCTGCGCAAACTCCTCGACGGTGGCCAGCATCCGCTGGCGCAGCCACGGCACGTGCCCGAACAGGCGGTGGTGCGCGGCCTCTCTGGCGGCGAGGAAAACGGTCACTTCGGAACTCTTGCGCCCCAGCCCGGTGGCGAACTGCTCGATCGCGACCGGTAGCAACGCCGCCACGCCCAGCGGTCCCAGCGGGAGTCCGATTTCGGTGGAGGTGAGCACCTCGCCACCGAGCTGGGCCAGCGCTGAGCCGAGCTGCGAGCCGAACGCCATCCCCCCCATCTGCTCGACCATCGCCATCAGAGGACCGGCCGTGTGACGGACTTCGCTGGGTAGCGCATCGATCCACGAGCCGGCCATCCGGCGGGCCACCGGGTCGCACAACCGCTGCCAGGTGGGCAGGGTTCGCTCCACCCAGTCCCGCGGCGCCCACGCGGCGCTGCTGTGCGTCCCGGCGGGCAGCGCGGTCGCCGGGTCCAGCCACAGCTCGGCCAGCCGCACCGCATCGGTGATCACGGTGGCCTGCTCGGCCGAAGGCAACCCGATCGTGGACAGCTTCTGCACCGCCATCTGCTTGGCCAGGTCGTAGTTCACTGGGCCACCGCCACCAGTCGCACCCTGGCTGAGCATCTGACCTAGCTGGGTGAGCATCTGGCCGAGGGCGCCGACGTCGAAGCCGTCGGCCCCGAAGGCCGCGAACGGGTTGGCCGGGTCGGGACCGCCACCGCCTTCGGAGGGGTCTCTCCGGTCGGGGTCCCGGGGGTCGTGGGAACCGAAACCGAAGGGCACATCGCTCATGACTCCACGGTACGCGGACCCCGGCCACGTACGCTGTGCGGCCGTGAGCCGCCGAACCTGGACTCTGCTGGTCAGCCTCGGCCTCGCCATGGCGCTCGGATTGCTGGGTGCGCTGGCGACGGTGCCCTACGTTGCGCTTCGTCCTGGACCCACGTTCGACACTCTTGGCGTGGTGGCAGGTAA
>JAFAXZ010000362.1 GCA_019240665.1 Pseudonocardiales bacterium | reverse complement strand
AAAGCTGTGCGAGGCTGCAATCTGCTACAGCGGCGACATCCTCGATCCATCGAGAGAGAAGTATTCGCTTGAGTACTACCTACGTCTTTCGCGGGAATTAAAGCAGATGGGAACACACGTTCTCGGAATCAAGGACATGGCCGGCCTGCTGCGACCCCCCGCGGCGGCCACCCTCGTGACGGCGCTGCGCAGCCGGTTCGATTTGCCCGTACACCTGCACACCCACGACACCCCCGGTGGTCAGCTCGCCACCCTGCTCGCGGCGATCGGCGCCGGGGTGGACGCCCTCGATGCGGCGTCGGCGTCCATGGCTGGCACCACCTCGCAGCCCCCGCTGTCCGCGCTGGTCGCCGCCACCGATCACACCGAGCGCAGCACCGGGTTGGACCTGCAGGCGGTGTGCGATCTGGAGCCCTACTGGGAGCTGGTGCGCAAGGTCTACGCCCCCTTCGAGTCCGGCCTGGCCTCGCCCACCGGCCGGGTCTACCACCATGAGATCCCCGGTGGTCAGCTGTCCAACCTGCGCCAGCAGGCCGTGGCGTTGGGCCTGGCAGACCGCTTCGAGCAGATCGAGGAGGCCTACGCGGCGGCCGACCGGATGCTCGGGCGGCTGGTGAAGGTAACCCCGTCGTCCAAAGTCGTCGGCGATCTGGCGCTGCACCTGGTCGGCGCTGGCGTCGAGCCGAAGGAATTCGAGGCCGACCCCGCCCGCTTCGACATTCCCGACTCGGTGATCGGTTTCCTGCACGGCGAGCTCGGTGTTCCCCCCGGCGGGTGGCCCGAGCCCCTACGCACCAAGGCGTTGGTGGGCCGCAGCGGACCGCGGAGGATGGCCGAACTGTCCGCGCTGGACCGGCAGGGCCTGCAGGGTGACCGGGCGCGGACGCTGAACCGGCTGCTGTTCGCCGGTCCGACGGCGGAATTCGAGGAACATCGCGAGGCCTACGGGGACACCTCGGTGCTGCCCAGCAAGGAGTTCTTCTACGGGCTGCGCCCCGGGGAAGAGCATGCTGTGGACCTCGATCCGGGGGTGCGACTGCTCATCCAGCTCCAGGCGATCGGAGACGTCGACGAACGCGGCATGCGCACCGTGATGTGCACGCTCAACGGGCAACTGCGACCATTGCAGGTCCGAGACCGCTCCGTTGCCTCGAAGGTCCCCGCCGCCGAAAAGGCTGACAGATCCAACGGCAAACAGGTCTCGGCGCCGTTCGCTGGTGTGGTCACCCTGCAGGTATCCGAAGGGGACACGGTGGCCGCAGGACAGCTGGTGGCCACCATCGAGGCGATGAAGATGGAAGCCGGGATCACTGCGCCCCTGAGCGGCACGGTGGCCCGGCTAGCGATCAAATCGGTCCAACAGGTGGAAGGTGGCGACCTGATCCTGGAACTGCGCTCCCCGTGAGCAGGGCTGCGTCGAGCCACGGCTGCTGTGGTCTGTAGCCCCCGTCGAGCTGTAGCACCAGCGAGCCCAGCTCCTCCTACCGGCGCATCATGGGCACTATGGTGCGGATTGTGGCAGGTGTTGCCGGGGGGCGGCGGCTGGCTGTCCCGTCGCACGGTACCCGGCCGACGTCGGAGCGGGTTCGGGAGGCGGTGTTCAGCGCGCTGCAGGCACGTCGGAACCTCGAGGGGGTCCGGGTGCTCGATCTCTACGCGGGATCCGGCGCGCTGGGATTGGAGGCGCTGTCCCGAGGGGCGGCGCACGTCCGGTTCGTGGAATGGGATCGGCACGCAGCCGCCGTGTTGCGCCGCAATGTCGAGGCGCTCGGGTTGGGTGGGCGGGGCGGCACCGCAGTGCAGGTGAGCACCGCAGATGTGCCCGTGGTGTTGCGGGGCGAGCCGGGAGTGCCCTACGACGTGGTGCTCGCCGACCCCCCCTATGCACTCGACGATGGTGCTCTGGGCGGTGTGTTGAGCGCCCTGGTGAGCGGCGGCTGGCTGGCACCGGCAGCGCTGCTTGTCGTGGAGCGTCCGGTCAGGGCAATCACGCCAGCGTGGCCGGCCGGTGTGATCGCGCTGACCCATCGGCAGTATGGCGACACCGTGGTGTATTACGGTTGCGTGCCATGAGGCGCGCGGTGTGTCCCGGTTCTTACGACCCCGCCACTAATGGCCATCTCGACATCATCGAGCGGGCCGCGAACCAATTCGATGAGGTTGTGGTCGCCGTCCTGATCAACAAGACCAAGAGCTGCCTGTTCGAGGTCTCCGACCGTATGGCGATGCTGAAGGAGATCACCGAGCACCTGGCAGGCGTCCGCGTCGACTCTTGGCGCGGGCTGCTCGTGGACTACTGCACTACCAACAGGATTGCGACGATCGTGAAGGGCCTGCGCGCGGTCAGCGACTTCGACTACGAACTGCAGATGGCTCAGCTGAACTATCAGCTGTCCGGAGTGGACACGATGTTCTTGCCGAGCAAACCGCACTACAGCTACTTGTCCAGCTCGGTGGTCAAAGAGGTCGCTACCTATGGTGGTGACGTGGGCCACCTGCTGCCAGCCACGGTCCACCAACGTCTGATCAACCGGCTCGCTGGAAAGCGGCATTAATGCCCGGTCGCTGGGCGGACACGCCGACCAGGCGCGCGTTCCCGCATCTGGGCGGTCCGACCGGCCAGACTGGCAGCTGTGGGTGGTGAGGAGCGAGGAGGGTCGGTGTACCGGGTTTTCGAGGCACTTGATGAGCTCGTGACCACTCTCGAGGAGGCGCGGGGGATACCGATGACCTCCAGCTGCGTGGTGCCCCGCGGGGATGTGCTTGAACTGCTCGACGACATCCGCGAGGCGATCCCCGCTGAGCTGGATGACGCTCAGGACGTGCTGGACCACCGCGACGAATTGGGAGAAACCGCGCGACAGGAGGCGGAGCGGACGGTGACCGGGGCGCGCGACGAGGCTGCGCGTCTGGTCGCCGAGGCTCGGGACCACGCCGAATCTGTGGTCGCCGATGCGCAAGCCGAGGCTGACCGCATTGCGGTTGTCGGGCGCCGGGAGTACCAGGAGCTCACCGGACGCGCGGAGGCTGAGGCGGAACGGATGATCGCTGCCGGGAGGACGGCCTATGAGCGAGCCGTCGCTGACGGCCGTGCTGAGCAGTCCCGGCTGGTCGAGCAAACCCAGGTGGTGCAGGCTGCCCGAGCCGAGGCCACCCGGATCCACGACGAAGTGAACACCGAGGTTCACCGGCGGCGCGCGGAATGCGACGCCTATGTCGAAGGCACCCTTACGGAGTTCGAAGATCTGCTTAATCGCACTTTGCGCGCCCTCGGGCGCGGTCGCACCCCTTACGGCGGGCCGGTGCCGGCAGGGGTCGGCGAGTACCCCGGTAACTACCGCAACTGAGCCCAGCATTGTCCGCGTCCGGGTGCCGTCGCCTACCCTGCACCCTGATGCCGCGCGACACTGCTCTTGCTCGACCCGACCCGAGCGTCCCATGGGTGATCGACACTCGGGACCTGGGGAGACGTCCCGGGGCGATGCGCTGCTACCACCGCGACGTCCAACTGCCGGCTGGGCTGGGGGTGGACATGATGGGGATTCCCGCGGGGGACCAGATTTCCTTGGACGTGCGGCTGGAGTCGGTCGTGGAGGGCGTGTTGGTGTCGGGCACGGCATCGGCGCCGGTCGCCGGGCAGTGCGCTCGGTGCCTGGATCCGCTGGTGGACTCCCTTGAGATCGAGCTGACCGAGCTGTTCGCCTACCCGGACACGGCGACTGACGGCAGCACCGATCCCGACGAGGTCAGCCGGGTCATCGACGGTCTGGTCGACCTCGAACCAGTGGTTCGGGATGCGATACTGCTGGCGCTGCCCCAGGCCCCGCTCTGCAGCGAGGGCTGTCCCGGACTGTGTCCGGAATGTGGCGGCAAGTGGGCGGAACTCGGTACGGATCACCGGCATGAGACGATGGACCCGCGCTAGGCCGCTCTGAAAACAGGACTGAAGCAGCGGTTGCGCGGAAGCGAAGAGGAGAACGAGTAACGTGGCCGTCCCCAAGCGCAGGATGTCGCGGTCGAACACCCGCTCGCGGCGGGCCCAGTGGAAGGCCACCGCGCCGACTCTCGTGGCGTGTTCGAATCGGGCCTGCCGGCAGCCGAAGCCGCCGCACGTGGTCTGCCCACATTGCGGGAGATACGACGGCCGCCAGGTCATCCGTCCGGCCTGACTCCACGACGCGACGTACCCTTGGGGAGCCGGCCTTCGCGGGGTCATCCATCGGATCTGACCCCCTTGCTTACCGCGCTCGGCATCGACATTGACGCCGAGCTCCTCACTCTTGCCCTCACCCACCGCTCCTATGCCTACGAGAGTGGTGGCCTCGAACCCAATGAGCGCCTGGAGTTCCTCGGCGATGCCGTGCTCGGTGTGGTCGTCACCGACCACCTGTTTCGTACCCACCCCGAACTGCCCGAGGGGCAGCTCGCCAAGCTGCGCGCCAGTGTCGTGAACATGCACGCGCTGGCCGGCGTGGCCCGCGGACTGGGTGCCCGTGGCCTAGGTGAGTACCTGCTGGTGGGTCGGGGGGAGGAGCTCACCGGTGGCCGCAACAAGTCCAGCATCCTGGCCGATACCGTCGAGGCCCTGATCGGTGCGGTGTACCTGCAGCACGGTATGGACATCGCCCGCAGCGTGGTGCACCGGCTGTTCGACCCGCTGCTGGTGATGGCTCCTCTGTTGGGCGCCGGCCTGGACTGGAAGACCAGCCTCCAGGAGCTCACCGCCAGCCGCGAGCTGGGGGTGCCCGAGTACCGGATTACTGAGGACGGACCCGATCACCTCAAGGAGTTCACCGCGACCGCCGTGATAGCTGGGGTGGACCGGGGAACTGGGCAGGGTAGGACTAAGAAAGAAGCCGAGCAGCGGGCCGCCGAGGCTGCCTGGCGCTCGCTGTCCGAGCTGGCCAGCGGGAGCGCCCCGCCGGGGGGGTAGCGCAGCGTGCCGGAGCTGCCCGAGGTTGAGGTCGTCCGGCTCGGCCTCGCCGAACACGTCACCGGGCGCACGGTGGCCGCCGTCGAGGTACGCCATCCCCGTTCGGTACGCCGCCATCTCGCCGGTGAGCTGGACTTCGCCGCCCGGCTGTCTGGCCGGCAGGTCCGAGCCGCCCGGCGCCGCGGCAAGTACCTCTGGCTGGATCTCGACTCAGACGGCGCTGCCGGTGAGGCGTTGCTGGCCCATTTGGGCATGAGCGGGCAGATGCGCATCCAGCCACCCGGTGCCGCCGACGAGACGCACCTGCGGGTGCGGCTGCAGTTCGCCGACGGCGGCCCTGAGCTGCGTTTCATCGACCAGCGCACATTCGGTGGTCTCTCGGTGGAGAATGTGGTCGACGGCCTGCCCACTCCGGTGGCGCACATCGCCCGAGATCCGATGGATCCGCATTTCGATCATGATGCGGTGATCGCCGGGATTCGACGGCGGCGCACCAGTCTCAAACGCGCGCTGCTGGACCAGACCCTGGTGTCCGGAATTGGCAACATCTACGCCGACGAGGCGCTGTGGCGGGCTCGGCTCCATGGGGCGCGGCCCACTGCGACGCTGACCGCAACACAAGGACGCACCCTGCTGACGGTCGTCACAGAAGTGATAACCGAGGCACTCGCTGCCGGTGGCACCTCCTTCGACGCGCTGTATGTCAATATCAACGGCGCCTCCGGCTACTTCGACCGCTCGCTAGCCGCCTACGGCCAGGCCGGTCGGCCCTGCCCACGCTGCAGCACCGCGATCCAGCGGGAGGCCTTCATGAACCGCTCCTCCTACACCTGCCCCCGCTGCCAGCCCCGCCCCCGCCATCCCCACCCATGAGTGCGTTGCGCTGCGCGACGTTGGCGTGCGCGCTCTTGGCGCAGTTGCCCGCTACTACGCTGCTGTGACGTTCTTGATCGAGGGGGTGTGGTAGGCGATGACCACCGTGTGGCGCTGGACTGGTCGCGAGGCGAATCCGTCGCTGCGGGTGCGTAGCTCGCTGGACAGTACTGGCATCCAGTCCGGGTCGAAAGTAATGAATGTGCTATCGCGCGGCTGAACGGGAAGACCCTTGGGGAAAAGATGGTTATGACCGAGGCAGATGACGATCTTTTCCGGCTTTCCCTGGCGTATCAACTGTTCGAGTTCCCAGGCGAGACCTTCCGAGGTACCTATATGAACAATCACGAGTTGTGCGCAGCTAATGAGGTCAAGTACGTGCTGCTGCCAGTCGTCCTCCGGCAGGTAATCACGTGCAATGTACGGCGTAGCGGGCAGCTCCTCATCAGGTCGCCCAACTGTTACGACCGGCCCTAGTTGTTTCATCGAGCGCACAATTCGCCACTCGTACCACTGGTTCGCTTGGTCGGCCTCAAAAGGTCTGAGATAGAGTACTGGAGCGCGCTGGTCGGTTGACAGGACCTCTTGTGCCAATCGTGCGGACATCTGTGCCCTGCGCCGCGTCCCAGTTGTCGTCGGGTTGGATAAACAGCGGTGCTGCTGGTCCGTGCCGGGGGAGAGGGTCGGGCAGGGGTTCGATGATCGGGCGTTTGTGCAGGTGGTAAACGTGGCCGAGGCGGCTGATCCAGCGGAACACGCCGGCTTCGGGCTGATGTAACTGCCAGCCGCTTTCGTGCTTCATGCGGTGGTCGTGGCGGCAGACGTTACCGAGATTGTGATCCACGGTGGCCCCGCCGCGCACACGGTCATGAGTGTGGTCGGTGTCGGTGCTGCGGGCGGGGGCGCGACAGCCGATCATGACGCAGTATCGGTCGCGGATCTCGACGTGTCGGCGTAACGCGGCATCGGGGAATCGTCGGGTGCGGTCCCCGGCGGCGGGTCGTTGCGCGCTGGTGTGTTGGTGGAGGAGGTCGGTGACCACGGGTCTCCAGCTGCTCAGCGCTTCGGTGTCACCGCTGGTGAGGTCGTGCAGGGTGGTGGTGGGGATCTGCAGTTCCACGATCGCGCGGCAGCTCGCCATGCGGGTGGGGTGCCGGTGGGACGGGCTCGGGTGATTCCGCAGTGTAGCAACTGTCCGTGCTCGTTAGTGATCGCGAAGCGCCACTGGGCGCCGCCGAGGGTGGTGGCGAGCTCGCGGGCCAGTTCGGCGTGCACGGGTCCCCAGCCGGCCAGCTCGGCGGGGTACTCGTCGTGCCCGAGCAGGGTGGATAGCCGTCAATGTGCCCGCAGGCCGCGGCGACCCGGTCGACGGGCAAATTGTGCCCGGAGAGGTTCGCTGAGCCGTCAGGGTTGCGGGAGCCAACCACCTTGCGCTCGGCGACGGCTTGTTCGTACCGTCGCCGTGCCCAATCCGGGTCCAAGGCGATGGCCAGTTTCTTGATCTGTTCGATCAGCTGGCCCGTGGTCAATCCCGGCGCCCGAGGCAACAACTCGGCGCACAGGGCGCGGGCCGTCTCTGGGTGCAGCTCGATGGTCCACTCCGACAGCACCCGGGCCCGGGGCTCGTCTAATACCCCGGCGTCCATTGCGGTGTGCACCGCAGGCAACCGCGTCACCAGGTCGTGGGCTAGCCAGAACTGGACATCGGCGGCGCGGCGGGTGAGCACCAGGGCGGCGCGGACCTCATCGGCGGAGAACTCATCAGGAACAGCCATCCGGCGCAGCTCCTCATCGGCGGGTACCGGGCCACACAACCCGACCTCGACCATCGCAGCCATCACCCGGGCCCGTTCGTGATTCGCCTGTCGATACTGCGCCTTGAGGACCTCCACACAATCGAAACCCGACAACCGAGACAGCTCAAGACCGACCAGAACATGCGCCAACTCCGGCCCCGGTGGAATACTCGCCAGGTCCTCGGGAATTAACTGCCGAACCGTCACGAACATCACGCTACAACCCGGCACCGACAAAAAATTCGAGGCGATGCGCCTATCCAGCCCACCTCCGCGCCAATAAGGAGCCAATAAGGATTCGATAGGTCGGGTCGAGGGCGCATGCGCCGAGAATGGTCACCGTGGACCCGTCAAGCCCCGTGACCAGAGGCGAGCGCCATGATGGGGGCATGACGCAGGTACGGATGACGGCCTGGGTGCATGGTCGTGTGCAGGGCGTGGGGTTTCGCTGGTGGGCCCGCTCACGGGCACTCGAGCTGGGCTTGGTTGGCCATGCGGCCAACCTCTCCGATGGGCGGGTCGAGGTGGTCGCGGAGGGCCCGCGAGAGGCCTGCGAGCGGCTGCTCGCCGCGCTGCGCTCCGGATCCACGCCTGGGCAGGTGCAGCAGGTCACCGAGCGGTTCACCAACGCCCGGGGCGGTGTGACGGGTTTCGTCGAGCGTTGAGAAGTCCGATCTCCGGATGCGTCAGCCCATCACCTATGCCAGGTACCCTGCGCGGGCAGGGCAATGGGGTAAGCAACGAGGAGGGTCCGGCGCACCGTGCACTTGAAGAGCCTGACGCTGAAGGGCTTCAAGTCCTTCGCTTCGGCGACCACGCTGCGCTTCGAGCCCGGCATCACCTGCGTCGTGGGTCCCAATGGCTCGGGCAAGTCCAACGTGGTGGATGCGCTGTCCTGGGTGATGGGGGAGCAGGGCGCCAAGGCGCTGCGCGGCGGCAAGATGGAGGACGTCATCTTCGCCGGCACCGTCGCTCGCCCCCCACTGGGCCGCGCCGAGGTCACCCTGACCATCGACAACACCGACGGCGCGCTGCCCATCGACTACACGGAGGTGTCGGTCACTCGACGGATGTTCCGGGACGGGGCTAGCGAGTACGAGATCAACGGCAGCAGCTGCCGGCTGCTCGATGTCCAAGAGCTGCTCTCGGATTCCGGTATCGGCCGAGAGATGCACGTCATCGTCGGGCAGGGCAAGCTCGACTCGATCCTGCAGTCCAAACCCGAGGAGCGCCGTGCGTTCATCGAGGAAGCTGCGGGCGTCCTTAAGCACCGCAAGCGCAAGGAGAAGGCGCTGCGCAAGCTGGAGGGGATGCAGGCCAACCTGACCCGGCTATCCGACCTTACCGCCGAGCTACGCCGCCAGCTCAAGCCGCTGGGTAAGCAGGCTGAGATCGCCCGTCGGGCGCAGGCCGTGCAGGCCGATCTGCGTGACGCCCGGCTGCGGCTGCACGCCGACGACCTGGTGAGCCTGCGTGAGGCGTTTGCCAGGGACGAGGCCGACGAGGCGGCGGCCAGAGCCCGCCGGGCCGAGGTGGAGAGCGCGCTGGACGCGGCCCGCGCCGAGCAGGCCGCTCTGGAGGAACAGCTCGACGCCACGGCGCCGCACCTGGCGGCGGCGCAGGACACCTGGTATCAGCTCTCGGCGTTAGCTGAGCGGCTGCGCGGCACGGTGCGACTGGCGGTGCAGCGAGCCCGGCACCTCTCCGCCCCCACCGAGCAGCACCGCCCCGGTCGGGACCCCGACGAGCTGGAGCGCGAGGCCGCGGCCGCGCAGGTCACCGAGGCTGAACTGCACGCGGTGGTGGAGGAGGCCAGCGTTGCCCTGTCTGGCGCCCTGGACCGGCGCGTCGAGTTGGAGCAGGTCGTCGCCGACGCCGAGCGGGCGCACCTGGCTGTGGTCCGCGCCGTCGCCGATCGGCGGGAGGGGCTGGCCCGGCTTGCCGGCCAGGTCGAGGCGCTTCGATCCACGTCGGGTGCCACGGCGGAGGAGATCGAGCGGCTGTCCCGCGCGCTGGGCGAGGCCAGCGACCGGACACAGTGCGCGCAGCGGGAATTCGACGAACTGCGGCTCAAGCTCGACGCCCTGCATGCCGGCGAGGTCAGGCTCGACGAGCGGCACGAGGCGGCCTTGACCGCGTATGCCACCGCCGCGCAGCGTAGCGCCGAGCTCGCTGCAGCACACCGGGAGGCCGAGCAGCAGGGAACCTTCTGGCGGGCCCGGGTGGAGGCGCTGTCGATCGGCCTGACCCGCAAGGACGGTTCGCAGCTGTTGCTGGCCGCCGGGTTGCCCGGCGTGACGGGCTCGGTTGCTGCACTACTCACCGTGGACCCCGGCGCCCAAGCCGCCGTGGCAGCCGCCCTGGGGGCGGCAGCAGATGCGCTGGCAGTATCCGACGTGGACGTTGCGGCCACTGCGCTGTCCCTGTTGCGTGCGCAGGACGCCGGCCGCGCTGGCCTGCTCGTCGGCGGTGCACCGGCCACGGTGGACCGCGAGACCTGGCCGGAACTGCCGGCCGGTGCGCGGTGGGCGGTGGATCTTCTCCAGGCGCCGGAGGCGCTGTGTCCCGCCCTACACCGGCTGCTGGAACGCACCGCGGTGGTCGACGACCTGGATGCTGCCCGGGCGCTGGTCGCCGCAGCGCCCACCATGCGTGCGGTGACCGTCGACGGCGACGTGCTCGGTGCCGATTGGGCGCAGGGCGGATCGGGCCGCAGCCTGAGCATCATGGAGGTGCAGGCGGCCGTTGACGACGGTCACGCCCGGTTGGCGGAGTCGGAAACGTGCGTCGAACGGCTGGCCGCTGAGCTCGACGGGGCCAGTGCCGAGGAGGCCGAGCGCGCCGAGGACGTCGACAACACCCTGGCCGCTCTGCATGAGTCGGACGCGCAACTAGCCGCGGTCGCCGAGCAGCTCGCGCGGCTCGGCCAGGCGGCCCGTTCCGCATCCGACGAGGCCGGCCGGCTACACCGCCAGCGCGACGAGAGCCAGGCGCGGCAGGCCGGCGCGCTGAGGAGCCTGGCTGAGCTGGAGGAGCGGTTGCGGCTGGCTCAGGACGAGTCGGTGGACACCGAACCGGACACCTCGGAACGTGACGAAGCCATTGCGGCGCTGGGTAGCGCGCGCAGCGAGGAAGTCGAGGCGCGGCTGGCGTTGCGCACTGCCGAGGAGCGCGCCCGGGCGCTGGCCGGTCGGGCCGAGGGGCTGCGTCGCAGCGCCCAGGCCGAGCGGGTGGCCCAGGAGCGGGCTGCCGCTGCGGCGGCAGCCCGGCAGCGTGGTGCTGCGGTGGCCACAGAGGTGGCGGGGGCTGGGGAGTTCGCAGTGGGCCGCATCGAGATATCGCTGCAGCGGGCCGCGGCCGAGCGGGACGCGGTGGTCGTCGAGCGGGCACAGCGGGAGCAGGGCCTGGCCGAGGTCCGGGCCCGGGTTCGCCAGCTCGCCAGGGAACTGGATGAGCTCACCGACACGGTACATCGCGACGAGCTGCTGCGCGCTCAGCAGCGGCTACGCATTGAGCAGCTCGAGACCAGGGTTTCCGACGACTTCGGCATCGGCCTCGATGACCTCATCGCGGAGTACGGGCCCGCCGTGCCGGTGCCGCCGATGGCAAGCGAGCTAGCCGAATACGAGGCGGCGGCCCGTCGCGGTGAGCAGGTCAGCGCCCCGCAGCCAGCTTCCTACGACCGGATCTCGCAGACCCGCCGCGCCCAGCGCGCCGAGCGCGATCTGACCCTGCTCGGCAAGGTCAACCCGCTGGCGTTGGAGGAGTTCGCCGCGCTTGAAGAACGCTACAAGTTCCTGTCCACCCAGCTGGAAGACCTCAAGGCCACCCGACGTGACCTGCTCACCGTCATCACCGAGGTTGACGAGAAGATCCTCGAAGTCTTCACCGAGGCCTTCCATGACGTGGCGCGCGAGTTTGAGACCGTCTTCGCCACGCTGTTCCCCGGTGGGGAAGGACGGTTGCTGCTCACCGAGCCTGACGACATGCTCACCACCGGCATCGAGGTCGAGGCCCGCCCGCCTGGGAAGAAGATCAAACGCCTGTCGCTGCTGTCCGGCGGGGAGCGCTCGCTCACCGCGGTGGCCATGCTGGTCGCGATCTTCCGGGCCCGGCCCTCACCGTTCTACGTACTCGACGAGGTGGAAGCGGCGCTGGACGAGACCAATCTCAACCGCCTGCTCGCGCTGTTCGAGCTGCTGCGGGACCGCTCGCAGCTCATCGTGATCACACATCAGAAGGCGACGATGGAGGTTGCCGACGCGCTGTACGGGGTAAGCATGCGCGGCGACGGCATCACCACGGTGATCTCGCAGCGGCTGCGCGGCACCACCGACTCCGCTGGTGCCGCCTAACGTATCAGGAGAGATCAATGAGGGGATCCCGCCGTGTCCCACCCGTCGTCACTGCCGTTGACCACGTTGGACGAATCGCTCTTGCTGCTGCAGGAGACCCGCGCGTCGTGGAATGTGCAGTTCGAGCTGGGCACTGACCATTGCGTGGACGAGGCCGGGTTCCGGCAGGCGGTGCTGGCCTGCTGCCGGCGTCACCCGCTGGCCCGTGCCCGACTGGCACCGTTACCGCAGAGCGGAACCTCTTACCGGTGGGACTTCGCCGATGAGGTGGATCTGGATCCACTCCGGGTGGCGGACTGTCCGGACAGTGCCGCGCTGGACCGGCTGCGGACCGAGCTGTACACCCCGCCTATCGCCCTGGACACCGCCCCAGGGTTTCGCGTTGTCCTCGCCCGGCGGCCCGGCGGGGATCTGGTGCTGCTGTCGGCCAGCCACATCGTCGCCGACGGAGTCGGTGCGCTGCGCCTGATGCAGACCATTGTCCGGGCGTACCGGGGTGAGCCGGACCCACCAGATCCCTTACCGCTAGCCCAGGCGCGTGACCTCGGCTCGTTTCTGGCTCCCAAGACCCGGAGCGAGAAGTGGGCGCGGCAGCTGGAAGGGTTGCGGCGAATCCGCGAGGCGCTTGATCCGCCGAGCCGGATCGCGGTCGTCGGCGGCACCGACCGTGATGGTTTCGGGTTCGTCTTTCGTGCTCTCGACATCGGCGAGACCACAACCCCGGGGCTCATGCAGCGGGCTCCCGGAACGACGATTAACGATGTCCTGGTCGCCGGGCTGCACCTCACCGTGCAGTTCTGGAACGCCGAGCGCGACGTGCCAACCGGACGGATCGGAGTCATGATGCCGGTCAATGTCCGCCCCGCTGGCCGCTCGTGGGACGTGGTCAGCAACCTCACCTCGAACGTCACCATCTCCACGGTTCCGGATGATCGAGTGGACCTGGCCACCGCGACTGCCGCGGTGGCCGAGCAGACCTATCAGATGCGACGAAACGACCGTGCCTACGGTTTGCACGATCTTCTCAAGGGCGCCAAGAAAGTACCGCTAGCGGCTAAGCGCGCGGTGCCAAGGCTGATACACCTGACCGGTGATCGGTTCGTTGACACAGCGATGCTGTCGAACCTGGGCCGCATCCCCGAGCCACCCACCCTCGCTACCAAGCCCGGTTCTGCACCGGAGCTGTGGTTCTCCCCGCCGTGCGACCCTGCCTGCAGCGTCTCTCTCGGCGTCGCCACCAGC
This sequence comes from Pseudonocardiales bacterium, assembly GCA_019240665.1. Classification (GTDB taxonomy): domain Bacteria; phylum Actinomycetota; class Actinomycetes; order Mycobacteriales; family Pseudonocardiaceae. The sequence continues at coordinate 4,203 of JAFAXZ010000362.1, read as the reverse complement.
GGAGCGCGACTCTCGCTGGTCACCCGCTACCGCTACGAACAATTCGACGCCGATGCCGCAGAAAAGTTCACCGATCTGCTGATAGCCCAGTTCGCAAAGCCGATCACGGCCGGATGAAGTCCCGGCTGGGGCCGATGCGCGGCCTCACCCAGCTCCGCTGCGCACGAGTGATCAGTACCAGGCAGGCGTTCGTGCAGAATATCCGCCGCGGCCAGGATGAGCTGTTAACAGCGGGAAAAGCTTGTGGGGCTGTGCTTGGGGTTGTCGGCCGAGCGTGTGAATATCGATGGCATGGATGTGTCGGCTGTGGATATCGCCAAGATTCCGGCGGGCAATGTGCGGGTTCCGCGGGCTGAGTTCGTGGCGCTTTGGCAGCGGGCGGAGCGGTTCCACGATGAGCAAGTCCGGAGGGGTGTACCGGACTGGTATGGCGCTGGTGTGGTGGAGACCTGCCGTTGGCTGGCAAACACGATCGTCGGGCTGAAGCGCCTCGCCCCCTCGCCGGTAACGGGACGTATGAACGTCGCCTACGACGAGTTGATCGAGGCGGAATGTCTGGCTGCGGAGAAGCTGGCTGTCAGCCGGCCGGTGCCTGCCCACCTGGAGCATCGGCCGGGATGGATTGAGGCTGTTGTCACGACGTTGAACTGGGCGTGGCGGCGGTACGGAAGCCCGCCGCTGGAATGCCGCTAGCGCCACACTGCTCCAGCCTGGTCTGACCGGTATGCGCTCCTGCTCAACGGCGTTGGATGAGAGGGGAGCCGATGACGTCGCCAGTCCGACAGGACTCGAGTGCCGAGCAGGGCAAGCGCCTGGACTCGGTGGCCGCCCACGCTGGTGTCGTCTCGGAGTCGCAGCACTACGCGCTGCGAGCCGACATCCGCCTGCTGTCGACGCTGCTCTGTGAGACCTTGGTTCGCCACGGCGGCGAGGAACTGCTCAAGCTGGTGGAACAGGTGCGGGGGCTGGCCCGGGCGGTCCTGCTGGAGGGCAGTGTGGAGATCAGGTCGCTGCTGTCCACGCTAGATGTCGGCACGGCCGTCCAGCTCGCCCGGGCGTTCTCGACCTACTTCCAGCTCGCCAACGTGGCCGAGCAACTGCACCGCTCGCGCGAGCAGCGCGCCCAGCTCGGCGGGCGGTACGGACCGCTGCGCGCGGTGGTGGACCGGCTGGCCCGGGAGGTCGACCGGGCCGAGGTGGAGGCGGTGCTGACGCGGATGGAGCTGCGGCCGGTGTTCACCGCTCACCCGACCGAGGCGTCCCGCGCGTCGGTGCAGGGCATCCTGCGCCGAGTGGCCGACGTCCTCGACCAGGACCTGCCCGAGGAGCAGTCGCGACAGCGGCTCGCGCGGCTGGTCGACCTGCTGTGGCAAACAGACGAGATCCGGCCCGGCCGGCCGACGGTTCTCGACGAGGCCCGTGCGGTCGCCTACTACCTCGAGCAGCTCGGTACCCACGCGGTGCCGGACCTGCTGGAGGACCTTGAAGACGAGCTCGCTCGCGCCGCGTTCGCGGTGCCGCCACGGTCCCGTCCGGTGGTGCTCGGCTGCTGGGTCGGGGGCGATCGCGACGGCAACCCCAACGTCTCACCGCAGGTCACCCTCGACGTCTTGCGGCTCTATGCAGAGCGGGCGCTGAACATTCAGCTGGCACTGATCGACCAGCTCGTCCAGGAGCTGAGCGTGTCCACCCGCATGGTCGGCGTCTCCGAGGGACTGCGGCGCAGCCTCGCCCATGACCGGCGCCTGCTGCCCGAGGTCTATGACCGTTACATCAGGCTCAACGCCGACGAGCCCTACCGGCTGAAATGTTCCTTCATCCACGCCCGCCTGACCCGAACCCAGCAGCGGATTCGCGACGGCGTCCCGCACCAGGAGGGACGGGACTATCTGGGGGCGGAGTCCTATGTCGCCGACCTGGAGGTGATGGACGCCTCGCTGCGCGGTCATCTCGGGGAACGCATCGCCGAGGGCACCCTGGCCAGGACGCTGCGCAGCGCCCGAGCGCTGGGCCTGCACCTCGCGGCCCTTGACGTGCGCGAGCACGCGGACAAGCACCACGCCGCTCTCGCGGCCCTCTACGACCCGCTCGGTGAGCTCGCAGCGCCCTACGCCGAACTCGACCGTGGAGAACGGGCCGCGCTGCTGTCCCGCGAGCTGGCCGGACGGCGGCCGTTGACCGCTCGCTCGGCTGAGCTGCCACCAGCGGCGGCGGACGTGCTCGCCGTCTTCGACGTGATCCGGTCTGCGCAGCAGACCTTCGGTGAGCCGGCTGCCAGCACGTACATCGTCTCGATGACAAAGGGCGTGGACGACGTGCTGGCCGCTGCGGTGCTGGCCCGGGAAGCCGGTCTGGTCGCACTGGCACCACCGGGGAGCCCGGCGGTTGGTGGGTGCATGTGCAAGTTGGATCTCGTGCCGCTGTTTGAGACGGCCACCGAGCTGCGCTGCGCCGGAGAGCTGCTCGACATGATGCTGCGGGATCCCTCCTACCGGCAGCTGGTCCGAGCCCGGGGGGACCTGCAGGAGGTGATGCTCGGGTACTCCGACTCCAACAAGGACGCTGGGATCACCACCTCCCACTGGGATATCCATAAGGCGCAGCGTCAGCTGCGCGATACCGCCGCCGCGCACCGGGTCCGGCTGCGGCTCTTCCATGGCCGCGGTGGCTCGGTCGGCCGGGGCGGCGGGCCGGCTGGAGAAGCAGTGGCCGCCTCGCCGTACGGCACGGTCGACGCGACGATGAAGGTGACCGAACAGGGCGAGGTCATCTCCGACAGATATTCGCTCAGCGCGTTGGCTCACGACCACCTTGAGATCCTCCTCGCCGCGGTGCTGGAAGCCACCCTGCTGCACCAGACCTCCCGGGTACCATCGGAGGTGTTGGCCCGGTGGGACGAGGCGATGGACGTGGTGAGCGGGGCCGCCCATGCGGCCTATCGCAACTTCGTCGGCCTTCCCGGGCTCAGCGAGTTCTTCTCCGCGGCTACCCCGGTCGACGAGCTGGCCTGGCTCAATGTCGGGTCCCGACCGGTACGGCGGCCGGGCAGCGGGAAGACCACGCTGGAAAGGCTGCGGGCGATCCCCTGGGTGTTCGGGTGGACCCAGACCCGGATGGTCGTGCCCGGCTGGTACGGCCTCGGCAGCGGCCTGCGGGCCGCCCGTGACATCGGGCTCGGTCCGGTGCTCGAGGAGATGCGGGACTGGGCGTTCTTCACCAACCTGCTCGGAAACGTCGAAATGACGCTGGCTAAGACCGACCTGCGAATCGCGGAGTCCTACGTCTCGGTCCTCGTCGAGCCCAGTCTGCAGCCGTTGTTCGACCCTATCGTCGACGAGCACGACCTGACCAAGCGTGAGGTGCTGCGGCTGACCGGTGGCTCGACCCTGCTGGCCGGGCACCACCTGCTGCGCCACACCCTGCAGGTGCGGGCCTCTTACCTGGAGCCGCTGCACCACCTCCAGATCTCGCTGCTGGCCCGGCGTCGCGAAGTGGACGAGCCCGACCCGGACCTGCGTCGTGCCCTGCTGCGGACCGTCAACGGGATCGCAGCTGGGATGCGCAACACGGGCTGAGTCCGGGATGGTTGCCTGCGGGATGGTTGCCTGGCAGCCCGGTGCTGCTCCGGAGTGTTAAGCGCTGCGCTCGTCGACGTCGAGTAGGTGCCTGACCAGCCAGTGCACGACCTCCCGTACGAAGATCGCGCGGCTGGTGGTACCCAGGATGTCGTGCCCCTCGTCGGGCAGCACCAGATAGCCGGGTGACCCGCCGCGATCTCGTAACGCTGCGACAAGTTGTTCGGCCTGGCTGGCAGGCACGTTGGTGTCTTGGCCGCCGTGCACCACCAGCAGCGGGGCGCTCAGCTGCCCGATGCGGTGAATCGGCGACAGCTCGCGCAGCAGCCCTGCGTCCCGGCGCGGGTGGCCGTACCTGCTCACCGCCGCCGCCGCGATCCACGGCTCCGTGTGGGCGAAGAACGTCTCGAAGTCGGTGATGCCGCTGGCGTCGACGCCGACCCGGAACAGTGCGGGATAGCTCACCATTGCGGCGACAGTGAGGTAACCGCCGTAGGAGCGGCCGGCGCAGCCTATTGCGGTGGGGTCGGCGAGCCCGGCTTCCACCAGGTACCCGACCACGTCGGCGACGTCATCGATAGCGGCGAACCGACGACGGTGGATATCCGCGTCCACGAATCGGCGTCCG
>JAFAXZ010000358.1 GCA_019240665.1 Pseudonocardiales bacterium | reverse complement strand
CAGTGAAGATCATCGATCGGAGGCGCTGGGAACGAGAACTCACTGACCACATGCGGCGCCACGCCCCCGACCTGCACAATTCGCCTCATGCCCCACCGGCACGCGGTATGTGGGTCAGCGCTCGGCAGGTCTATCTCTGGACGGTCTTAGTGATGATTATGACTAGTGTGGGATGGGCAGTCGGCCTGTACTTCATCTGAACTTAGCGCTGTCACACCGGTGCTGTCACACCGATGCGCGGAGCGGCGGGCGGCGGTGGCGGCGAACCGCGACAGCAACGGCGTGCTCTTCCGGACGTCAAGAGTAAGGTCCCTAACTCGGAAGTGGGGGCAGTTCCACGCCACCCAGGGCAGCGAGCGGATCGGCCAGTCGCTTGGCGTCACCCACCACCACGCCGGTGAACCGGCTCGGGGCGAAGAACTCGGCGGCGGCCTCGGCAACCTGCCCGGTCGTGACCCCTTGCAACCGGCCGGGGTGAGTGAGCAACCAGTCGAGGTCCAAGCCAAGGATGGCCAACGTGGCGAGGTGGCCAGTGAGCCCCCGCTGAGACGAGGTGGCGATAGTGAGGGACCCGATCGCGTAGTGCCGCGCGTTGTCCACTTCGGTCTCGTCGGGGGGCGTGACAGCTATTCGGCCCAACTCGTAACGGGTCTCCAGCAGGGCGGCTGCGGTGACCTCGCTTGCGGTGTCCGCCTCAGCGACCAGCGTGGCCCCATACCGGGTGTACTCGAAACCGCAGTGCGCGCTGTAGGTGTAACCCTTGTCCTCCCGGATGTTCTCCACCCAGCGGGAGGAGAAATACCCGCCGAAGACCAGGTTCGCCACTTGTAACGCTGGGTAGCGCTCATGGTTGCGCGGCACCGCCTGGGCGGACAGCCGCAGCTGCGACTGCACCGCACTGTCGCGGTGCACCAGCTGCAGGTCAGCGCCAGTCAGCTCGGGCAATGCAGCCAGCTCAGTGGCCGGGTGGTCGGACTGCCAGCCCGCGAGGATGGACGCCACCGCTTCCACCGCGCTGGCCGGCACAATGTCGCCCACCAGCACCAGGACCGCACCGCCAGGCACCACCGAGCGGCGGTGCAAGGCACGCAATGCCGCCGGCGTCACGGCAGCAACGTCGTCAGCTTCCGGCCACTCCCGGGCGAACGGGTGGTCGCCGTAGCGGCGCCGCTGCAACGCCTCCCGGGCGATCACCCGTGGCTGGGAGCGGTTCACCGTGAGCCGTTCCACCAGGCGGTCCCGCTCCCGGACCACGTCGGCGGTGGCATAGGAGGCCGAGACGAGCGCGTCACCGAGCACATCGAGCACTACCTCTAGCCCGCTGGCCAGGGCTGATCCTGACACCGACAGGTGTTCGGGATCCACCCCAGCAGCCAGGTCGCCGCCGACGGCGGCCAGCACCTTGTCGATGGCGAACCGGTCCCGCCGCGGCGTGCCACGCAGCAGCGTCATAGCTAACAACTCGGCGCGGGCCGGGTGGGTGGGATGCGTACCGCCGAATGGGATCTCCAGGCGCAACTCCACCATCGGCACCGCGGACCGCCGCACCGCGATCACTCGGAGCCCGCTGTCCAGCACGGTGTCCACAGCGGCCGGTGCGCTCGAGGGACGTGGCGGACCCAGCGGTGGTAGCGGACGCGGACCCAGCTCGGTCCTGCCGATCTGCTCGGCGCTGCGGTGCAGCATCACGCCTCCTGTCCCGGAGTTGCAAGGTCAAGCATCGATCCCGAAGAACCGTTAGCGGGTTCGACGATCAACACCGCACGGGAATCCGACCGTAGCGCGGCAGCGGCGTTCGCGACCTGCTCAGAGCCCATCGAGGCCACCATAGCCGGTAGCTCGGTCACCAGCTCGGCGCGTCCGTGCAGCAGCTCGAAGGCGCCGATGGCCATCGTCCGGGACACCAGCCGGTCATTTTCGCGGAACAGGGTTGCGGCCCACCGAGCGGTTATCCGGGCCAACTCGTCGGGGCCCGGTCCGTCCGCGGCGAGCCGGGTGATCTCCTCGTCGGTCGCTTCGAGCACCCGGTTGGCATCCACGTTGGACGGGTGCATGACGGTAATGATGAGAGTGTCCGGGTCGCGGGCGTCCAGCGGCGCACCAAACAGACCGCAACGTGCACCGATGTCGGTCACCAGCGCATCGGTGTGCACCAGGCGCTGCTCCAGACGGGAGGAATCACCGTCGGAGAGCACCGCGCAGAGCACCTCATAGGCGAGGTAGCCGTCGAAACCGGCGGCCGGATCGGGCAGCCGGTAGCCGAGAGCCAATGCGGGTAGCGGGACGAGTGGATCCAGCTGACGGTGCCGACGCTCCCGGTCCGGTAGTGGCTCGGCGAACGACGGCAGGACCGGAACCGAACGAGTGGGCACGTCGTCGAAGTGCCGGTGCACCAGCTCGACAGCGGCATCCACCTGGAAATCCCCCGACACCGTGAGCACCGCATTGCCCGGCGCGTAGTAGACGTCGAAGAATGCCGCGCAGTCCTCCACAGTGGCCGCTTCAAGCTCGGAGAAGTCGCCGTATCCGTTGTGCGCGTTGGGAAAGGTGTCATAGAGCACCGGTGGCAGCGTGATCCACGGGAACCCGCCATAGGGCCGGTTCAACACGTTGAGCCGGATCTCCTCTTTGACCACGTCAACCTGGTTGCGCAGGTTTTCCGCGGTGATCCGCGGCGCCCGCATCCGGTCCGCCTCGATGAACAGCGCGCGCTCCAGCGCCGCCGAGGGCACTATCTCGAAATAGTTGGTGTAGTCGGGATGCGTTGAGCCGTTGAATGTCCCACCCGAGGACTGCACGTGGCGAAAGTGCGCGAGCTTCTCCAGGCTCTCGCTGCCCTGGAACATCAGGTGCTCGAAGAGGTGCGCGAAGCCGGTACGGCCCTGCGGTTCGGAGCGAAACCCGACGTCGTAGTGCACACCGATAGCGATCACCGGAGCGGAGTGGTCCGGGCTCAGCACCACCCGCAACCCGTTGGACAATGTCTCGCGGTGCAGCTCCACCGTGGGCGAGGGGATGCGGGTCATGGGCCCACCCTACGACGAGCTGCACTCCAGTCGCTGCGCAGCCGCCACGCCAGCAACGCACCAGCGATCCCGGCGATCGCAACACCGACAGCGCCAAGGCGCTGCCCGTCCGCCGTCGCGGTTGGCACCCCGGTCCCCGCGAGACGCGCTACCAGTTCGCCCGTGGGGAGCGGGTCGGGCACCTCGACAGTGAGCACCTCACCCAGCCGGTGACCGCAGCCATCCAATCGGGCCGGTACTTCACGATCGTCGAGCAGCTCGACGCGCACCACGTCCCGGGCGTCGGATGGACCGCAGAGCACCGACCGCACCACGGTGCCACGGGCGGTGCGAACAACGCCGCCGCCAGCGTGTGGCCACAGCAGCCACCCCATCCCTATCGACCCCAACCCGATCGCCAGCGCAATCAGCACCGTACCCACCCGGGCCGGATTCCTGACTGCCACCGCGGCATCGTAGCCAGCCGGCCTCGACGGCCGTGAACGGATTTGGTCGATCAGCCTGCGCATCCCGGCGGGCGGGCTCCCCGCCGCGATCCGGTTGCCTAAGCTCCGACGCGGACTGCCTGCGCGGAACAGGGGGCAACCTATTGGGTGGGGCCGTACCCGCCGGGGGAGGACCCGCTGACGGTCCGTACCCTGGCTGGGTGACTACGCTGAAATGAATCCACATCCCCATCGACACAAGAGATCGTGTGGCATACAACATCGCCGCGAACCGCGTCGAACCAAGACCTCACCCGTCTCACCAAGGTAGAACCGGCCCGGTTCGAGAACGCGACCCGCGTCTTCCAGGACACTGGCCTGCACCCAGCGGTAATCCGATTTCTCGTGAGGATCACCAGTGCCCTTCCGATCTGTGACGTAATCGGGTCTTCTCATTACCAAGCAACTGCTACAGGATGCCGTTGGGAGACTTTGACCGACACCCGTCCCGCAAGGGCGGGGTTGAGGGACGACGTGGTGCCGCGTGACGTGATCAGTAGCGAGGAGAACCGCGTCACTCCATCCCAGCGATGACCCGCAAGCCGATCTCGGCGGATCCGGCTACCAACACGTCGAGTCCGAACGCCTGCACCGGACCCAACGCGCCTGGGCCGGACACGCCGTGGTCGACGGCGCGCTGCGCGCCCCAGGCGAGCAGGTCCGCGGTGAGCTGGTAAGGATCACCCGACATCAGCCGGACCTGCGCCAACTGGGCGCCGGAGGCGGCGTAGGCGGTGGCGACAACATGGGAACGGACCTGCGCCAACGCGACTGGATCGGGCTCCTCGGCGCTCCAGCGCAGCGCGAACTCCCCGATTCCGCGCACCAGTCGTCGCGCGCCGGGCAGCGCCAGCAGCGCCGGAACGAGCCGGTATGCTAACCGTGCCAAGCCCGTGGCTGCGCCAAGCCTGCCGAGATAGACGTCCACTTCGGGAAGACCATCGGGACCGGCGAGCCGGGGCAGCGTGTAGTGCTCGGTAGCGCCGACGGCCAGCGCTGAGCAAGCCAGCCCACCCACGGTGAAGGTCGGTGTCCGCGACCCGGTGGGTTCCGGCCGGATCCCGTCCCGCCGGGTGAAGCTCTGCTCCGTGAGCAGCCCGAGCGCCGACCGGCCGGTGCCGCGGCTGATCACCTGGGCTCGACCACCGCCGCTGATCAGATACCCCACCTCAAGCCGGTGCACCCTGGCACTCGCGCGTCGCAGCGCCAAGGCACCAGCGAGATTGCCGGGCACGTAGTCGTGGCCACACGCGGTGATCAGGCTCGCCCCGGACCGCTGCGCCAGCGGGCCGAATTCCTCGAACACCCGGCGGATGAACGGCGGCTCACCGGTCGAGTCGAGATAGATCGCCCCGGCATCGACCGCTGCCCGCACCGCCGGCGCACCGAGCCGGTGGAACGGGCCGACGGTACTGACCATAACGTCACCCCGGCCGATCAGCGCCCGCACGGGCGCGAGATCGCTGATGTCGGCGCACACCACGTCGAGCTTGCCCAGTCCCGGCTTCTTCAGCCGCTGTGTCAACGCGGCGAGCCGTTCAGCATTTCGCCCCGCCAGAATCGGCCGCAGCCCTCGGCGCACCATCGCCTCCGCCACCCGACGCCCCGTGTACCCCGTCGCCCCGAACAGCACAATCACCGGCGGGTCAGTCGGTGCGCAGGGCTCGGACTAGCTCAGCGCGGCTGCTGATGCCGAGTTTGGCGTAGGCGTTGGCCAGGTGGGCCTCGACTGTTCG
>JAFAXZ010000247.1 GCA_019240665.1 Pseudonocardiales bacterium | reverse complement strand
TCACCGTAACAGCCGTTTTAACCCCGTTTTGTGACGGGTGTGACGGGTTGCGCCCAGACCCGTCACACCACCCATTTCCGCACCTCAGCGACCCAATCAATTCCGTCACACGCCACCGCGTTCCCCGTCACAACCGTGTGACGGGTTGCTCCCGGGATTGTGACGGGGTGCCGGGGTGGCTGTGACGGGCCTGTCTAGTTAGAGGGGGTTGGGTTCGATCTCGATGCGGCTATAGTCGAAGGTGCCCCGGGGGGCCCGGTGCTCGTCGATTGCGCGGTGGCCTGCACCTGGCGGCGCACCGTGCTGGCGTGCAGCGCCCAACCCAGCGGGAGGATCTCACCCAGCAGATCAGCGGACAGGTCATAGGAGACCAGAGCGGCGAAGCGGGCCTGCAGCTAAGACAACTCCGGGGTTATCCGCTGCGGGAGCATCGCGGCCAGTGGGCTGAACGTTGTGGTCGTCTGGGGTTGACAGCCGCAGTGCCACCAGCGGGGACTATCCACACGCAGCGTGCCGAACAGCGTCCTCATCACGATAGGCCGGCTGTCCTTATGACGGCGCGCCGCCCCGCAGTGCGGGCAGGCGACCTGGGCGGACAACGCGGTGCTGACTTGGTGGGTGACCACCGTGTCCTGCACCGCAGCCAACAGGTCCTGGGCCTCACAGAGATGCAAACCGAGCGTGTCAGTGGCCAGCGCGTCCCGATCCACGGCGAACACCTCCCGGACCACGGTTGCGCTCTCAACATCATCCTCGGGGTGGACGATGACGTGCACAGTGAGCTTCATGCGGCCCCCTCGCCTCGGTGAGCGAGGGTCGGGGTTGCGGACTCCAGGGCTGTGTCATCAGGCATGGCGCCCATCCTCGCGCCGTGCCCGACCACAACCACCGCGGCCTCGATCTGGCCCACCAGCGCTGATCAAGAACCGCCCACCGTCCCCACCTCCCACGGCTTGCCTCGCTCTCCGTGGTCAAGGCGCTCACCCCAGCCACCTCGCCAGGGCGTTCATCACCGTCCGGGCGGCGTCTTCCTCCACCGTGACCGTGCACACCCCCGTGACGTGCGGATCGAACTGAACCCGACCATCCGGCAACTTGGTCACCAGGAGGTTCGCGAAACCCCGGGCACCCCCGCAGGTGTCGCAGCTGGCGGGGACCGTAACCCGGTTCTTGCGCCGCTCCGACCACGGCTCGGAGGCGCTCATCGATCAGCCCCGCCAACGCAGGCCGGGCAGCGGCGACCCGAGGGGACCTCGCGCAGAATGGTCCGGCGCAGCAACCGATGCCCGCACCGCGCGAGGTACACCAGCGCCGGATGCTCGCCGCCGGGATCGACGGCGTGGGCGCGACCATCCACCCGGCTCCAACCCCACAGCAGCGGAACGGGACCGGACTCTAACGCCGGGGGCTTCGCTGATCGCCCGCGCTCGGCGGGACTCGCGACGCCAGCGGCACGATCCACCAGCACCCGGGGACTCATGACGCGCATCCCGCAGCCACGCAGTCTTCGCACAAGCCCAGCGACTCGCCGCTCAGGGTGTGAGGCGCGGGCGAGACCACGCGACCACACCACGCGCGCTCCCCACCCTCCACGACCGCGACACCAGTCGAGTCCGCCAGACGATGCAGCCACTGATCCCTCACACACCGCATCCACCGAGGAACAACAGCGGCGTGGGGATGAGTTTCGGGTAGCAGCTCTGGTGCGCTCACCCGCAAAATAATGCGGCGGTGATCGAGCTAGTTGTTCACACCGCGTGAACGCCGGTTGCTGATGTCGAAGCGATTGAGCAGGCTGTCCAGCTCCCATACACGGCGGCGGGCGCGACCGTACAGATCATCGAGCAGCTCGCGGGCCAGCGGATGGTTGCGCACCATCGTCGGCGCGGCCCGGTCAGCGGCATCCAGTGCACGGATCGCTTCGGCATCCCGATCACCCTCGGCTTGCGCCCACCCACGGGCTAGATCCAACGAGAGGTTGGCCGACCGCAGTGAGCTGCCGAGCAGTTCCACCGGTATGGGATCAGCCTCGACGGCTTCGGCGGCGGAGACACCATCTCCGAGGTCAACGGCGATCGCCACCTTCCACAGCGCCACGTTGATCGGCCCGAAGTGCTGTAGCTGGGTATTGCGTTCACCGGTTCGTTCGGCCAGCGAAGCAGCCTCGTCCAGGTGAGCAGTAACCGCGTCGCGATCCCCCCTGCGAGCACCGAGCAGCGCTGAACCCAGCTGCACCATGCCCGCCATCTCCGCTGCTGCTGTGTCCGGTGCGTTGGGGTCTACGTGGTTGCACTCCTCGACGGCCTTAGCGAAGGTGGCGGCAGCCTTCCTGCGAGCGCCGACCCTCAACCAGGTTTGTCCGAGGCTGTAGGCCGACAGCGAGGTGAGTGCGGAATTGTCACCGAGCGCCTCGGCCGCTTCAAATTCACGTACCGCACAAGCCAATGCAAGATCCTGGTGACCAACCACCTCAGCTACCGCCGCAGCGACATGGCAAGCCTCCACCAAGACCGGCAACGCAACCCGACGATTATGCCCACCCCCAGCAGCTGTGTGTACATGCAACTCGGCCAGCAGCGCACTCAGCTCGCGTCCCGCAGGGCCATAGCGTCCAGCGTCGCGGAACTCATTCGCACGCCGGACCGCTGCGGCAAGCTGCGCAACTGAGCGGGCTTGAATCTGCGGCGCATCGTCCACTGTGGCGTCATAGACGATCTCCCGGATACCGGGCAACACAGCCAATGTCTCAGCCGACGTTCGATTAGGTGGCGGGTACGGCTGGCCAGTCAAGTCCACCACCGAGCAGCCGAGGGCGGCAGCCAGGTCCTCCAGTAGCCCGCGCCGGTTGAACCCGCGCTGGCCATTTTCCAGCATCGACAGGTAGCCCTTGGTAATCCCGGCCAACCCGGCCACTACCTCAAGGCTCAGCCCGCGACGACGCCGAATCATCCGGGCGCGCGCCCCGATCGCCGACGCTTCCCCAGCGTCCACCAGAAAACCCTCTCCTCACCGGACCCCTCACCGATGGCCCGGAGCCGTCGCCCTGGGGCGAAACCTCGGTGAGGAGGTACCACCCAGGCTACTGGCGCCTACCCCCTGCCCGAGCGCGGGTGATCATTGCTGCGACATTCGCCACAGTGTGCAGCGTCAAAGCCTTCCGTCGCGTCGCGGAGGCTGCTTGCCAAGTCTAACAAGCCCTAGTTAGAGACGGTGAAGCTGCGCTGGTCGACCGACGACACCGGGTGCCGTCGGCGCGGATGGCCGGGACGACTGCCGGCCAGTGTCGTTCGACCGTCGTTCTACAGCCCGGGTAAAGGCATCAGTCGCTACGTCGGCACAGCCATTGTGATCTGGTCGTCGGCGAAGTGAGAGTGGTGCTTCGCTGCAAAAGCGCCACCAGAATCGCGGCGTGATGCGTGTCAGGGGTTACGCCGGCACAGCGTCTGTGATCTGGTGAGCCAGGCCAGCCGCTCGGCGCCGGGAGCGATGACCGGACCCGTGGCCGGGCTCCGATCGCCCATTACAGCACTGTCATTCTCGTAGCGCTGGGAACACTGCCGTTCTACTGACGCTCTACATGTGGGCTCCAACACCCGCCCGGCCGTGAAACCCAGGTCGCCCACGACCGCCCAGATCGCGGAGACCAGCGCGGCGTCGGTGTAGTGCGCGTTGAGGGTGTTGCGGGCCGCGGCGGCGTAGCCCTCGTTACCCAGCAGGTGCCGCAACTCGACCCGCGCAGCAGCAAACTGCGCCCTGGCCTCGTCGAAGACCTCCGGGACGGCACCCCACCCGGACCAGCGGGCGAGCACGGCCTGCTCAGCCGGAGTGGCAGCCCGGCCACCCTCGACGCGCAGGCGCTCCACCACGCCCAGAGCGTCGATGTTGGCGCGGATCCGCGCCACGGCATCCGAGGGAGCCAGATCGTCCTGACTGCGCGGCCGGAACGCCCCTACGGGTTCTGCTCGCGGTTGTCCACCCAGAACTGATGCGCCGGATCCTCCCGAACCGGGATCCAGTCCCCTCCGTTCCCCTGCCTCGGTGCTGCCTCGGTCCCCTCATCCGGATCGAGGTCTGGCTCCGTCGGCAGCAGCACCCGCTCGGCCAGCACGATCTCCTCGGCCTGCAGCCTGGCCATGTTCAGCCCGACCCACCTTGTCCAGATAACCCTCCCCCGGCGGGTCGTCCCCGGCGATCTCCAGACTCAACGTTATGACCTGCTCCTCCACTTCCTGACCCAACGTCGTAAAAAGCTGCACGGGCCCGAGATCTCGCGGTACCGGCTCGGCAGCCACCGCCGCCAGTACTGCTCGGTCATCCGCCCGTACCGGTTCATCCGATTTCCCTCCCGATGGAGCATCAGCGTCCCAGCCCCCCAAAGACTCCAGCGAGAGCTGGCCATCACGCTCCGTGGGACCCCCTCGACGACCCACCATGGACCCCCCTTCGTCCCTGGGACGCCGTCTCCCCGTCCCTGCCCCCCACGGGCACGCGAGACTACCGCCTACGACGATCTGACAGTGATCAAGTATTGATCACTGTCCAGTCACTGTTTGTAATCTCATCCGCACAACAGGAAAGGACACGGGCCCCGGAGACACCCGTGCGAACTGGGAAGGACGGGGGTGCCGAGTCGAACGGCGGCCGCAGATCCGTTGCGTGCAATTTCGAGAGCGTGGAACAAACGGGGGCGAAGGCACGCGCTACAGCGCAGGCCGCGGTCACATACTGACGTCCAATCGGCAGCCGATGCTGCTCGTCGACCGCGCTGTGACCCCGTTATGGGCGGAGGTCGATCACATCGGCGCGGCGGCCGGCGTAGCGGTCCGGATCGTAGGTGAGCACCACCGCGGAGGCGGCGCGGGCCTCATGGATGACCTGCACGACCTCCAGGTCGCCGGCTGTTTTGCCGTTGCCGGCGGCCGCGGCACCAACCTCCATCGCGCCGAGCGCCAGCGGCAGCACGCTGAGGGGGCTGTCTCGGTCGTAGACCAGCCAGGCCAGTTCCCGGGTCTCGCCACCCAGCTCGGCGCAGGCTACCGCCAGTGACAGCGCTGCGGTCGCCAGCAGACGCCCCTCGGCCAGGGCCTCCAGCACCACGGCTTGGGCGCGACGGGTCAGGTCGCGTTCGTAGGCGATGAGCACGGTGGAGTCCAGCAGCAGGACTGGGTCGGTCACGCCGTCTGGTCCCGGTGCAGGCCGTCGATAGCGTCGAGGACCGAGCGGGCGTCGCGGCGCGCTGCCTGGTAGTCGGCCGAGTCGGGATCCACCCCGCGTCGGCGCAGCACCTGCTCGGCCACCTCAGCGCGCCGCTGGTAGGCCTCCCGGGCCCCCGGCAGCGCCTGGTCGATCTCGGCTCGCACCAGCATGGTCACCAGCGTGTTGGCCGACTGGCCACGCTCCAGCGCCAGCCGACGCAGCAGGTAGCGGTCGACCTCATCAAGCCGCAACGGGAACACAGATGATGCCATGACATCAGCCTAGCAGTGCCGGCCGCGGACGGCAGGAGTCGGCGTCATGCGGGTGGGACCGAAATACGTGCCGGTGGTCGCTAAGCCAGGCGTGTAGTGCTGTCGGCCATTTGTCGGGTTGGGGGGTTGCCGGGCACGCCTGTGATCAAGGGTCCGTCTCCGCAGCGGGCACATTCAACGATCAAGGGTTCGCTGTGGGGGGTTGACAAGGTGGCGCAGTGTCGCTGCTCGTGGATGCCATTAGAGGGCTTAGACGGCACGACCGTCATGGTCGAGTCAACTGTGGGGTGTGAGTCGCTTCCGGGAGATGGTGTGGTAGGTCAGGCCGCGAGGTGGGCGTAGCGGGCGAGGTCGTGGAAGGCGGCTTGGTATGCCCGTGCTGTGGTGCGCAGTCGGGAGGGGGCGAGTGGGTCGGGGTTGGTGATCTCGGCCAGTTCGGTGCGCAGTAGGTGGTTGTGGGCGTGGGTGAAGAGCAGGGCGTGCTGCAGGCCGGTGTCGGTGATCTGGTAGCGGCGGCTGTGGGGGATGCGGTGGATGAGTCCGTGGGTGCGTAGGCGGCGGAGGTCGTAGGTCATTTTCCCGGCGGTGATGTCCTCGGTCGTGGTGCCGAGGAGGGGCGTGATAAGGGTGCGCAACTCGCGGTTGGTGAAGCCGTGAGGAAGCAGTCGGTGGATGAGCAGGGCCTGCAGCAGCGCGTGGACGCGGGGGTCACCGAAACGCAACCCGGGGATGCGGGTGCCCTGGGTGGTGGTGATCGGTGTGGTGAGTTCGGTGAAGGCGTGGGCACCGGGGATCGGGTCGTGGCTGAGGTGTTGGACGCCCAACAGGCGCCGGTTGGTGGAGAAGCCGATCTGCCGCAGCGCGGTCAGGTTCTGGTGTGTCAGCCGTTTGGACAGCCCGAAATCCCGGGCGTCGTTGATCGTGGTCTCGGTGCGCAGTGCCCGGCCTTGTTTGTGGTACTGCTTGATCTTGGCGTTCTTGTAATCGACGTGCAGGCAGGGCACAACCCCCTGGGTGAGGACTCGGGTGCGAAACCGCCCCGGTGTCGCATGCCGACCCTTGCGGATGATGCGGCGGTGGAAGACCAGGCCGATCTGGTCGGGACGGCCCATATCGAGGTTGTCATGCAGGACCTGCTCGAAGAAGATCCGCCCACTGACTGGGCGGTCGAGCATCTGAGTCAAGGAGAACTCGGCCTGCAGGATCGAGATCTCATACCGGTAGCCGGCCTCCTCATCCTCAGGCG
>JAFAXZ010000202.1 GCA_019240665.1 Pseudonocardiales bacterium | reverse complement strand
GGGCTGCGGCGGGATCCTGCCGAGCAGACGTGGCAGCCATTTCCCGGAACACACCAGCGTTGGCCGACCTCAGAAGCAGCGGAGTGGTCTCGATGCCAAACGCATCGCCGTTGACCGTGCCCGTGAATGGAGCAGTGCCCACCACTGCGCTGATGAATCCGGTGTCACCCTTGATGCTTTGAGCATTCCTGATAATATCATCCGCCTGGCCCGTGACGACAACGACCCGACTCCTGATGTCGTACACATTGTCTAGGGTTCCGGCGAGTTCGCCATCGATCGAGTGCACGTGGGCATTGATCGACTTAGCATTACCCAGAACCGTGACCAAGTTCGGAGCAATGGTACCAACAGAACTGTGGATCTCAAGCACCGAAGCATTGATCTGCTTCGCAGATTTGTTGATCGGACCCACGGCATCGTTGACCTGCTTGAGGCTGGAGTCGATACTGCTGGCCGAATCGGCAATGCGCCCGATTGTCGGACTGAGGTTCGTAGCCGCATCACGGATCTGGTTCGCCGTATCAGACACCTTGGCGAGAACCGGGACTGTGTTGAGCTTGCTGTTGATCGGCGTCAATGAACTGTTGATGACGCCGACTCGGCTCTCGATCCGATTAGCGGCCGCCAAGATGCCCGTCAGGAAAATCACTGCGGTCAGTGCCCAGAGGACGACGATCACCAGCATGATCCCCGGGAGGGCGGTGGAGGTCAAGCGTCGCATCAGTCACCTCCTTTACGGGTGGCACTTAAATGGAGGCAGCAAGGACAGCGTGGGGGAAGTGCAGATGTTCGTCAGGTGGCGGTTGGTCTCCTGGAGCTGAAGGTTGATGGTGCTGGTGTCGTTCTGAATACCTTGCAGAAGCCCGTTGATGACGTTGACCTGCGGAGTAACCAAGGCCGTACCTCGGCTGTCAATGTTCTGAATAGATTCCAGCGTACCATCGATCGACTGCGCGAGGCCGAGGACATTGAGCAGCACGTTGGAGGTGTCCACGAGAGAATTCGAGATGGCCGCCACCGATTGAGAGGCACCAATCAGGGTGCCCGAGGTGTCAATCAGTGACCCTGACGTGTTGACCAGCGACGCGGACGTATCCTTCAACGAGGCGTCAATGGACTGCGCCGTACCCCTGATCGATACCAGTGAAGCGGTGGCATCGGACACCTGGCCGCGGATCGGCTTCAAGGCGGTATCAATGTCGGTCAATGCGGAGTTGATCGTCTGGATGTAGTTGGGTAGGGGCTGGACGTTACCCGTGGCTCCCGTCACTGAGCTCGACGCCGTGAACAGCCCGTTGTCGATCGATTCAAGTGCCCGGACAATGCCGATCAGAAAGCCGATGACGACGATCACGACGATGAGTCCGAGCGTAGTGAAGATCCACAGAAACCGAGCGAACGAGCTAGAGGCGGCAGGAGGTGGTGTGCTGGCCGATGTTCTGGAGAATTGCTGTGTTGTCATCTTCCATCCTCCTAGCAGCGCGGCGATGGCGGGTTGATCAGGTTAAGACGAACCTTGGCATCGATGCAGCGAGCCGTCAGCTCCGCGTTGATCGCCTGGTTGACGATGTTGCCGGTATCGATCTTGATATTTCTGGCGATACCAATCGTCCTGGACAGGGCCTCATTGATGTTCGCCGCATCAACGTCGATGCGCTGGGCAACGTCAAGGATGGCCGCGGCCCGGTTGTCGATGCCCTTGGCGGTACTGTTGATCGTAAAGGCGGTGCCGTTGATCGTCCCGACGTTGGTGTTGATGTCCCGGGCAGTTCCGTTGATCGTGGTCGCCGTACCATTGATCGTCCCGGCCGAGCCGTTGATGGTTCCCGCGGTGCCATTAATCGACTTAGCCAAGCCATCAATATCGCGGGCGGTGGCTTCGGTCGTGTTGAGCAGGCCCTGCAACGGCTTCGCGCTCTGCAAGATCGAAGAGGCAAGCTCATTGGTCCGGTTCAACTGGATGACCGAGTTGGTCGCGACGTCGATGTTGCCGGCGTTTCCAGAGATAGTCTGCGCCTTCTTGTCGATGCTCTGCGCCGCCGCCAGGGTTCGGGCGAGCAGCGCGGCCGCTATACCGATGACCACGACGCCGACGATGAGGATCACCACACTGACAACGTTGAACAGTCCAGCTCCTCCAGATCCCCTGGATCGAGCATCCGTTCTAGCCAACTCCACCACCGCTTCCTTAGTGCAGGATTTTTCATGCAGGGAAGCGTGCTGGGCGAGGAGTTACGGCGGATACAGACGAGTGTCGCCGCAACGGCCAACGCCGCTGGGACGGCCTCCTTTCTCAACACGCCTCCCCGGGGCAGCTGCTCCCGTCAGGTACGCGGCAGCTTGGAGGAAGTAGACCAAGAAAGCAAGTGGGTGACCCGTGAGAACGGAGCGTAGTGACGTCATTCGCCTCCCGACCCGCTCACCGCAGGCGAGCGCGTCCGCTCCCGCCTGCGGTGGCCGCCTCGATGCGGTTTCCATGGTCGGGCTGGCGATCAGAACACCCCAGCTGACCTGCTCAGATACCCGAGAAAATCGGAGTGGGCGCGGCGCGCGGTCCGGGGGCTGGAGGTCGAAAACGTGGCTACTCCCCCACCGTAGACTCCCGTGCGGGCGATTACCTAACGTGACATCTGCCGCCTAGCAACCTTCCGACAACGTACCGAGTTGGGCGTCGCTCCGGACCAATAGCTACAGTAAGTTAAATTGTCACTCTAATGAGTGGATATTAGATCATTCACCCGGAATAGGCGTCTGGACGCGTCTTCCAGGCGCGGGGCACAGCCGGTAATCGGCACGGGACGAGTCGAGCGCGGCATACAGATGGATGAGCGGGTGGCTCACGGTACCGACCGGGTCAGCCGAGGCGCCGCATCAGACGCACCAGAATCCACGTCACGACAAGCCAGAAGGCCGCAGCGAGGCCATAGTCGACGAGGAGGCGCACCCTGGCGTCGGCCGGGGTGAACAGGCCGCGAAAGCCCAACTGGAGCCGGTCCGCCCAGTACGCCACGAACCTGGTGATGCCGTTGGTCGGGTTCGCATCACCTAACGTGAGCACGATATGCGCCACCAAGATCAGGACGAAGAGTCCGCCCACGATCCGAATTCCGGTCGCGAGGACCGCGGCGATCCTGGTACGCGTCCCACGGACCGACGTACGGCTGGAGCTCATGACCGGAAGTTTGCCACGGGCGGCACCATGCGTGCAGGAATGCTCACCGGACATGCGCCCAGAAATGGGTGCTGGCGGCCTCCCAGCATCCGGGAGGGCAGTTGCGTACCGTCGGGTGGCTCCGGCTACCGTGCTCGCGTGGCACGCGCCCTCCTGCTTTGCTGCCGCGACGGGGTCTGACGACGACCGGCCCCCCGTCGCGGAGTCGCCCGCGCGCATCCGCCGGTCGGATTTCCCCGGCTACCCGGCTACAGAGAGCGCAGAAGATGACTCCCACGCTCGCCGACATCGGCGCCAGCACGTTCGCCGCAGGGAACACCGGCCGCATCCGGCTGCCCACCACCCCGGCTCCAGCCGATCAGGCCGCATGGAACCTCCAGCGCGGCAGCGCGATGCCCATGCACCGCTACCGGCTCTTTGCTCAGACCGTGGAGCCGATATCCCTCCCCGACCGCACCTGGCCCGACGTCACGATCAGCCGGGCACCGCTGTGGTGCGCGGTGGACCTGCGAGACGGCAACCAGGCCCTGATCGATCCGATGAGCCCAGTCCGCAAGCGCCGCATGTTCGAGCTGCTGGTGCGGATGGGTTACAAGGAGATCGAGGTCGGCTTCCCCTCGGCGAGCCAGGCCGATTTCGACTTCGTCCGCGAGATCATCACCGAGGATGCGGTGCCCGAGGACGTGCGCATTCAGGTGCTGTCACAGTGCCGGCCCGAGCTGATCGAGCGCACCTTCGAGGCTCTCCAAGGCGCCCCTAATGCGATCGTGCACATCTACAACTCGACGTCGGTCCTGCAACGCCGGGTGGTATTCAGGGAGGAGCGCGAGGGGATCAAGAAGATCGCCACCTCCGCGGCCGAGATTCTCGTGGACTACGCGGGGAAGTACTCCGACACTGACTTCCGGTTCGAATACTCGCCGGAGTCCTACACCGGTACCGAGTTGAGTTATGCCGCAGAGGTGTGCAACGCGGTCACCGAGATCTGGCAGCCCACCCCGGACGCGCCGGTGATCCTGAACCTGCCGGCCACCGTCGAGATGGCCACCCCAAACGTCTACGCCGACTCCATCGAGTGGATGCACCGCAACCTGGAACGGCGCAGCGCGGTGATCCTCTCGCTGCATCCCCACAATGATCGCGGCACCGCGGTGGCCGCCGCCGAGCTGGGCTACCAGGCTGGCGCGCAACGCATCGAGGGCTGCCTGTTCGGCAATGGGGAACGCACCGGAAACGTGTGTCTGGTGACGCTGGGAATGAACCTGTTCAGCCAGGGCATCGATCCCCAGATCGATTTCTCCGACATCGACGAAATCCGCCGCACGGTGGAGTATTGCAACCAGCTGCCGGTGCCTGCACGTCATCCTTATGGTGGGGACCTGGTCTACACCGCGTTTTCCGGCAGCCACCAGGACGCGATCAACAAGGGATTGCAGGCGATGCACGCCGACGCCGCTGCGGCCGGCGTCGACGTGGGCAAGCACCGCTGGGAAGTGCCGTACCTGCCCATCGATCCGAAGGACGTGGGGCGCACCTACGAGGCCGTGATCCGGGTGAACTCGCAGTCGGGCAAGGGCGGTGTCGCCTATGTGATGAAGACCGAGCACCAGCTGGAGCTGCCGCGCCGGCTACAGATCGAGTTCTCCCGGATCATCCAGCAGCACACCGATACCGACGGTGGTGAGGTCTCGCCACAGCAGATCCGGGATATCTTCGCCGCGCACTATCTGGACCGGCGCACCCCCCTGCGGGTGCTGCGGCACCGGTTGTCCGACGACGGCGAGGGGCATGACGAGATCTGCGCCAACGTGCTGGTGGAGGACGAGGAACACCAGATCAGCGGGTCGGGCAACGGCCCGATCGCGGCCTTCGTGGATGCCCTGGCCGCGCTGGGCTTCGACGTCCGGGTGCTCGACTACTTCGAGCACGCGATGTCAACCGGTGACAACGCCGCGGCGGCGGCATATGTCGAGTGCACCGTCAGCGAGCAGGTTCTGTGGGGCGTCGGCGTCTCCGGGTCCATCGTCACCGCCTCGCTCAACGCGGTGGTATCGGCCGTCAATCGCGCTCTGCGCTAGCGCTCACACCGCGCGGCGGCCAGAGAGCGCGCGGCCGAGGGTGAGTTCGTCAGCGAACTCCAAGTCCCCGCCCATCGGGAGCCCAGAGGCGAGCCTGGTCACCGACAGGTCCGGGAAATCCCGCAGCATCCGCGCCAGATACGTGGCGGTGGCCTCGCCTTCGGTGTTCGGATCCGTCGCGATGATCACTTCGGTGATCTCGTCAGTCCCGATCCGGGTGAGCAGCTCCCGGATCCGCAGCTGGTCGGGGCCAACGCCGGACAGTGGATCGAGCGCCCCGCCCAACACGTGGTAACGGCCGGTGAACTCACGAGTGCGTTCTACCGCGAGCACGTCCTTGGGCTCCTCGACCACACAGACCAGCCGCGGATCGCGACGCGGATCAGAGCAAATCCGGCACATCTGTTTCTCGGAGACCGTGCCGCAGACGGCGCAGAAAACCACCCCCTCCTTGATCCGCTGCAACGCCTCCTGCAACCTCGTCACGTCAGCCGGATCGGCGGCCAGCAGGTAGAAGGCCATCCGCTGCGCGCTCTTAGGCCCAACGCCGGGCAGCCGCCCCAACTCATCAATAAGGTCCTGGACGACTCCCTCATACACGCCAGCCATCATGCCGCCTCCGCGGCGGGATCACATGCCGGGCAGGCTGAGACCTCCCCCAGGCCCACCGAGCGCACTGGCCAACGGACCCATCTTCTGCTGGGTAAGCTCCTGCAAGGCGCGGTGCGCGTCGACCATCGCCCCCACCACAAGATCCTGCAGGGTCTCCACATCATCGGGATCAACCACCTTGGGGTCGATCGTCACGCTGCGCACCTCCCCGGATCCGGCCAGCGTGACCGAGACCAGGTCACCACCGGCCTGACCGGTGACCTCCGCTTCAGCGAGCTCAGCCTGTGCACTCATCAGCTGTTGCTGCATCTTCTGGGCCTGCTGCAGGATCATCTG
>JAFAXZ010000157.1 GCA_019240665.1 Pseudonocardiales bacterium | reverse complement strand
TTTCCTTGAGGTGGTCGGCAACCTGGCGCATCAGCACGTCCTTGTCGGACGAGGTGAATTGTGAACTGCACTCCTGGTGACCGCACGTGAACTCGTGCTGCATCTCTTACTCCTTCGATTCGATTCCAACGCGAACACTCATCGTCGGCGACTCGACGGCACTGGCCGTTAAACCTGTTCTGCCATAGACCGTACCGGCGCGAGATTGGCGTTAACCGAAGGCAAAACCTCGGGAATTGTCCTCGTCTGATAGGCGATCGCATTGACTCCCACGATGACCGCGCCAAGTGTCCAGGCAACGTGCCTCAGCTGAGAAATCACCTTCAACAGCGAGAGACCGACAACGGCCACGATCAACGCGACAGCCAGCAGCGTGACCCACGCGGCTGCAGGCATGGTTTCCTCCTCTTCATCGATGTTTCCTCAGTCACTCGCCCGCTAGACACCTAGTGCTCCCAGCAGATGACCGACGCGCTTCACGTAGCGGGTCGCGCCGATGCCGACCTCCTTCACGGTGCTGTCCGTTTCGGCCAACAGACTCGGAACGTTGTCAAGCTCCCCAGTCAGGATGACGCCGTTGTGCAGGATGTCATCCACTGTCACCCGGATTCGATCCACTGGTGTAACGATGCGCTTCATCAACACCACAACAATGGGCAACACCACAAAGAGCAAGATGAGGTCACCAATCCACCACAAGAACATATCCGGTCTCTCTTTCCCTCACGGATCGATCATTATCACGATTTTCCTCGACCGAAGAGCTGGCCGAAAAACCTCTTCAGCGCAGTCATCATTGCCTGTATGGCAATGCTGAAACCCTTCACTGGAACAGCTTCACGCTGTACTGAACCTTCACCCCGGGAAGATCTTCCGATGTCATCCTGAATGCACTTAGCGAAGCTACGCATGATGACACTCGTGACGTCTTGAACCATGCCTCTGCCGAACTGGGCAGCAGCACCGCTGAGCTGGAGGTCTTGAGCCACCTTGACGCGCGTTCCGGCGCCGGAGGGCACCATCGTCGACGTCACCTTCATGGTGGCCTGTCCCTTGCCCTTCTCCTCCGACCCGGACGCATCCATCACAATCCGCTTGGCAGCCTCGTCGCGCAACACGATCTTGGCCGTACCGGAGAATTGAAGCTTCACCGGCCCCATTTTGGTCGTCACTCGTCCCTTGTACACGTCCCCATTGACATCGGTGAGCTCGGCACCTGGCAGGCATGGTGCGATCCGCGGCACGTCTTGCATGTGCCTCCACACCTGCTCGAGCGGCGCTGCAACCTCGAACTCATTCTCGATCAGCATCGACTACTCGCTCTCCTTACCACACGCTGGGTCCCGACCTCTCCTGACCACACGCTGGTCCTGACCACATGCTGGGGCGATTCACGACTTTGTTCCCGACCCGGCGAATGCGGCAGGATCTCCCTCGAATGCCTTGAGGCATCCTGCACAGCAGAAGTAGTACGTGGTTCCGTCGTGATCCACCTTGTAGCGTGCGGACCCCATTCCCACGGTCATGCCGCACACTGGGTCAACCGCTTCGGCGACCTCGGGCATCTCCGGTCGCATACCGCTGGCCAACTCACCAGCGGCCCTCAGTTTCACCAACTCGGCCAGCACACCTACCGCAATCTCTCGGTGAGAGACTTTCCCCAGATCAAGGCCCGCCGGCACCTTCACTCGGCCGAGCGTCTCCCGGGATAATCCCCGGCCTTCCAAGTAATCGAGCACCGACTTGGCCCGCAGCCGGGAGCCCACCAAACCAACGTAGGCGGGAGCTGCGAGCAGTGCCTGCTCTACGGCTTCCTCGTCGTGATGACCTTGCGTGGCAATCACAACTAGCGAGCGCTCATCGACACCAGCCGCCTTGAAGTTGAGTTCACTGACGACGCACTCTGCGGAGGGATGATTCTCTGCAGAACCGCCGTCGGGGTCGACGAGCACCGTCCGCCAGCCAATCGCCTGTCCCATCTGCACAAGGGCTTCAACCATCGGCGACCGTCCGACCACAACAAGGTGAGTCTTGGGCTCTACGGGTTCAATGTAGATCTCCAAGGCACCCTCGCTCTGGCAAGACATCGGTACGTAGCTGATGCCCTCCCGCACTGCCACAGATTCGAGTTCGTCAGGGGTGCCGAGAAATATGAGGCGCGGCACACCCTCGGCGAGGACGTGCCGGGCCTCGCGAACAACCACCGGTTCAGCACAGGCGCCACCGATGAAGCCAAACATCTGCCCTGAAGCTGTGATGACAGCCCGGCAACCCTCCTTGCCCGAGGACGGACCGCGCCGCCACACAACGGTGGCCAGCGCAAACGCCTCACCCCGCAGGAACAATTCGCGGGCATGCTCGAGGACGTCCCACCCGTCCATGGTCATCAACTTAGCTATCCAATCTATCTAATCGGCATCAGACTTGACCGGGGGGGCACCCGAGATGTCCCGCCTGTACTTCAGAGCCTCCCATACGCGGTCTGGAATCAGAGGCATGTCGATGTTACGTACCCCGGTGTCGTCGATGGCATCCATTACCGCGTTCACAAATGCCGCCGGTCCACCGACCGCAGCGCACTCACCAACGCCCTTAGCGCCGATCGGGTGATGCGGTGAGGGGGTGACGACCTCGTGAAGCTCGAAACCCGGAGTTTCCCACGCCGTCGGCAGCAGGTAATCCATGTAGTTCGAACCCACGCAGTTTCCCTCGGCGTCGTAGGTGATGAACTGCATGTTCGCCATCGCATAGGCCTCGGTCATGCCACCCATGATCTGACCCTCGACGATCATCGGGTTGATGCGTACACCGCAGTCATCGACCGCGACCATACGCAACACGTCCCACACACCGGTCTCA
Organism: Pseudonocardiales bacterium; assembly: GCA_019240665.1. GTDB lineage: Bacteria > Actinomycetota > Actinomycetes > Mycobacteriales > Pseudonocardiaceae. The sequence continues at coordinate 18,591 of JAFAXZ010000157.1, read as the reverse complement.
GGATCGACCTCGACCGTCACGATGTATGCCGCGAACGGCCATGTCATGTTCGGTGGGTCGTAGTACGCGTTGTTCTCCAGCCCCGGCTCCATGCCATCGGGCATGTTGCCGTAGGCCGCCATCGCGCACTCCTGGATGCTCACGCCATTGTTCGGAGCACCCCGCACGTGGAAGCGGCCGAGCTCCCATTCCACGTCCTCCTCGGAAACCTCAAGGAGGTGTGCCGCCAGCTTCCGCGCCTTGGCCCGGACCTTGCGGGCCACCATCGCCGTCGCAGCACCGGCCACCGGCGTGCTGCGGGACGCGTAGGTCCCCATGCCGAACGGTGTGTTGTCGGTGTCGCCGTGCTGGACGAGAATGTCGGCCGCGGGGATGCCGAGCTCGTGGGTGACGATCTGCGCGAATGTCGTCTCGTGGCCTTGGCCCTGGGTCTTCGAGCCGATCTTCAAAATCGCCTTTCCGCTCGGGTGCACCCGCAGCTCCGCGGCGTCGAACATCTTGATGCCGAGGATGTCATATTCGCGGCTGTTACCGGCGCCGAGTGGCTCGGTCATGGTGGAGATACCGATCCCGAGCCGCCGACCCTGTGCGCGAGCTTCTTCCTTCTCGCGCAAGAAATCGTCATAGTCGATGGCATTCAATGCGACATCGAGACACTTCTCATATTGTCCCGAGTCCAGTAAGAAGCCGTAGGGCGTACGGAACGGGAACTGATGACTCTTCACCAGATTGAGCCGCCGGAACGCCGCCTGGTCCATGCCCAGATCGTAGGCAGCGGCCTGAATCGCGCGTTCCTGGAAAAACATCGCTTCGGTTACCCGGAAGGAGCACCGATATGCTACGCCGCCGGGTGCCTTATTCGTATACGTGCCCTGCGCGGTCATGTACCCGAAGGGAATGTCGTAGGCAGCAAATGCAGAATGGATCAGTCCGAGTTTGAACTTCGTGGGCTGAGCATCCGAGAAAAAGGCCCCGTTGTCGCTATCACAATGGAACCGCACGGCGAGGATCTTTCCATCCTTGCGGAGAGCAAGTTCACCCTTGTAGTAGATGTCGCGCGCGTAGTGGGTGGAAATGAGGTTGCCGGTCTTGTCCTCAATCCACTTGACCGGCCGTGTAAGCAGGATCGAGCAGAGGATTGAACAGACATACCCCGGGTACACGGGGACCTTGTTGCCGAACCCGCCACCGATGTCAGGGGAAATGATCCGGATCATGTGCTCCGGAAGTTCCGCGACGATCGCCACCGCTGCCCGGATGATGTGGGGGGCCTGGGTCGTCATGTAGACGGTCAGTTTAGCGGTCGCCGAGTTGTAGTCCGCGATCGATCCACAGCACTCGATGGGCGAAGGGTGCGACCTCGGGTAGTGCAGCTCCAGTTTCGAGACCAGATCGGCCTGGGCAAAGGCACGTTCGGTCCCTTCCCGGTCACCCACCTCCCAGCGGTAACAGATGTTGTCCGTCTGCCCTTCCTTGTCGTCCCGAATGATCGGGGCGCCTTCCGCAACAGCCTGGTAAGGGTTGACGATCGGCGGAAGCGGCTCGTACTCGACAACAATCGCCTCGCAGCCGTCCTTGGCAATGTAGGGGTCGTCGGCGACCACGCACGCGATTTCCTGACCCTGGAAACGCACCTTGTCGGTGGCGAGCACCGCCTGAGTATCGTAGGACAGCGTCGGCATCCACGCCAGGTTATGCTGAGCGGCCATGTCCCCGGTGAGCACCATGTGCACACCGGGAATCTGCCAAGCTTTACTTGTGTCGATCGACGTGATCCGCGCGTGGGCCAGTGGGCTACGAAGGATCTCCATGTGTACCATACCGGGCAACTTGAAGTCATCGATGTAGTTGCCCTTACCCCGAAGGAAGCGGTCGTCCTCCACCCGCTTGCGGCTTGAACCCAAACCACCGATCTTGATTTCGTCTAATGCCTGCGCCACGTCACATCTCCCTTGTCGTCGACTCTAGCCGTCAGCGACTCATTGCGGCCTCGGACCGCAGCTTCTCTGCAGCCCACAGCACGGACTTCACAATGTTTTGGTAACCAGTGCAGCGACAGAGGTTGCCGGCCAGTGCCCAGCGTATGTCTTCCTCCGTCGGGTTGGGATTCTCGTCGAGAAGCGCTTTCGACGCCATCATCATCCCCGGTGTGCAGAAACCGCACTGCAGCCCGTGCTCCTCCCGGAACCCTTCCTGAATAGGGTGGAGTTCACTGGGTAAGCCAAGGCCTTCGACAGTCGTCACCTCGTGCCCGTCCGCCATCACTGCGAACATCGTGCACGACTTCACGGGCAATCCGTCGAACAGTACGGTGCAAACACCACAGTTCGTTGTATCGCAACCGATATGCGTGCCCGTCAGCCCTAGCACTTCGCGGAGGAAGTGGACTAGGAGTAAGCGAGGCTCGACATCAACAGATTTCGGTTCCCCGTTCACCACGACGTTTATTCGTCGCTCTTCCACGTCGCCTCCTTGACGTCACCAATGCTTTGAAGATATCGAATCCGAATTGTCAGGCGCTTCAGGCCGCTCGGGCCTGTGGGTTGCTCAACGCACGCGTGACGAAGGTGTACACCACGTGCCTCTTAAATTCTGCACTACCGCGAACGTCGGTCTTGGGCTGAGCCGCCTCCGCCGCCAACCGGGCTGCCTGGTCTATCGTGCTGGCGTTCAGTGTCTTACCAGCCAGCGCCTGCTCAGCCGCAGTGCATTGAATATTGCTCGGCCCTACACCGGTTAGCGCAAGACCTGCCCGGTTGATCGTTCCGCCGGACGTCTCAAGGGCCACTGCGAGACCAACGGTCGCGAAGTCCCCGACCCGTCGCTCGAGCTTGAGGTAGGTTCCCGAACGCGTGCCTCTCGGTGCCGGCACTCGAGCCCGGACCGCGATCTCACCCGGCTGCAGAGCGTTCTGGAACGGCCCGACCACAAATTGGGAGACCGGGATGACTCGCTCACCCCCAGTGCTGCGGGCGATAATTTCCCCCCCCAGCGCCAACATCACTGACGCCCAGTCACCCTGCGGATCCGCGTGGCACAGGGAGCCGACCAACGTTCCACGGCTGCGGACCATGGGGTCGGAGATGAGCGGTGCAGTGGCCGACATGGTAGGGTGCTTGCTCCGAAGGAGGGGAGACCGTTCCAGAGTTCTGTGGCGGCACAGAGCGCCGACGTACAGCGACCCGTCAGAGTCCTCTTCGTGGTAGTCCAGACCCGAGATATTGTTGATATCGATAATTGCCGCTGGCGCAGCGAAGCGCAGCTTGATGAGCGGGATGAGGCTTTGCCCTCCGGCGAGCACCTTCGCCTCGTCACCGTACGCCTGCAAAAGGTCGAGCGCTTCATCGAGCGTACGTGGAGCCTCGTAGTGAAAACGAGACGGGTACATCCAGATCCTCCTATGTCCTGAACAGTCCACGGAAAAGCTGCACAACCATTGGGCCGCCCGTAGGTATCCTATTCGGACGCCACGAAGGACGATTACTTGCTGCCGACCAATAGATGACCAATAGATCGAGCCGCTGAGGAAGTTAAGTGTCCAACAACCCGAGTCCATGACGAGCGGGAGGCTCGTCCTCTGACCCATATCCACGAGCGGGAGGCTCGTCCTCCGACCCATATCCACGACTCGAGGTGGCTTCCGACGCATATTCTTCCCGACGGGGCGGAGAAATGTCTTCCGAAACATATCCCCGACGCGGGGCAGGCGAGCTCGCCGGACGTTCCGGTTCGACAACCGCCACCGGGAGGCTCTCTTCTTCGGGGTTGGGTCGAGGCTGCTGATGGGGCGGCCACGGACCGGGCACCGGTTGACCGGCGACTCGAAGCCAGTCCACGACTTCTGGCCAGGCCCAGATGGTTGGGCTCTTCCCGGTCTTCGGCGCGTTCTCGATCAGCTCGTAGAGTCGGGGGTTACCTCGACTGTGTCCGTCAGACTCGATCGCCATCGTCTGTCTGTCCCCTCTCTCGCTCCCGTGCCGGCGTCTCGTGGCGTCGCCTGCGCGCCGCGTCCACCTTTACTGTGACCTTTACTGTGACACGGGGCACTAGTCCACAGGGATGAGCGTGGGCGTGTCAAGAGGATCTACGTGCCCCGAACGTGGGAGCAAACCACCACAGACGTCCCAGGCAGTGCCATGTGTTGATAGTTGTTTTACAGTCTGCGTTGCGGGATTATGAGGCATGGCGATCGCAGTTCCGTTGCCCCTGCGCGAGGGCGACCGTGTCCGCCTGGAGGCGTTGGCGCGCTCGGCCTCAGCGCGGCCGAGCGTCGCGCAACGAGCGCGGATCGTGCTGATGTCGGCTGAGGGTCTGACGAACACGGAGATCGCCCGCCGGACCGGATCGACTCGCCCGACAGTGATTAGCTGGCGCAACCGCTATGCCACCGGGGGAATCAGCGCTCTCGGCGACCTGCCCCGGTCTGGCCGGCCAGCCGTGGTGGATGAACTAGAGGTGGTGGCCACCACGCTCGCTGACGGCGGTCGTCCACCAGCGCATCTAGGGGTCAACCACTGGTCGTCCCGATTGCTGGGCCAGCAGCTGGGCATCTCGTTCGCCACGGTCGCTCGGATCTGGCGAAAATGGGGCATCCAGCCGGCTCACGTCGAGACGTTCACCTTCAGCAACGACCTCAAGCGGCAGGCCCAGACCCGCGACCTCAGCGGCCTCTACTTCAACCTCTACCAGCGCGCTGCGGCATTGCATCGGCCAGCGCTGGCCAGCGCCGCTGAAGGACAACCAGCAGTTGCGCCCGACCCGTGGCTCAAGCTCGTCGAGGTCTCCCTGGGTATCATCACTCAGCAGGCCATTCGCCGCGGAACCTTCGCCTCGGTACGCAACCTCATCGACGCCTTGGGCGCCCTTACCGACGGCTGGCAGGACCGCCACAAACCAACCGGCAGGCCCAGCGCCGCCGAGACCACCGTCGGAAACCGCGGCCGTCAAACTACTTCTGACACGCCTCGCGACCTGCATAAAGGATCTTCACGATTGGCTGAAAGTGGCCGTCCACGGGATCTGGATCGGTCAGCGGGCCGGACCCGAGACTCGAAGTCGGTGCGGGCGGAGTTCCACGGTACGCGAGGTCGTCGGTCTGGAACGACAAGCAGACCGGGTAGCTAGCCCGCCTCGACAGCCGATCCTACTGGCGATCCTCTGGGTTGATCCCCGGGGTTCCACCCCGCCGAGGGAAGCTGGTGCCCGCCGGGCGGCCGTAGCCTGACGTCCATGTCGACCGCGCGGCGACAGCACCTTCCCCAGGGCGCCTCGCCAGCTACCAGACCCGATACCGATCCGCCGCTGCCCGAGCGGGTGGACCCGTTGCGAGCAGTTATTTTCGATGTAGACGGGACGCTCGCCGACACCGAACGAGACGGTCATAGGGTGGCATTCAATGAGGCATTCGAGGCGGCTGGTCTGCATTACCGATGGGACGTCGAGGAATACGGCGAACTGCTCACGATAACCGGTGGTCGCCGGCGCATCGAACACTACCTCCAATCCAGTGGACACTCCCCTACCGAAGCCGCTGCGCTGACGGTGCAACTACACCGGGACAAAACCCACCGGTTTGCGGCGCTGGTCCGCACGGGCGCGATCCAGTCCCGGCCAGGCGCGGCAGAGCTGATCTCGGCACTACGAACCGAGGGCGTGGCCACCGCGGTTGCGACCACTGGCACCGACGATTGGGTGCTGCCATTGCTCGACATGCTTTTCGGGCTCGATGCATTTGACGTCGTCGTCACCGGGTCCGACGTTACTGACCTCAAGCCCCATCCGGCCGTCTACCTGGAGACGCTGGTTCGCTTGCACCTGACTCCCGCCGACGCAGTAGCCGTGGAGGATTCAGCGAACGGGGTGCAAGCCGCTGTCTCCGCGGGGCTGCGGTGTGTGGCGGTGGTCAACGAGTACACCCGTGACCAGGACCTGTCTGGCGCGGTGGCGGTGCTTGACGACCTGGCTCGCCCTGATGGGGTCTCAGTACTCCGTGGCGACCCGCAGTGGGCAGAGGGACTGACCGTCGCGGCGTTGCGGCGCCTCGTCGCCGGTGGGGCGTAACGTCGAGCGGGTGAGGAGCCGTGTCCTTTGTGCGGGAGGTGCATCAGGCGTGTCCGGATCGGTTCGGGTGGCGGTGATTGGGTCCGGTCCTTCTGGACTGTACGCCGCCGATGAGCTGAGCAAGCACGACGCGGTGTCCGTAGATGTCGTGGATCGGCTGCCCTGCCCATATGGGCTGTTGCGCTATGGCGTGGCGCCGGACCACCTGAAGATGAAGTCGCTGGAGATCACCCTGCGCAAAATCCTGGAGCGCCCGCGCGTGCGGTTTCTTGGCGGAGTTGAGCTGGGTACCAGTATCAGCGTGGATGAGCTACGGAAATACTACGATGCGATGGTTTACGCAACCGGGTCGCCGGTGGATCGCCGACTGTCCATCCCTGGTGAAGACCTGCCCGGCAGCTTCTCGGCAACCACATTCGTGGCCTGGTACTGCGGGCACCCTGACGCCGAGGTGGACGCGTTTACCTTGGATGCGCGCAGCGCGGTAGTGGTTGGGGTAGGCAACGTTGCGGTGGACGTCGCTCGCATTCTGGCGAAGACGGCACACGAGCTGGGCGTCACCGACATGCCCGATCATGTCCTGAAGGTACTCGGCGCCAGCGCTGTCAGTGACATCCATATCGTCGGAAGACGCGGCCCGGCGCAGGCCAAATTCACCACCAAGGAGCTGCGCGAGCTGGGTGAATTGGCCAATGCCGATGTAGTGGTTGACCCCGCTGAGCTGGTGCTCGATGAGGCCGGCAAGGAGCTGGTGGAAACAAACAAGACAGTGCGGCGCAACCTCGAGACGCTGCAGGAGTGGTCTACCCGGTCCCAGCGTGGCCGCCCACGGCGGATCCACCTGCGGTTCCTGCTCGCTCCGGTGGCCGTGCTCGGCACCGGACGGGTGGAGGCGGTGCAGTGTGAGCGCAACGAACTGGACGGCTCCGGTGGCGTCGTCGGCACCGGTGAGACGGTGACTCTGCCGGCTCAGCTGCTGCTGCGCTCGGTGGGGTACCGCGGGCTGCCGCTACCCGGCGTCCCGTTCGACGAGCGGTCCGGAGTGATCCCGCACGTGGCCGGTCGGGTCCAGCGCAACGGTTCTACCGCAGCCGGTGAGTACGTGGTCGGCTGGATCAAGCGCGGCCCCACTGGGGTGATCGGCACCAACAAGGGCGACGCCAAGGAGACCGTCGAGCGCCTGCTGCACGACCTCGACGCACTGCCCCGCGCCCCACACCGCGAACCCGACATGATCATTGATCGGCTCGCCCGGCAGGGCGTGGGAGTGGTCACCTGGGCCGGTTGGGAGGCGATCGACGCTGCCGAGCAGGCACTCGGGGTCGCGGCAGGACGTACCCGCATCAAGATCGCCAATCGGGAGGCGCTGCTCACCGCCGCCGCGAAAGCGCTGGCGGACTGACTTCCTGCCCTGCGGTGGCATCGGATGGGGACATCCTGGGGCTACCGGGCAGCGGGATTCACCGGGCAGCGGGATTCACCGGGCAGTCCAGTCCCGCAGTTGGTCGGCGGACCACGTGTTCACCACCCGCTCGGCGGCCACTCCACAGGCCGCGGCGCGCTCGCACCCGGAGGACAGCCAGTCAAGCTGTCCTGGAGCGTGCGCATCGGAGTCGACAGCGAATAGGCAACCCGCCTCCACAGCAAGGCGCAACAGCCGATGGGGCGGGTCCAGGCGCTCGGGGCGGCAGTTGACCTCCACCGCGACACCGTGCTCGGCGCAGGCAGCGAACACCGCATCGGCATCGAACTGCGACTCGGGGCGCCGGCGAGGGCCAGTCACCATCCGGCCGGTGCAGTGCCCGAGCACATCGACATGCGGGTTGGCCACCGCAGCGCGCATCCGCTTAGTCATCTCCGCGGCCGGCATCCGCAGCTGGGAATGCACCGAGGCGACGACAATGTCGAGAACTGCCAATAACTCTTCAGATTGATCCAGCACACCGTTAGCGAGGATGTCCACCTCGATCCCGGTGAGGATCCGGAATGGGGCAAGCTCCTCATTGCACGCGGCGACGACCTCAAGCTGGCGGCGCAGCCGTTGCGTGGACAGCCCATTGGCCACCGTGAGCCGCGGTGAATGATCGGTGAGGGCGAGGTACTCGTGGCCGAGTTCTCGGGCGGTGGTCGCCATCTCCTCAATGGATGAGCCGCCGTCGGACCAGTCGGAGTGGGTGTGGCAATCGCCGCGTAGCGCCGCGCGCAGCGCCGCGGCTGCCTCGTCCAACGGCTTTTCGTGAGCGTTCTCCAACCGGAGCAGGTATCCCGGCCGCTCCCCGGCAAGGGATTCCGTGACGCAGCGGGCAGTGACCTCGCCGACACCGGTCAGTGCGGTCAGAGTGCCCGCTGTGGCGCGCTGCGCCAGGTCGTCCCGGGCGGCGAGCACCGATGCCGCAGTGCGGAACGCCCGAACCCGGTAGGTTTCCTCGTGAGCACGCTCCAGCAGGAAGGCGATCCGCCGCAGGTCCGCGACAGGGTCCCGGGGTTCGGCCACGTTTGCCCTCCAGGTTCGGAAGTGCCCTCCGGTGTCAAGAACGCTTCACGGCTACGTAGACCCAAGTAGAATCCACCCACTTACCCCAACCTAGTGGTCAACAAACGCACCGGTGCCCCAGATGGGTGGCTTCGCGCTCATGGCGGCGCAGGAGGGCTACGGTGCGAAAGCGAACAGCTCAGAGAGGAGCCGCCGTGTTGTTACGCCGCGTTGCCCGCCCACTGATTGCCGCCGTATCCATCGCCAACGGCGTGGAGACCCTGATCAACCCGAAACCGAAGATCGAGGCAACCACGCCGCTGCTGGCAAAAACCCAGGGGGTATTGCCCGCGTCCGTCAGCCCGGCGTTGGCCGTGCAAGCGGGCGCTGCCGTGAAGATCACCGCCGGGCTGATGATGGCCCTCGGATGGGCGCCCCGGATTACCGCGACGGTACTCGCCGCGGAACTGATCCCGAGCACTGTGGCCGAGCACCCGTTCTGGTCCCCCGGTTCTCCGGACACCCGCAAGGCCCACCAGCAGCACTTCCTGTCCAACTGCGGCCTGCTCGGTGGGTTGCTCCTGGCGAGCACCACTCCCGGCGACAAGCGGTCCAAGCGCGCCAAGAAGAGCGCGAGGCGCCGCGCTCGCAAGGCTCGCTGAGCGCACGATCCGCTGACGCAACTCCTCCAGCAGCCCGGACCCGGGTCCGGGTGAGGCGCTGATCGGGCTGTTGCGTTGGTGGATGACCGGCTGGGGGCAGGCTGTGCTGATGCGTCGTCGCCACCGTCGAGTACCTCCGCTGAGGTCGGGCTTTGCTGGGTTCCGGTTTCCCCGTGAGGTCATCGTGTTGGTGGTGCGCTGGTACCTGCGCTACGGCCTGTCCTACCGCGACGGGGAAGAGCTGCTGGCTGAGCGCGGCATCACCGTTGAGCATGTCACGATCTACCGTTGGTGCAACAGCTTCCCGCCACGGGTGATCGATGCCGCCCGGCCAGGCCGACACTCCCCGGGTAATCGGTGGTTCGTCGAGGAGACCTACGTCAAGGTTGCGGGGCGGTGGGTCTACCTGTCCCGGGCGATCGATCAGTTCGGGCGGCACCGTCAACTTGGTCGCTTGCCTTGTGGCTGGGAGGATCGCCGAGTTTGCTCGTAGGAGGTGGGAGGGGCTGGGCTGGTGGGGGCAGAGGCGCTGGTGGGGGCAGAGGCGCTGGTGGGGGCAGAGGCGCCGTCTTATGCAGGATTCCGGTTCTCAGCAGAGATCATCAGCCACTGCGTCTGGCTTTCTCACCGGTGCCCGCTCCGCTTCCGCGAGGTTGAGGAGATGATGCTGGCTCGCGGGGTCATCCTCAGCCACGAGACGGTGCGGCAGTGGTGTGCGAAGTTCGGGCAGACCTACGCCACCGGCCGGCGCCGGGCGCGCTCGGGCGACAAGTGGCCTCTCGAGGAGGTGTTCATCAAGATCGGGGGCAAGACCCACTCCCTGGGACGAGCGGTGGACCAGCAGGGCAGTGTGCTGGACATTGTGGTCATCTCCCGCCGCGACGCGAAGGCCGCGAGCAGGTTCTTCCGCAAGCTGCTCACCGGACTGGAGTCCGTGCCCCGGGTGCTGGTTACCGACACGCTGGCCCGCTACGGTGTGGCCCACCGGCGGCTGATCCCGGGCGGGGAGCATCGCCGGTCGAAGGATCTGACCAACCGAGCCGAGAATTCGGGGTGTCGGTAAGAACGGTATCGTGAGCCGCAAACGCGGCTATTGTTGCTGGTCACGACACTGATCGTTTTCCGCGCTTGTTGCTGTCTGGAGTGCCAACGCGCTGCGACTGCGGGTCGCTGACCAGGCGATATACCACCGATTGCGGCTCCTGGCAGCTTCCTTAACGGCACCCCGTGTTCTGCGTCAACGGCCGGGAGCGAGCAACTCCCGGCCGTTTTGCTCTGTCGAGGGGAGCGCTCTCGCAATTGTGCGTTCCGACCCCGGCGTGTCGCCTGGTCTTGTCTGGGACTCAGCGGCTGGCGCTGATGGTGGAGCGCTGGCGCGGCACTACCAGCACGCGCCGAGCCCGACTGGCGTATGCGAGCTCACCTTCCTGGCGGCGCTGGAGCTCGGCCACTGTCACCTCTACGACCAGCTGGCACTGGGGCCGCCACCGCCACCGCCACCAGTCGGCCCAGCCGCCGAACTGGGCCAGGCGATGCCGCCCCGTGGTGTCCGCTGCTCGTGGGCTAGGTGGTGGCCGGCCGCCGGGAGCCACGTCGGGGGTCAGCGCTCTACCGGCGGCCGGCGATGGAGGGAGCGGTGCGCTGGGACCAGCTCGCCGTAAGGCGTGGTCGCGGTCCACAGCGGTGCTTCCCCTGATCTGTCGTGTGGAGAGAGCCGGCCCCGCGCGGTTAGGTTGTCGCCCGTAGGCGGGGCCGCCTCCCTGCACCGTCACCTCTTGAGTTGGGGTGAGGAGTGACGGTGTGTCTTGAGCTTCCCGGTTTAGGACACACCCGAGGATCACATGATCATGAGATTGTCAAGGACGGAACTCAGGCGGAATCAGGGATGGATTGCGGAGGGATTGCGGGAAGGTTCCTCCTCCGGGTTCTCGGTGCCCAGCAGGGTGGCGATCCGCTGCCGCAGGTGCTCGACCTCCTCGATCTGGTGGTGGGCGGCGGCGTAGTGGGACAGGTCGCGCAGCTCCTCGGCAGCGCGGTGGGAATGGATGCTGTCGGCGGATGCTGTCGGCGACCTTCAAGGCCTGGTGTCCGATTGTGGCGGCCTGCAGCGGGTCACCGGTAGCCATCGCGAGACTGGCCAGCTTGGCCAGGCAGAGCGCCCGGTCGAGGCGGAGGCTTTCGGGGTGCCCAGCGGCTGCGGTCATGAGTCGATGGGCGGCTTCGCCGGAGTCGTGGCCCAGGAGTGCTAGGTCGACGAGGGCCTGCCCGGTGAGCTGGTGATGGCGCGCGGCGGTGTAGCGGGACGGTGGGTCATTGGTGGTATCCGTGAAGTGCTCATCGGCGGTGCCGATCGCCCTGATGCTCTCCTGAACCCGGTGCATCTTCGCTAATGTGCGGGATCGGTCGGTGTGCAACAGCGTCCGATAGGTCGGGGTGAGCCGATCGGCGCGAACCAGGGCCAGTTCGACCAGGGTCAGGCCTTCATCGGGCTGCCCGGCCCGCATCTCCAGCTTTGCCCTGCTCGAGAGGACCTCGGCGCGCATGTTCCGCTCGTTGGCCTGCTCGGCGCAGTACAGCGCGAAGCCGTACACCCGGCGGGCCTGCTCCGGGGCACCGGTGTCCTCCGCCAGGTACCCGGTGGTCGCGGCGAGATAGCCCACCGCGCTGAACAGCTCGGGACGCAGCTGCTCCGGGCAGAGGGTCTCCTTCAGGAGCCTGACCGACCGGCGCAGCTGCGCCATGGCGGCATCCCAGACCAGCCCACCACCGTAGGTGTCGCTCCAGGACTCGAACACCTGCGTGGCGCCGCGGATGTGTTCGATGTCGGTGGCGCCGACCCGACGCGGGATCGGAGTCGGTTCGCTGATCCCGAGGGCCTCCAGCAGCGCCGCCACCGCGTCCCCCAGGGCGAGGGCTCCCACGCCTAATGCGGTGTTTTCGATAAGATTTCTACGTTTCACGTCGTCCACATCATCTAATTTTACGACCGCGCGATAGTAACGGGCGCGTGCATTGACGAACCCCAGTTCGGAGTCTTTGCGTACCTTAAAGATTGCTCGGAAGGCTGCTCGGCGCACTGCGTCCGGCCAGCGGATGATACCTTGCTCGATTTTGCCGATATAGTTTGCGTTGAGGTCGTATTTCTTGCCGTGGTGTTCCCAGATCCAGGCGTTGGCCTAGTCGGCGACTTCTTGCCGGGACAGGCACTCATCCGTGTGGGTGGGGGATTGGGTGCGCTCCCGTGCGTCCCGAAACTTGTCATTAGGCGTCTTCTCCAACGTCGTCCCCCTCTTGATCGGCTCAGCACTGTTGTGAGAATTTTAACACTTTTTCGTTTCGTGTCCCGTGATGTACCACTTGTCGTTAGCGCGCTGGAGGATAAATCTGCCCAGCGGCGGCCCCGGGCGTGCGTCGTGGCAGGCGATGTCGCGAACAGGCTCGCGGGCAATTTCGACCTATCGGTCTCGGCGGCCAGACGAGGATATGACATGGCCTGCCGCCACGGCGGCCCCGCGATGATCGACTTTAGCCGGTGGATCTGGGCGTTGCACCTGATCTGGATGACGGCCCGTGGCCGCGCCTTGCGGGTGCTCACCGCCGGGATCAACGAACTCGGGCGATCCGTCCAGCTGCGTGGCGAGGACACGCTGCCCGCCGAGATGCTCGGCTTTCTGCACTTGTCATCGGCGCAGTGCGCGGCGCGGGACAAGCGGCCTGACGACGCGCGGGAACATCTGGATGAGGCCGCAGCGATCGCCGAGCGAATCGGGGAACACAACGGGCTGAGCATGCACTTCGGTCCCACCAACGTCACAGTGTGGCGAGTGGGAATCGGCGTCGAGCTGGGGGAGGGCGGTCGGGCCTACGAGGAGGTCACCCGCACGCCGCTGGACGTGGCCGCGCTGGGCAGCCAGGAGAGGTCCTCAGCGCTGCATTTCGATCTCGGGTACGGATTGGTGGGCTCTCGTAATTGATCGATCTGTGTGCTCGTGGCCGTACTCGTATGTTGCCGCTTGGGTGGTCGTCCGCGTGGGTGGCGCTGTGACGTTCGGTGCTCGGTGGCGCTACTCGTTATACGACGGCGCACCAGTGCCCACCAGCCCAGCCCCCTCGCCCCCTCCACGCAGACGATCCGCCGATCATCCCAGTCGCCAGGCCGCCCAAGTTGACGATGCCCTTCAGCGTTCTACCCAACCAGGCCGCCGTATTTTACGCCTGCAACAGCCATGAGTGACCGCACGGCATAAGTTCACACGATCGAGGTCGAGGAGGATGTATTACCGGGACGTTGCGCGTCCTCCTCTACTGTGGCTGCTCGTTTGCGACGGGACGAGTCCACCACTAAGCAAGGGAAGAGCGATTTTTCAACTAATGTCTCATCCTATCGATCGACTGCTAGTCGATAGTTTATCCCGAGCCGATCAAGAATAGAGGTAAAGGTTATGTCTTCTTCGTCAACTGGTGCTGCTCCAAGGTGTCCTTCTTCGGCAACCGAGGGTGTCCCAACTAGCTATGGAAGCAGTCACTCGTGGAACGTGTTCAACGATACCGATACGGAGCTGGTGATTAACTTAGAATACGTGGTCAGCGATTCTTTCGGACATTCTTGCACTCGAAGGGAGGAAAGGCGCGTTGTTACGGCGCAAGGATCCCTCAATGGGGGCACGGAAATATTTCCTTGCACTAATAGTTATCCTGTTGGTTCAGTCCAGGTAATCGCCAGAACAACGATATCCGGGGATATTTCTAATGAAACCATTAGCGATCCGTGTTCTTTTTCAGTGGACCCGCAACAAGACGAATAGCTCCATCGTCACCTTCAGTGGCCGTCAACACTGCCGCTCCGCTCCGCGAGCGCGCCGGGCGGCTCGCGCGTGACACGGGGACCCAATTAAAAAGACCAAAACAGACGCTCGCCGCTGGGGCAGGTCTCCGGGATACGGGTACCGGGCATTAGCGGACTAAAAACCATCGTGATCGTCGGGTGGGGGTCTCGGGTGGTGGTCGTAGGGTCTGCGGGGTGCCGGTCCGGTCCTTGTCGGATGCTCAGCGTGAGCAGCTGTCGGGGTTCCCGGCGGAGTTTGACGATGAGGCTCTGGATCGGTTGTTCACGCTCAGTGGTGCTGATCTGACCGAAGTCCGCCGACGCCGTGGTGATGGGAACCGTTTGGACTGGTCGTTGCTGCTGTGTGGGTTGCGGGTGTTGGAGTTTTGCCTGGATGGGCACTGTTGCGTTGACGGATGACGGGCTCGGGCAGGGTGGGCCGATGCGTCGTCGCCGTCGTCGAGTGCCAGCGCACAGGTTTAGCTTTGCGGGGTTCCGCTTCCCGCCGGAGGTGATCCTGGTGGCGGTGCGGTGGTACCTGCGCTACGGCCTGTCCTATTGCGATGTCGAGGAGCTGCTCGCCGAGCGCGGTATTGACGTTGATCACGTCACGGTCTATCGCTGGGTGCAGCGGTTCACCCCGCTGCTCATCGACGCCGCGCGGCCGTGTCGGCATGCCCCTGGTGATCGGTGGTTCGCCGATGAAACCTACCTCAAAGTCGCCGGACGATGGGGCTACCTGTACCGGGCGATCGACCAGTTCGGGCAGGTCATCGACGTGCTGGTGTCCCAGAAGCGGGATCTGAGGGCGACCCGCCGGTTCTTCACCCGCGCGCTCGAGCACGGCCCACGCCCCGCCGAGGTGAGCACCGACCGGGCTCCTGCGTATCCGCGAGTACTCGAGGAACTGCTGCCCCCCGCCTGCCACATCATGGAGCGATATGCCAACAACCCGGTGGAAGCTGATCATGGCCGGTTGAAGTCCCGACTGCGGCCGATGCGCGGTCTCAAACGGCTCCAGTCAGCGCAGGTGATCAGTGCTGGGCACGCGTTCGTCCAGAACCTCCGCCCCGGACACTACGAACTCGGGACCGAAGCACCCACGACGTTGCGCGCGGTGGCTGCCTTCACCGAACTCACCCCTCGCCATCTGACAGACCACCCACCATGGCTTGAGTGTGCCTGCACTCGGCTAACGCAACAGTGCCCAACCCGGTGCTCCTTCCAGGTCACGACGCAGGCGACCAAGTTGACGGTGCTCCTCACCGACACGCGGACTGGATCAAGACCAACCCAGCTGCGATTGCGAAGAAGCCTCGGCAGCCCGTTCCTCGCTCGCGCCGCCAACCGTCGGGCAAACCGGTCGCATCGTTACTACGGCATGGGAACAGGACCCGAGTTGAAGAACGCTGGTATAGTTGATTATGGTTGCTAGTGTGTGGGTTGAACTCCTGACGCTGCGATGGTCCGGCGTCAACCTCGGTGACGGCGTGTTCATGATCCGGTGTAACTAAGGCGGCTTTTCAAGGTTGAAAGTATTTGCGGACGGAGGCGCGGCGCAGCTCGCGGAGGCAGCGGCGGCCGGAGATGCGGCGCGAGTCAGCGCGCTGGTCAAAGCGGGGGTCAACCCGAGCGCGATAGGTGACAAAGAAACGAGCTTGCTTCAGTGGGCGATGCTGAATAAGAGCAAGTCGGGCGTGGACGCGCTGATCTCGGCGGGGGCCGACGTCGGGCACGCTGACGACAACGGCGATACCATCATGCACTATGCAAGCAAGGCTGCGGATCCTGGCTATCTCGACTTGCTGCTAGCGCACAAGGTCGACCCCAACATGGCGAATACGGTGACCGGAGCAACCCCGTTGATGTCGGCGCTTATGGGTGAGCGCCACGTCCAGTTTCAGAAGCTGCTCGCGGCAGGAGCGAATCCGAACATCGCCGATCGCATGGGGAATACATCGCTGCACGTCGCCGCGAAGATCAATGAGTATCGGCACACGCTTGATTTGCTGAGGGCAGGGGCCGATCCGATGATTCGTAACAAGCAAGGGGTCACCTTTCAGCGTTATCTATACATGACGCCGACCGAGCTTCTGACCGAAGACGCGCGACACCAGTTAGAGGCTGTCATGACCTGGCTCCGCGATCATAACATGCCCATCGAAGGTGCGCCGGGCCCTTCGCGTTAGCCCTAGTTGGGGTACCGGTAAGGAAGCTGTCAGGAGCCGCAATCCGTGGTATATCGCCTGGTCAGCGCACCGCAGCCGCAGCGTGTTGGTACTCCCGACAGCGCCCAGCGCCGGAAAACGATCAGCGTCGTGACCAGCAGCAACAGCCGCGTTTGCGGCTCACGACATCGTTCTTACCGACACCCCGCATCACAACAGTCAGCAGTGACCGCACTGAGTTGCGCAGATGCCGTCAATGGCACTTGGTGACACGTTCCTTACCGACACCCCTGGTCAGGCTGCTCTTCGCGGATCTTTTCCCAGGTCATCGCAGATCCGTACCCGGGACGGAGTCCTCGACGGCGGTCTGCGGACCATCCGCCGCCGCGGGCCACGCCACCAGACGAACATCCCTCAAGACTCATTGCCGGTTTTACCCGTACCTTGCTGGACCCAAGCTACAGCGCAGTTGGCCTTTAGGTCGGTGCTGGCGGGCTGGGTCGAAGGCGACGCTCCTCCGCGGATCAGTATCACCGCCCTGGACCTCGCCCACCGGTACTAACCCCCAGCTCAGCACGACCTCCCCGGTTTGTCCCGCTCTCAATCTCCTCCCCCTCAGAATTACGGTTGACGTTATAGTCCCGGGCATGACAGCACCAGCACATTCGGCAGACGCGCACGTGGCGGCCTGCCCAGGTCATGAGTGCCGCGATCCCATCGGCCGTATCGAGCTCATTCGAGGGATCGCCGGTGTGTGGGCATGTCTCACGCATGGCCCTCGGCGCGGTCAAAGCATGAGGTAAGGGGAGGAAAAGGGTTCGTGGGTAAGCACAGCGGTGAGGATGACCGGAAGAAGGACACCATCAGCACTGATGCGGAGGAAAAGGGGCGGCCGATCCCCGACGACCCTCCGGGCAGGCATGAGGAAAAAGACGACGACAAGGACGATGACCGACGCTAGTGAGTCGCTGCGACGGCTGGTCGACGAGCTGTCCGCTAGTGGCGCGTTGGCCCCGCCGTGGCGCGCGTCGTTCCTGGCCGTACCCCGTCACCTGTTCATCCCGGACACCATCTGGCGGGAGATGGGTAGCGGTGATCTGGTGCCGGTGAGCCGGTTCGATGACCCCCACCGGTGGCGTGATCTGGTCGAGGGCACCGACTCTGTGATCACTCAGGTGGACGATGGTCACCCGTCACGGCCCGGCTCGGTGGGATGGATGCCGACCAGTTCGGCGAGCATGCCGAAGATGGTCGCGGTAATGCTCACCCACCTCGATGCCAGGCCAGGTCACCGGGTGCTGGAAATCGGGACCGGCACCGGGTGGAACGCCGCGCTGCTGGCGCATCGACTCGGCGCCGAGCAGGTAACCAGCCTTGAAATCGATCCCGATCTCGCCACGCACGCCCGCACGGCCTTGTCCAACGCCGGTTTCGGCGCAGTCACCGTGATCACCGCAGACGGAACGCTGGGCTACCCACGCACGGCCCCGTATGACCGGGTGATCGCCACCGCAGCCTGCCAGAGGGTGCCCTACGCCTGGGTCAAGCAGACCCGCCCCGGTGGCCGGATCCTCACCCCCTGGGGAAATCCCTACTTCGACGGCGGCCTGCTCACCCTGACGACGGACACCCATGGCAGCGCATCCGGCGGCATTGTCGGGAAGTCAAGTTTCATGTACCTGCGCCACCAGCGCATACCCCGGGCCCGACTACGCGACATCCTGGGCCCAGTGCACCAGCGGGCCACGCTGCCGATCACGTGGACCGATCTTCACCCCCACCGGGTCGCGGGACGGTTTGAGGCGCGACTGGCCATCGGGCTTCGGGTACCGGAGTGCAAGTTCATCTACTCCCCCTACGACATCAACGACGAGGACCAAGGCCAGCGCCGGGGGGTGCTCTGGTTTGTCGATCCCTGGTCACGGTCTTGGGCCAGCCTGACTCACCTCACCCCCGACGCCAGCGACGACCAGTTCGCGGTGCAGCAACACGGACCCCGCCGCCTCTGGGACGAGGTCCACGCCGCCTACCACTGGTGGACCGATGCGGGCAGCCCCGGCGTCGACCGATGGCGCTTCACCATCACACCCAATGACCAACGCATCGAGCTGAACTAACAGCGGGTCGAGGAGACCGTTCGGATCCGGGGGAGATCAACCGCCCGAGCGCCCAGACGGTCCTGCGGTCGGGACTGTTGCACAGAGGTAGGACGTCGTTCGGTATGCTCAGGCTCATGCGCTGCATCCGCCGTGTTCGTCCGGTCCTCCCGCCACCATCGGCGTTCGCCGGCTTCCGGTTTCCGCGGGAGGTGATCGTGCTGGCAGTGCGCTGGTACCTCCGTTATGGACTGTCGTAGCGCGATGGTGAAGAGCTGCTAGCTGAGCGTGGCGTGGTAGCGGATCA
>JAFAXZ010000114.1 GCA_019240665.1 Pseudonocardiales bacterium | reverse complement strand
GAGGACATGAACATGTTCTTGCGCGGCTGGAGTGCCTACTTTCGATACGGTCACTCCGCCGACCGCTTCGACACGATCAGTAATTACGCGACCGAACGTCTGGCGCTTTTCATAGGAAAGCGACATAAACGCGGACGGCGCTTCGGCCTGTCCGTGGTCGCCTACCAGATGCCGGATCGATGCGGACTGATCCGCCTGAGTGGAATTGTCGTCGCACCCAGGGCGAACAAGCCCTGGCGGGACAGGCCGAATGCCGGCGGTGAACGGCGTCGGTAAGCCGTGTGCGGGAGAACCGCATGCCCGGTTTGACGGGCGGGAGCTGGAAACGGAACATCTGCTTGCCATGGCCACCGTAGTGGGACAGCCTCGCGGGAAACCGCAGGAACATAAGGCTACGGGACCTACCGTCAGTGGTAGTCATCGCGCCAGCTCCCGACCCTACTATCCCCTGGGCGTGGCTGCCGGCGGCGCAGTCCGTTCGCATAGGTCTGCCCGAACTTCTGGCACCACCCTCGGATTGTCTCGTAGGTGGCCATCACATCTCCTCGACCTCGCGGAAGCTGAGCGGGAACCGGTGATAGAGCCACACACAGTGGCTGATGATCTCCGCCGGAGATCGATGGCCCTTGTACAGCGACGACGACACGACGCCCATCAAGTGGGTCCCTCCCCCGAAGATCTACCGGGAGCCCATCCCACCACACCCCAACAACTTGACAGTGCCAGTGAGGGTTCCTCCGCGATGTCCGCGGGCGAACTGTTTCGCTGAAAGGTTCGTACGTACCCTCAGAGCCGAACTCACCGACCGCATACTGATCTTCAGTCAGCGTCACTTGCGTATGGTGCTCACGGAATACGTCCGGCATGGTGTGGCGAGGCGGGTAGCCCGTGCTGTGGCTGGAGTTGGTGAGGGGAGTCGGATTGTCATTGGGCGTTGTTGGGTGCGCGGAACATGTAGCCCTGCGGGGGCTGGGTAGTCGGAGATGGGGGCGTCGGGATGGTCGGAGTGTACTAAATTGAGTAAGGCTCGTAGTGCTTGCTGCGGGGGTCCTTCGTAGGCCCAGACCACGATCTGGGGTACGAAAATATCTACCCTCTTACTCCGCTTGGGCAGTCGGGCTGTGGTCACTCGATCGAAGGTGCGGATGGTGAGTGGATCTATGTAGTGATTCCATTCATAGGAAGCGACTAGCGCGTTCGGCGCGGCCTTGGGGCCGCAGCAGTGCAGCGTGAAACCATCGGCGACCACGTCGATGAGTAGCTCTTCGACCATTGCGGGCAGACCGACCGGCCCACTGGTGTTTGTGTTACGGATCATCGCGCCCTTATTTGGTTTGGTTGGTGGTGGAGAAAGAAACTAAGCGCGGCGTGGACGGTGCAGATGGATCGTTTGGGCCAGGGTCGCCACCATGTGCGGGGTATCGGCCAACAGATCGCGCACTGGCCGCGTGGGTCGATTCGGTGCCGGTCATGTAACCGCAGTAGCACGCTGACTACCCTCACCAGCTGCTCGGCGGTCGCCCGATCCGACACCACCTCACCGGCCAGTAGCAGGTCCAGCAGCTCCGCCAGTTCCCGCCCGTACGCCTGGTACAGGGTGGTGTGCACAGACAGTCTCACCGCACACCACCGCCGCTGCTGGACATGCCACCGAAGCGGGAGAAACGCCCAGGGGATGGGATCACAATAGCGTGGATGTGGGGGCGGCGCAGCGCTTTTACCAGCGCGCTAAACGCCGCCCCCGCGCGGGAGGACACGCCGGGTTGTTCGGTGTAGGTGTCGGCCAGGACCAGGCCGGACCGGTGCGCGAACGTGGGCGTGTCCAGGTTGAGCCGGTCAGCGAGTCCGGGCGGGTCGAATGCCGGTAGCCGCATGTACCCAAGCGCCAGGGGCCGCAACCGTGACCCGGCGTAGGGTGACAGGGCGGGCCCGGCGGCGCCTCCGGGACGCGTCGCCGAACCAGCCCCGCTCAAACGGAGGCTCACACCGCCGCCAGGTCGTAATTGTGATCGGCAAGCAGGACCAGCTCACAGGGCCAGGCAGCATCGGTGTGCGCGCTGAGCGCCGTCTCGGATGGCAGCGTCGCCGGTCCAGTCAGTTCACGGGCCGTGCTCATTGCGCCGCCAAGTTGTGTTCAGCCAGCACAGCGCGGTCACACGGCCACGCCGAGCCGCAGACCAGGCAACGCCCCTCGCCGCTGACGTGCTGTGTTAGTACACGGACAGCGGTCGCTCGCATGGGTGCTAGCGCATCTAGCCAGGCAACCTGTGGGTTGGGGAGGAGTCCGTCAGGTTCTGTGTTTTGGCTAGCGCCCTCGGCACGCCTGCCCTTGCGATTGAGCAGAACCGGATAGATGCTGGTCATCGCTGTTGCCTCCGTTGCTTTGGCGCTGCATAGGGCCGTAATGTGCAGCAACAGGCTTTAGCGGTTTTCAACCAGCGCACGGTTGATACCTGCTTGTCGCATCCGTGACACATGAGATGGCTTGACCTGGGCAAACGGCACGCTTGGAGAGGCGACAGCATTGGCATCGAAACGGCAGGGCTTCGCCCAGCGTCGCAGGGCCGTTGGTTACACACAGGAGTCGTTCGCTGAACACTTGGGTGTTGAACGCACCACTGTCGCTCGGTGGGAAACCGGAGATGCTGAACCTCAGCCGTGGATACGACCCAAGATCACCCGCGTCCTTCAAGTCTCAGTTGACCAACTCGACCGCCTGCTTTCCGAAGCCAACGAGCCCGAGCCTGCCTCAGACGAGCACCTGACCTACGCGCTGGCGCACCCTGCAAGGGTTGACCTGATCGCTGTGGCGCGGCTACGCGAGCGCGTGCAAGACCTCGATGCACGCTACGACCGCGCCCCTTCCACATCACTACTAGCCGATACCGGGCAATGCCTTGGTCAAGTCACCTTTTTGCGGGCGCACGCACCCACCAACCGGGTCCGTCGCGAGTTATACGAGGTAGAAGCCGAAGCCGCTACGCTCATGGGCCAGCTTGTCTGGGATGCCTCACAACGCCGCGACCACACCACAGCTCGCCACTACTTCGCTCAAGCCATCACCGCCGCCCGGCGACTCCGAGCACCCGCAGCCGAAGGACTAGCGCTCCTGCGTACCAGTTTTGTCGCACTGTACGGTGAGAAAGACCCCAAAGCCGGCTTAGCGCTAACCACGCAGACCGCCGAGACGACCAAAACAACCAGCGATGTCCTGACCGGACTTGCTGTGCTGCACGCCGCCGAGGCTCACGCCATGCTCGGGCATCAACAAGAGTGCGAACAGATACTAGGGCAAGCCGAAGTCCTCTTCGAACGCATTGATTCCAGCGACCCCGCATT
This sequence comes from Pseudonocardiales bacterium, assembly GCA_019240665.1. GTDB lineage: Bacteria > Actinomycetota > Actinomycetes > Mycobacteriales > Pseudonocardiaceae. The sequence continues at coordinate 1,251 of JAFAXZ010000114.1, read as the reverse complement.
TGAGCTGTTCTCGCCAACGCACTATGGTCGTCTCGCCGGTTCCTGCTACCTGTTCCTCAACAAGGCCAAGCGGGCGCAGCCCATCCTGGAACACACTGCGCAAACTCTGCGGGATAGGTCGAAGTCTCAGGCCATCGCCCTGGGCAATCTCACCCTTGCCCACATCCGTCAGCGTCAGCTCGACGAGGCAGCAGCGGCCCTGCATACGGCGATCGATACCGTGGAGACAACGTGGGGTGGCGGTGGTCTCAATGTGGTATTCGGCGCCGCTGGCGAGCTTCGCCCCTGGCGAAACGTGCCCATAGTCCAAGATGTGTACGACCGGTTACTAACACTCATGGCCTCCTCATGAGGAGAACCGTGCCGAACCCCGACGGCCAGGCCAAGAACACCATCCGTGAACGGGTGTGGACGCTGCTAGAACGCCAACAGGCCGCACCGGCTGGAGTCCACGGCCGTATTCCCGCCTTCTATGGCGCCGAACGAGCCGCGCAACGCCTGGCCGCACTTCCTATATGGCAAGAGGCCGCCGTCATCAAAGCGGTACCGGACAAGGCGCAACTTCCCGTACGAGCGCAAGCCCTACGGGAAGGCAAACTCGTCTACATGGCCGCGCCCAAACTCGCCGCCGACAAACCGTTCTACCTCCTTGACCCAGCCAAACTCACTGTACCACCGCAGCAAGCAGCGTCCAGCAAAGTCGCCGCACGCATAGCGCAGACAGTAGGCGTCGATGAAATGGAATCCGTTGATCTCATCATCTGCGGCAGCGTTGCCGTCAACCGCTACGGCGTACGACTAGGAAAAGGAGCTGGCTACTCCGACATTGAGGTTGCCTTGTTACAAGAAGCCGGTCTCATCAGACCAGAAACCACGATCGTGACTACGGTGCATCCGCTACAAGTGCTCGACGAATCACTACCCGAGACCCGCCATGATTTCAGCGTTGATCTCATTGTCACACCAGATGAAACCATCACCTGCGGCCCACCGCGACGACCAACAGGAATCCTCTGGGACCACCTCACTGCTGACAAGATCGCCGCCATCCCAGCACTCGCAACCCGCGCACCAGAAGGATAACCAATTCTGCCCACTACTACTGTTGCTTAGATATGTATAAATTTACACTAACAGTGTTCTGTGGGATACTCTGTGTATGTCTCTTTCAGAACAGGATCGTGCCCAGCTTCAAGCGGTAGTCGGGTCGGGATCGTATGACGGGTCGGTGTCCGCGCGGGCGCAGATCGT